>DATFCN010000161.1:0-8216 GCA_035253045.1 Nitrososphaera sp.
TCGGCTTTCACGGCTTGTCTTGCGCTAATGAAAAGGGACTATGACATTATTGTAGCAGGCGGCGGCCTTGCTGGCCTTATAGTAGCTTCCTCAGCGGCATACTATTCCAACCAGTCTATGAGGATCTTGGTTGTCGATAGAAATCCTATATCTGAGCAAGGACGAAAAACAGTCTCTGGCTGGATCTGCGGTGATGCAGTAGGCAAGAATACTGTCGACTACATGTCAAGCAGAATAAAGATATCATGGGGCGAGCCGGAAATAGAGCACCCAGTAAAGGGCGTAATCGCATATTCGCCAGATCATGAAACCGGCATTTCATTTGATGGGGAGGGCTACATGCTGAATAGGCGACTTCTCCCACAGAGACAGCTGAGAGATGCAACAAAGGCAGGAGTCGAGATCAAAGGACGAGTTGCACTTCGCTCACTTCTTGTAGAGGATAATACAGTCATTGGTGTAGAGGGTGACGACTTGGAGAATAAGGGTGTCTTTAAAAAGACAGCGAATCTGGTAGTCGACTGCACAGGCGTAACATCTGTGATGCGAACAAACCTTCCTATCAAATCGTTCATACAAAGAAGGATTGACCGCGATGATCTTGAAGCAACAGGAAGGTACATTTACAACTTTGACCTTGCGCATGAAGACAAGACATACTTTGATTCGGATTATTGCATAATACATTTGGACCAAAAATTAGCGCCAGGAGGATATGCTTGGGTATTTCCAAAAGGCAAGAGCAAAGTAAACATTGGCCTTGGAGTTCAGCAAAAGGCTTTTGACATTCGCAACAAGTCGATGGGAGTCCATACTGATCTAAAGAGCCTCATAGACCAATATGTAGAAATGAATCCTGCTATTCAGAATCCTCGTCTTGCAGACGGCTCAGATGATGATCGAAATGCTTGGGGCACATGGCAGGTATCTGTAAGGCGGCAGAATGATTGCCTCGTTGCAAACGGGTACATGCTAGTTGGAGATTCTGCATGGATGCCTAAGCCTCTGGATGCCGGAGGCATCGGGCCAGCAATAATCGCTGCCACAATAGCCGGCAAGGATGCAGTCGAAGCGATACAAGCAGGAGATACTTCTGAAAAAGGTCTCTGGCAATATAACAAGCATTTTATCGACGATTATGGCTACAAGACTGCAGGCCTTGAAGTCTTCCGCAGGATGCTACAGGGGTTGACAAATGATCAGATCAACTATGGCATGAAGCACTTTTTGTCCAAAATGGATATAGACAAAATTACCCAAGGCGAGCATCCAGAGTTTAGCACAGTAGACAAGCTGGGCATGATAATAAGGGGTGCAATGAATAAGAAACTTGCTGAGGACCTAAAGTATTGTGCCAACACCAATAGGGTATTGACTGATCATTACCAGAATTATCCTGACACACCAGAAGGGTTTTCCGAATGGCAAAATATCCTAATTAGACACCTCGAGGGTGCATTTTTAAGATATAAAGCCACCCCCGCAGCTGTCCCCGCGTCTTTAGGAAGAACTACAACAAGTCATTGAGCAACGAGAGCATCATCAACAACTTAACTACAAATTGATGACATAGAAGTGAATTTTTTATCTCACATGTGCATTTTATTTCTTGAGAATATGCCACATCCCGTCTATGCGAAATTTCCGGTGATTGAGACAATTGATCTAAGCAGCCCATCCACAGTCCAACAAGCAGCAGACAGGCTGGTTCAAGGTTATTTAACTCAACAACCAGAAGGAAAATTTAGCTATCGCTTATTGCTACCTAGGGATTCAAAAACAACTCAGAAGGCAAAGACGATAGGGCTTGCATTTCAAGGCGAGTTTCTGCTTGGATTACGAAAACGAAAAATTGTGCCGAATATCCGCGAAGTGAGATATGTCCATGATGATGATCATTATGGATGGCTGCTTGCAAACCCTGAAGTTTATGAGCAGTTTGAAAATGGGATCGTCTAATGTTATTGTAGCTCCTGCTAAAAGTACTTAGCCAGTATGCTGTCTATCTCTTTTTGTAATTTCGTATGCAATTCTTGGCTCTCTTTTTCTTCAAGACTTGTCCTGTCATCCTTTTCAGCACTGTTCATGACTCTGTCAAATTCTGCTAATCCTTCGATGGCCTTGAAAAGCCTATTTGCAAGGAAAAACACTGATGAGAGCATATAGTTTACTTTATCGGTTTCG
This sequence comes from Nitrososphaera sp., assembly GCA_035253045.1. GTDB lineage: Archaea > Thermoproteota > Nitrososphaeria > Nitrososphaerales > Nitrososphaeraceae > Nitrososphaera. The sequence continues at coordinate 2,185 of DATFCN010000161.1, forward strand.
ATCTCCACCTTTTTAGAATCTGGAAATGCAGCATCCAGACATCCCCTCAACTCACGTGCAGACTGTTCTAAACATTCTGTGTTGCCATCGCATGCTGCGGCTCTCTTCCCCCATTCAGTTATGCAGTTAACTACTGACTTTGAGAATTCCGTCATAATATCTGAAAATAGTGATTTAAGGATAAATGAGTTTCAATACTGGATAAAAAATATAGCCGTATTCACTAAAAGCGCCTTTATATCTTAACATAAAAGTCGGAATAGCTGAGATAGACAGGCGATTATGCGTCTACACTTATTTCTAGATAAGATTCAGCCACTAGAAGACTAGGATCTCTTGCATGATTCCAAGAGAAGAAGTAATAGATATAGAGAAAAAATTACGGAGGAGTTATAGTCTCGATCTGATATGGTCTGAGATGTTATCAACCACACAATATGCGTTTACTCTGTTATTTAACTGCAGTTCAATCCAGAGCATCTTAGAGCTGATTCAAACTGTAGGTTGCTGATGTCTCAAAAGTCGGTACCTTATCTGGACCCTGTATCACTCCTCCAAAGAATAGAGTATGATGACCAGGATGTAAGCCTGTCAGCTTAACGTAAAAACCATACGACGCGAATCGTGTAAGGCCCGGCCTCACCCGAAACAAATTATTGTATGGAAGAACTACGTAGGTCGTAGGAGTCTGAACTTTATATTTTTTCCAATCATTCGCATCAATGACTCTTTTGTCGTTATCGACTTCAAAATTGAGTGTTTTAGGATCTACTTTATCTAATGCCGCTTTGGTCCTTTGTTCGAGCTCATACTCAGCATGCTCTTCGTCTGAAAGCTCTGGATCAGATAATTCACAACTAAGGACATTGCATATGATTGGTCTTCCCGGAGGTATGGTACATGCCCTGCTCACACTGCCTCCTAGAGTGCTTTGTAAGAACCACAGTTTGTCTGAAGTTTGACCAACTTGACAATTCCTACCAGTAAAATCTAAAGCAGGATTCACTTTTCTCGGCAGAGAAAGCAAGCGGAGCCATGAAGCTTTTACCTCTTCCTGACTTGGTGGTTGAATTGAAAGGTTCTTGTGTTCCTTAGAGCCCTCAACATAAGCCAATAATCTCATGATTAAAGGATCCTATATAAGTTCATCTTTTCACAAAGACAATATTGCTTGCCACGTTTTTTGACTATTCTTCATCTCGCTGAACGTGGAAACGATCAACAATTAAGCTTGTTTGGTTTTCGCAGGTAAATAGCAACCAGAAGCCGATTCAATGTGTAGGTAATAAGGAAATCTGTCAATTAATATTTGGTATCTCCCCCTATAACGATGATTCCAGATCATAAGAAGGTTAATCCAGACTGAGGTGCTTTAAAACGCTATTACAAAACCTGTGCATAAATTACAAAGTCGATCTAGCTGCTGCTGGCTATTTCTCCCATCTAAGATGATACGCATTCATTATTGTAATGGTTAGGGAGCTTTGCCAATTACGATGGTGATGAAGAATTTGGCCTCACAAAAAAGAGAATTTGCAGCACAGACTCCAGTCTTTGCCGAAGTTTGGTGAGCTAGCAATAATGATTTCGCTTTAAAATCTGACACCATACCTCATTCCGAGGATCTGAATGTTCAGTACTTCAGATGCCTTTTATGATAAAATTGAGATAACCTATGTAATCATGGTACTCTGACTAAGGATTGGGAGTTAGGTAAATTTAGCCAACCCTACGAGTGCCTGTTTTTGCTATATTAATGCGCAAGTATACTGCAATAATTTGTCTGTATTGCAAAACATAAACTTGGTAATTTTTACAGTCCTACCGACCTAGGATTAGCGCCATTATTACGGTTCAGTGCCGCTCATGTAATAAGATCCAAGTCGCACTCTATTTGCGCGATGCTCCGCTCTGGCTATCTTTAATGCGTAGCGGATGAAAATCACATTCGAGGACACCTTTCGTTGGCCGTTAATTGAGGCGCAGGAGGAGGAGCTATTCGTAATCATGCATATTCTGTTTTTAAGCAAGTCCTTCATTAAAGGTATAACCAACTGAAATTTTTGCTACTTGAATAATAATTGGTAGGTCACTTCTGTTTGAAAATCAGGTTTTCTGTGGGCTGCTTTGAAATAGATCGTGTGTTCCCCTGGAGATAGTGGCTCCAAAAGAATCCAAAAGCCATTGGAAGTCGCTCGAGTGGGTCCTTCCTTTACACCGTAAACGTTGTTCTTAGGGAATACTATCTCAAACACAGGAGTTTGTACTCGATATCTATTAAGGTTCTGCAAAGCGATTCCATCTATAGAAGTCTCAATGTGGGAAATGCGAGAAGTTTCATCCGTCGCCCTAGAAATTAGATCTGTTTCAGTTCTAATATCAGTATCCTCCACAAATGAGCACTCCTTTTCAAGGATGGGGAACATGATGGCCTTTCCACTTGGTACCGTACATTTCCTGGTGGCCGAGCCCCCAAAAGTCCCTGCTAGAAACCATATGGGCCCGCTTTGGTTCTGACAACAGTGTTTCCCCGTCATATCTTTGGCAGGGTTAGTTTCTATTGGTTGCTCAAGACACCATTTGACCCATCGCACACACCAATCGGAAAATTGCAAGCCAAAGGGAGCAGAATTTGTTGAAAATACACGAAAGGTGTTACCCTCGTTCTCAGCAGTCATGATTGAGGTCCGTATCAAACCTAAAAAAACTTTTTGTCAAAAATAGAAATCGCCGGAACATCACCCGCTAAGATGGAAATTCGTGTATTGCCTCATGTGGAAGATGAAATCTCTGCCTTTGCAAAAGAAATATGCTATCTATCCCATAAACTTAGCCTCGGATTCTTTTTGCTTCTTTCTTCGAACTTTTAATCTGTCATTGGCAGTCATCTTTGAGGCACAATTGGTTGAGTTTGGTTGAGCCCTCCAGGTACTGCTGTCACATTCAAGTGATATGTAACGTCATTAGTAATAGTCGCAATGCTAGTTGTTGTATAATCAACCAGAGCTCCCTTAAACTTGATCTCATGCATACCCGTGGATAGAGGTTGCAAGAATACCCAAAATCCATCCGATACTGCCCTAGTAGGGCCTGCCTGTACTCCGAATATATTTTGCTCAGGAAAAGTTACGTTGAAAGCTGGCGACTGCGTTCTATTATTTTTTATATTTTGTATTTCAACTCCATCCACGCTTGCCTGAACAAGAGTTACCTTATCGATACTTTCCTTAGCGCACTGACTCAGTTCGGAATCAGTCTTAAGGTTGGGAAATTCAGCGAAAGAACACTCAACATTGAATACCGGAAGAAGAATGGCCCTGTCTGCGGGGATATCACAAGCCCGTTCTGCCAGTCCCTGAAACGTCCCCGCTAAGAACCACACAGGCCCTGCTTGATTCTTAGCACAATACTGACCAGTAGTATCCGCGGCTGGACTTTCAAAAAGTGGCACAGAAATTAGCCACATCCACCATTTACTTGTCCATTCATTGTAGGGAGTCCCAAAAGGCGCAGAGTCTGACCGAAAAAGTTGAGCTGTCTTTGTATTATCAATATTCTGAGCAAATACTTGATTAAGTGGAAAAACAGACACTCCCAAGACAAGACAGAGCAGCGTTATATTTTTCTTTAAATTGCAGTAATAGCGGGGCACAGTCTGGTCGAAACTATTATATCTTATAAGTATTTCTACTGCTGGTGTAATAAACATCTGTAGGTAATCTCCAAGTTATGCATTACGCAATTAGGCTCATTTCTTCCAAGCATCGCTTGATAATGGCGTTGGTACTCGCAATGGTTTTGCTTGATACACTTTCTTTTAGAGTTGCGATGTTTTCCGATGAACATTCCCTGTTAACCACTCTGTTCATTTTTGTGTCAGCCATGTTAGGCCTAGGACAGTTGCTGGTTCTATTTTTTGTCGTGGATAAAAACAAGATTCAAGGAATACACTACCATTTGGATGTGATACAGCGAGTTGCTCCCATTATCCAATATGCTTTGGCAGTCATCATAGTCATAGTAATATTACAAATCATTTTGACCACATACTATAGCACTGTCTTGTTGACCATATCTGTTGGTCTCAGCTATACTACAGGTGCTTTTATGATAGCTTTACTTGCACATAAGTTCGTAACGTGGTTTAAATCTAACAGAAGAGGGGTTGTTTTACTATACGGCATTTCATTTGGAGTACTTTTCATAAATATAGCATTAGCCCTTTCCTTGACAATTAATCTGTTATTGGCAGCTCCACCTCAGATATGGCCGCATTATGGAGTACTCACCCCAATTGGTTCAGGGATTAGGGCAGGTACATTGACCGATATACTAAATCAGGCATATGTTGTATCTTCCATAGCGTCCTTTGCTACGATGTGGTTGGCGACTGCATTATTATTGCATTCTTATTCGCTAAGAATAGGTAGAGTACGGTACTGGATTTTTCTTGGTAGTCCATTAATATTTTTCTTAAGTCAGTTTGTTACCGTGATATTCAATGCATTTGACCCACTTATTCAATCTGATCCCGTTTTTTTTAGCTTTTTCTTTACGATACTCTTTTCATTGACAAAGCCTGCCGGAGGCATTTTATTTGGCATTGCCTTCTGGGCAATAGCCAAGAATATACTTAATAGACCCATTTTAAAGGATCGTATTCTTATTTCCGCATGGGCCTTTGTGTTTCTGTTTATTTCCAGCCAGGCAAATACTCTATTCTCCAATCCGTTTCCGCCATTTGGACTAGCTACCATTTCATTACTAAGTCTATCCTCATATCTTTTGCTAACGGGAATCTATTCAGCGGCAATTGCAATATCTGAGGATGCCAAACTACGTACAGAAATCCGAAAATCTGTATTACATGATTCTAGGTTTCTGGAGAGCATCTCAAGGGCACAGCTAGAACAGGAAATGCAGAATAGGGTTGCAGCAATAATCCGGGAACACAAAATTGATAAGATGGTAAAAGAAGAGCATCAAGCCTTAGTTGAATCATCTCTTGATGATGATGCTGCTAAGCGCTATTTGATGGAGATAATGGAGGAGTTTCTGGCGAAGAAAGAGAAGATTAATAGAGGATAGACGAATCATCGTTATTTCGGCCAGCTTTGATTGATTGCGATAAAAAATTGACCGAGACAGGAATGAACGAAAAATGAACAGTATACGATGACTATTGACCAAGATACGGAAATACAGGTGATCTTATCACTGGTACTTGTCTGCGGGGGTACTGAAAAGCCGGAAACTTAAGGCAATATTTCCTTTTAAGAAACCAAGAATAATCGCTAACGTCCTAGTCATGCAGATAGTCGGCGAGAAGTACTTATTAAGCTTTATCTGGCATCATCCCCCTTCTCCACACCGCCAAATATTTGTCAGGGGTTAAGATAGAATCTAAGGTGGTCTTCTTACTATTTCTATGATTTGATCATCCGAAACAGGTGCGAACCTCTCGTAGAATTGCTCGACCACTATGAACTCTGAAGGATTCTTTATCGTCTCAATTCGATCCGCCTCATTCTTCAAACGCTCCACAACCGGCTTCGGCGCAACTGGGGCGGCTATTATCAATCGTTCTGGCTCTTTATTTCTTATCCATCTTGCAGCAGCAATCATGGTTGCTCCGGTTGCGATACCATCATCAACAAGAATTACATTTCTATCCTTAATTACATATTCTTCGAGATGAGGACGGTATACACACAATCTTCGGCATGCTTCTCTCTTCTGTTCTAATTGTTCCATGTCTATGTATTTGCTAGATATATCTTTCTCACTCTCCAAAGCTGCGATGCTTAAATATAGTGAGCCGTCATGCATTATTGCGCCGATCGCATCTTCCGAGTTGTGAGGAGACCTTAACTTCCTTGGGGCTATGACATCAAGTTCGGAATGCAACTTTTTTGCTATGGGAGCTGCTACTATTACTCCTCCCCTCGCTATTCCTATTACAATCAGGCTCTTTCCATCAATTTTATATCTGCTCAGTATTGAGGCCAGTATCTCTCCCGCAGCATGACGAT
>DATFCN010000162.1:0-4250 GCA_035253045.1 Nitrososphaera sp.
CCATCATATTTGCCAAATGTCCAATATATTGTAAATTTGCCACCAATCCTTTCTGCTTCACTTTTTGCTGCGTCCGCACGCCTTGTAGTATCCTTGATATTTCTTATTCCTTGGTCTGTAAACCGAGCCAAAATGATATAGTGTTGTGCCATAGATCAAAGAAACAATGGCTGCTAACTTTACCTTTTCGGTGGTATCTTCAGTTGTCATTATTATTTGAAATTAGTGAAAGACCTTTACTGCTGAATTTGTCGACAATTATCTAAGACTAATGTGATTTAATACCGTACCTTACGAGAACAAAACAAATGGACCGGGTGGGAGGATTTGAACCTGCGACCTCAGGTAATTTCGTTCAGTTGCACATACGTTGATGCTGTGCTGCGCTTAAATAATAATAACAATCTCAATGGTGTCAGGACGCTTGGTTGCATTTATTCTATTAAACCTGTTATGTTGTCAATTTATTTACATATTTCACTTAGTAAAGATACAATAGTGCACATATATCCAGCAAATGTCATATATTTCTATTAATATACTGAGTGATATAAGGCACACGCAAATAATGAAAAGCATCAAAGCAATACTCCGCAGGGATCCCTTGACTGAGCAAGGGGCTTCTTTGCTGGATTTTAGCTGGATATTATTATTTGGTTTTGGTATTTTCTTATGCATAATGATTTTCATGTATGCTACTAATGTGACTGCGGAAGGTGGTGGTTTTTTAGTGGTCTTTGCTGTTATACCAGTAGCAATAAGCTTAATCTTCATCAAAATATATGGAAGTAGGGAAGAGGAGAGGAGCACTCTGGATGAAGATGTTTAAGATGAATGATGTAGAGAAGAAGAAAGAGAATAAATGATGAGAGCTGGACCTCTAAAAGACCTCTTTTCACTTTGCGCTAGACTTGTTGTTTCTTTAGTATTTGATCCATTCGATTATAAGCTTGGAGAAATGAGAGACCTTTTTCAGTAGTCTTAAATTTGTGTGTTGTAGACTCACAGCTGAGGAAGTCATTCTCAATTAGAAGGGTAAGATACTCTTGTAATTGATTGAGACCAAGAAGTACCTTATACATCATCTCAGTCTTCGTAAAACCATCCTCACCGTTTGCAATCTCTAGAATCTGACAGGTTATCTCTGTTCTACTTCTGCTATTTGCCATTCTCCCTTGCACACTATCGAAAATGCACTGGTGGCATGTTAAAAAGATTATCGGAATGCACTATCTAGTGCCAACTATTACCCTGATCTCCTAATTATTTTATAAGGGTCTATGGAGTAGACAGGCTGAGAAGTATCAAAAGATCCCTTGTGTCAAGCGGATATCTTCTTTTTCGCGTATCTTATTTTTGAGGACTGAAAAGTAACTTGTATTTTTTATCCGACAATATCCTAAAACAAGTTGAAAACAATATAGTATCTTACCAGATTGGTAATAATGGACCGGGTGGGAGGATTTGAACCCGCGACCTTAGCCACAATTTTCTTAGGCTGGTGCTCTTTACCTCAATATATCTAAACGGCAAAAGCTATGGAAAGGAAACATGGCTGTTCAAATCCCACAGTTTCATGCTTTTTCTCTGTACTCTCATAACCCGCTCTATACTGTCCAGCGAATTGAAGAATACTAAAGTGGTTTTTTAATTTCTTCCTACTATACAGATTGCCTCGTTGTCTAAATTCACTCTACCATGCGAATCAGCATATTGCCAGGCTGCTTCGGTAATTGAGTTCCAGGTCTGCTTCTTTACTTCCTCAGTTTGGTTCGCCATCATCTCGTGTGCGCGCGTTGCAGTCTGCTGAATGTGCTTTGTATAACTTTCAGGTGAGTCAAATGCAAATGTTATTTGGACGGTTTCAACTTTAATATCTTTGAATCCTGCTTGGCTAAGCAACTGCTTCAGAGCCTCGATGTCTGCTAAGGCAAAAGGACCTGGTGTTCCAGTGGGCGGAGCAGGAAAATTTATCTGCTTTCTTACTGTACTGAAAGCTAAATCAATCAATGGGACCTTTGATGGAGTAGACCATACAGCTGCAGAAAGCCTGCCATTTGTAATCAGCAGATGTCTAATCTTCACTAAGGCAGAGGAAAGATTTGGAAAGAACATTAGACCAAATCTTGAAAGAATAGCATCAAATTTTGTTGTTGAATCTGGCAAATCTATTTTCTCTCCATCACTTTCTCTAAACTCCATTATGCCATCCAAACCAAGAGACCTGGCTCTTGTCCTTGCAATCGCCAGCATTTGAGGTGAAATATCTATAGCCACAACTTTACCATTTGGCAAAACTTTCTTCGCTGCAGTAACTGCTGGCTCTCCTATACCTGTAGCAATATCTAAAACCTTATCACCAGGCTGGATTTCAGATAATTGTACAATTTTGTCGCTAACTTTTTGCGCCCCGCGTTCGATTGTTTCCCACCAAGTCTGCCAGCCTGCGGCAGCGTTATCCCACATTTGGCGTTGCTGAGCCTTGAAATCATCAGGATTAAACATAGGGCTAATGTTACTCATATCGAACCATATCCATTAATGCTTTTTTACCGTGCTAATCCTTTTAACTTTTTCAAATATTGGAAGTTTAATTTAAGTACAAAACATGCGGACTACACAATAGGGCATTTGGCATTGCTTCTGTTTTTGTCCGACAAGAACCAAAGTAGAACTTGAATTAATGCCGTAATCTACTAGACTGAAATAATGGACCGGGTGGGAGGATTTGAACCCACGACCTCAGCAACGCAACGCTTGCTTTCTTAATCGATATACCAGTATGATTTGCCGTCAAGTGACGCCAGTTCTTGAAAGTTTATTATAGAAGAGATCATTAGAGATCACATAGCCACTCGTATAGCAGACCTCATCTAGTGGTGGTAGTCATTTTCTTAGCCGTAGTTTCTCTCCACATAAAAATGCCAAGGATTACTACCCAAGCTAAGTAAGTCCAAGTCGAGATAGTGTCCTCTATAGAACCAACAGTAGCAAATCCCACATATGCTACGCGTACACCAAGAATAATAGTAGCTACACCTGCAAACACTCCCAATGCACCAATCCATCTATGAAGAATGCCGCTTGCTAGGATTGTAACGCCAAAGATTACTCCAACTGAGCCTTGAAGAATTCGAAACAAGCTATTGGCTGCAATCTCAATCCATCTAATCCCTTCTGCAACACGAAAGGCGATTGCTTTCTCTTCACCATCAGCAGCAGGAACAGCATACCAAGAATCCACTGCCATTTTGAGCGCAATTCCATCAATAGCCTGAAGAACGACTAAGGCGCTTCCTGCAGCTATTGTTGTTGCAAGACCCATCCATGCTAGTACTGAGGCAATTCCTGATTCGGACCGTGTATGCAGAAACCAAAAGAGAGATACAAATCCTCCAGCAAAAGCTAACATTCCACCAGCAAATTGACCTATATGTGAGGCTATCCATAGCTCGTCTTCAGCGTACTCTGCAAACACAAGAGGATGATTTGTTGGGTCTTCTCTGCCAGGATGCAAGATTGTGGATACAAGAAAAATAGCCATACCTGCAAGAAATGCTATTGACCCCATCCGAAGCATACGACGCTCAAGGTCAGCTGTGTTTGGCTGCATGTGCTCAACTAGCCACTCCTAGATTTGAGAAACAATGACAACTGAAGTGCCTGAACAATCCTATAACCTTAGCGAATCAAAAATAAGCTCAAACTAATGCCTTAGTTTCATCACAGGAAAAAGCGGACCGGTGGGAGTTGAACCCGCGACCTCAGAGCATTAGCAGCTTTCTAAGCAAGAACCTTGTCTGCACTTATTACTTTCCCATTCTAAGCGCTTCTGTAGAGCTGACATTGGGATATAGTCCCTTTACTTTCGATTGACCATCATGCAAAATGTTATACAAAACAGGACGCTCATGTAGGCATATTCATCATACCCTTCCAAGCATTAAGAATAGGTTCATACTGTGGCGATGCAGCGCCGATTACACCAAGTTGCATCATGAAGCTTAGGTCGTCACGAAACGCTTTGTGTTCTGCTATCTTGCCATCTGCAATTGTATAGAAATGCGCTGCTTGATATGAGAAGTTGTTCCCTGTTGGAGGAATGCCGAACAAGTCACCTGTATGCTTACCTGTAACTACCATTATCGACACAACGTTGTCATTTGAAGCAATAATCTCTTGTTCTTTGTAATGCAGTTCACTTAATGCAGCTCTTAACTTCTTGACAATATCAACAAACGCTTCTGAAC
>DATFCN010000163.1:0-21579 GCA_035253045.1 Nitrososphaera sp.
GAGTCCAACGCTCAGCTAGCGTCAGACGCCTATAAGAACTACCTAAAGTTTGCAAAGCAGTTCCGATGGAAGGTCATTGATGGCTCCAAGAGCAAGGAGCAGGTTCACCAAGAAATAATGAAGATAGTAAAGAGAGAGGTTAAAGTTTAAGTCCTCTTATCTTATGATACAAGACAAGTAACCAATATGGATTTCGCAGGCGAAATAACAGACCCTATCCATAAATATATTAGATTCTCGCAAGTTGAAAAACATCTTATTGATAGCCCTGCTTTTCAGCGCCTGCGGAGGATAAGACAACTGGCTGGCGCACATCTAGTTTACCCGAGTGCGCAGCACTCGCGCTTTGAGCACTCCCTCGGCGCAATGCATATCGCTGGCCTAGCAGGCGAAACATTGCTTGACAAGGGATACATCGATCACGCCGAAACAGTACAGGACCTAAGGCTTGGAGCGCTTTTGCATGATATTGGGCATGGGCCTTTTTCACATCTGTTCGAAGAGGTCCTTGAGTATCATTGTAATACCAGCCATGAGGATCTTGGAAAAAAGATCATATTGCAAAGCGAGATTGCTGACATTCTGGGAAGATACGGCTACAATGCACACCAGATATGCCGGCTTTCATTCGGTGAGTCCAAGGTTAATTTCATGAATGAGATCATTTCTGGTGGGCTGTCTGCAGACCTCATGGACTATCTGCCGCGTGATGGGCTTTTCACGGGAGCAGAGTATGCCAAGCTAGATTACCACCGGCTTGTGAGTTCGCTTGAGGTTTCAAAGAACCGACTTGCAATAAACAGGTCTGCTCTCAACTCGCTTGAATCAATGCTGATCTCACGGTATGAAATGTTCAAGGCAGTTTATTTTCATAAGACCGTAAGATCTGCTGAAGTAATGCTTTTGCGCTCAATGATTTCTGCAGACGAAGCACTTGGACTAACAAATACTTCCCTCCACAACTATCTAGGGCTAACAGATGAAGCCACCCTTGAGCGACTGTGTGTGCTTTCCGGGAAATATGCATTTTCAGGCAAAATGGCGCAAGATTACCGCGACAGGAGGTTGCTTAAGAGTGTTTACGAAAAATTCTTGCACAAACGCGATAGACAGAGGATGGATAGAAAAGCATTGGAGGCACTTTCTTCTCATATTGCAGATGTAGCAGGTGTCGATAGCAACTATGTCTTTGTAGATGTGTCTCGTGCCCCATCGATGCCACTTACCCCAAGCAAAGAAGAAATGTATTCTGTATTGGTTGTCGATAAAGATCGAGTATATGAGATGCCTGTGTCAGAGATTCCACTTGTAGAATCGATCTCGGGATTCTTTGACATGCTGCGTGTCTATACCTCTGCAGAGAATCGTGATAAAGTGGAGCGAGCTATTAAAAAGGTACTAGGAGATCAAGGGATACCGAATATGGGGGCGAGTAAGATTCACGCAGGCTAAGCATCGAATTGTGATCAAATTATCTGGAAAAGCGTTTGGTGATGAAACTGCATATGAGCTGAAGAAGTATGCTAGTATGCTGAGCAAGATAAGCAACAAAGTGCAGCCGATAGTTGTAGCTGGCGGAGGCAAGTTTGCGCGCTACTATATCTCTACAGCAAGAAGCTTTGGCTCGGATGAAGCATCTCTAGACATAATAGGCATAGAGGTTTCAAGGCTGAATGCAAGACTCTTGATTCTTGCGCTTGGTGATCAAGCATACCCTGCAGTCCCAGAAGACTTGGAGCAGGTAAGCAAGGCTGTAACAACCAAAAGTATAGTCGTAACAGGCGGCCTACATCCAGGGCAGAGCACAAACGCAACAGCTGCGCTCATTGCTGAAAAGGTCAAAGCTACTAAATTCCTCAATGCAACAGATGTTAATGGTATTTATGATTCCGATCCCAATAAGAACAAAGACGCCAAACTATTCAACGAAATCACTATCAAAAAGTGCATAGATCTATTGGGATCAGAAGATTCGGCTGCAGGCAGTTATGACTTGATGGACCTTGTGGCGCTTAAGGTAATAGAGCGGAGTAAGTTACCTACCGTAGTAGTCAAATCAGATCCAGCGGTAATCGAGAATGCAATTTTCCATAACAATGTGGGAACACGCATTATAGTATAGTATCATTCCAATTGTAATAGTTTGTGATCCGTGGATCTCGCACCGCTAGTTAATCGCTGGCATACATATATACTGTTATATCACCATCTGCAATGTTTTCGGCACTTCAAATCAGGGTGTTATAGCTTATGATACCGTCTTGATTTCGCCAGTGAATTGTTGCATACCATCTGCAATCATCCTTTTGAGTGCTTCTTCTGCCTGTTCTATTGACATGGGCCTTGACTGAGCCTTGGCGTAGCCATCATTATCACAAATAAAAAGCATTGACTCATTGCCACTGGTCATCTTGCCAACTAACTCTTCTTCACCCACAGGCTCAAATCCTGTTGCACCCTGCTTGATAGTATAGGTTAGCATGGCAAAGCCCGTGTAATCGAACAGCCTCATCTGAGCTTTCTGAGCTCTCTCACGTCCAATGTTCGCCGCCTTATGGTACTGCAATCGGGAGCACTTTTTGTAATGTGTAGTATAAGCATTTGGATTAATCGACAGCTTTAAAGCGTCGACGACCGCGAAAAAAGCAATTGTGAACACAAAGGCGATTTATGCAGTAGCTGGTGGAATTGCTGCAGCCGCTATAGCCATATTTTTCATTATGGGACCGGGGAATTTTAGGCCACTTGGCAATAACGAGATTCCAGCCACATCCCCTGCCCCGACAGCCGACCTCCAACTAGGTCTCAGAGACATCGTAGTTGAGAAAACAGACGAAGAGAGTGCAAGTGTACAGGTTGTCTTTGATGTCCGTAACCCTAACAGAAGCACTGCCATCCTTGAAACGATCCACTATACTCTGAATGTGGGTCCGTATCAGATGACAGCCGGGGACATTGGAATAACCCCTGAAGGTTTTGTATCTGGACAGGAAGACATATTTCCGATAGTCAGCAACAGCAATGTCACTCTCAAAGATACGCAGGTTGCAGTACGCAATAACCTTACTGCCAATAGCTGGGACAGCATGATAGATGGGACTGGCCAGTACCGCGTTGAGGGCAGTTACACTTACAGGCTGACTGGCACAAATTTCCAAACAAGCTACTTTGAGAAAGGATTTGCATTGACATTCCCCTGACGTTTTATGATATTATCATATCATGTTATAATGCAATTCATAAAGGTATTAAGTTTCATGCAACGCTCCAAGCTAATATGGCTGAAGAAACATTCATGTTTGCTGTAACTGCAGGGGTATTTGTATTCCTCGTAGCTGTGCTGTTTGGCTCAAGGGCAAAAAGATATAGTCAAGCGCATACACCGACTGAGAGCCATAGCGAGCACGGCTAACTACAGGTTCAAACCAAAGTTGATCGACCTAGATTTCTATATTTTCGCAATTTTCATTTCTTGGGTTTAAAGATTTCTTCTAGTATAAAGCCTGAACTTTCCTCTTTTATCTTCTTTCTTGCATAACACCTCTCAAAGTATTTGCAAGTTGTGCATAGACTGGATGGTTCGACTATTGGAACTCTATTTTCTTTTAGCAATGTGCTGAGTACTCTTGCCCTTCTAACGAGCTCTTCAAACATCTTATTGTTTCTGGTGATAGAGAATTCAACCATCTTGCCGTCTTCAGTCATGTAGATCAAAAAGCCTTCGTCCTTGTTAAATGCAAAGAGACAAGCATTGAGGTACAGCATGTGCTGTGGCTGTGGAACGTCTGGTAGAGTAGACACAATTTCAAATCTTACGATAAATTCGTTGGCCATTATCATGTCTACATTGACTTCGAGAGCAAGGGTGTCGATCTTATATTCGCCGTGTACGTTGCTCAGTGAGTGGCGCATACCATTTCCAAGCAGACTTGAGATTTTAGCTGCATTATCTGAAGGTAGCGAGTCCTTTCGCTCATAGTAGGCAAACCTTGTGCAGCCTGATGCTTCGATTGCATGGATCCTATCGGAGTTCGTTTTGTCTATCTTGACGCTCAGGTTCTCGTATATGTCGTCAATGGCATTTTCTATGATTTCATGCAGGTTCCTGCCACCGAGCATTTGAGTATCCTGTACCACGCTGCCATGCTATTTATTATATTTAGCACTCTGAGCCTCAGTTTTGTTGTAGAAAAAGAATTCTTCTGTTGGAAACAAGGCGGGCTCTCTATCGCTTGAAAAGAAAGATCGCTGTTATTAATGAATGAATTAAGGGGTATAGATAAAATTGGCTGTATATTGGCAGATATCCTGTATTTTTCTAATTCCAGACGCTAGTTCATATAATTGCAAAAGATCTTCCTTTACTACTTTATCAATTAAGGTTTGGAAATCAAATGCACAAGTTGATGATCGGCTAATTTTATACTCTGATGAACAACTTAGCGTAGATATTCATAACAGCTCTAGAACATATAATTGCTATAACGGTATGCAGAGATACTCCTGGTGACATGGTTAGACTAAATTTTTACTGTCATTGCCACTTGATTTAAGGGCTAAAAGCCACTCTTGAGTGGATCATCTGGCTTGATTATTTCGCGCAAAAGGGTGGTGGCATATGACCCCTTGGGTAGCTTAAATGATACAATCAACGGGTCTCGTTTATACCAAAAATCTGTGCACCATAATGGAGCCTGTCTAAAGCCTCCTTGCTGACTTAGCTCCTGCATTTCCTTTATATAAAAGTCCTTTGCAACTATTTCTTCTTCCTGTAGTATTGCAGTTGTAATGTTTTCAAACCTGGCCTTGCCGGATTGGAAGGTATATCCTGCCATCCTTATTGCTGGAACCAACCTTGTCTTTGAGTTAGGATCGTACTTAATTATTCTGCCAAAGGTCGTTGGTCCCTCCATTTCAAAGCAAAGGTCCCCATTCTGTGGTTGCAACAGATCCTCACCTCCCATGATGGCTCTGCTGAGGCATCTATTGAAGATATATGCTTGATAGGCCTGGACGAATAGTCTTCGGATTGTGATTGGTATTGTACGTAGTGCTGCAATGGGATCTTTGCCGTCGACTAGTGCTGAGAGCACTTGTCGCTCAATGTCCATACCTCTTGGAAGCATCTTGAGCACTTGCCTATAGTTGCTTGGGTCGGCACATCTGTTTCTGATTTCCCTACTCCTTTGAGTATCAAATTCAGTAGTATAGCAAAGCAGGAGCCCGATTGCCTCCATAAAGTTGCGCCTGACAATTTCCCTACCTACAAGATGAGTTACCAACCTTTCGCTACCAAATCTCTGAAGGCCGTAAAAATTGCCCACCTTGCCAATCTGTGGAATAAAGTTCGAGAGATCTGATGAGCGGGTATTGTAGATTCTTATGTCAAACTTGTTGCCTGCAAGGAATTTTTTCTCAAGCGGGCGCTTGGTAAAGCCTTTTAGTGTAAGCTGTGTGTTTCTGCTTTTTAACCTCGCAGGCGGATTTCTCATCATTCGCTCCATACCTGCATATTGAGTTGTTATAGCCTTGGCGTCCTTTATGCCCATCACCCTTAACCTCATGTGCAGCTCGCGCTCAATTTCGAACAGGGCATGGTTTGAGTCCATGTTCTGCTTTTCAAGAACATACAGCGGATAGCGGTGACTTCCATCATATGCCAGCGATAAATCCAGTGACTCGTCCACCAGCTCAAAGACTACAAACCCTTGGTTTTCCCGCTTTATAGACCCCCCAGTTCCAACAAAGTTTGTACAGTAACAGTCCATGCCTGCACGTGAGTCGATCTGGGGAACGGAGGGCATTTGCAAATTTAGTCCATGTGTCTCCTACTTATTCCTCTTCTTTATGGCATTGTGTCCTTTTGTTAATTGATTTCGTCAATCGCATGGGATGCGATGCATCTACTATAAGTGCTATCTTTATTGGATTGAACATAAGGTGGTGTAAACAACTATTTTGAAATTTCATACACTGCCATTGTTTTTAAAATACTATAGAGAATATATAACTTAGTTCCAACCTGAGCAACAAACTTTTTGAGTGTCTTCTTCTATCTCTGTTGCTTCTCTGATTTCTTCCTTCACTTCTTTCAAAAGCTCTCTTAACTTGTCGCATCTCTGGATACTTCAAAACGTCTAAATTTCTATTCTACCTGTAGTTCATAGCATAGTGAGATATCATATCTCGCCTTAATTGTTTATCATTGACATTATTCTACTTACCTCAATCAACGTCTTGTATTGCTGCTTATCTAGAATCGTAGACTGACAAGATCAAATTTATGGGAACCATAATGACAAACTGTAACGATAATTAAAAACAGCCTAGCACTAAAGGGGGGGCAGCTGTATTATAATAATAATTTTATAGCACTAACAGCGACGCAACAAAAAGCTCAATGCAACAAGGATCGGTTTTTTATAACATAATACAATATACGCAGCAATGAGCGAAGAACAACAGCCTATTGAAATTGAAGTTCGAAAATGGGATGCGCACTCATTTACCATAGAAGGAGTAAATGATCAATTGGAAAAACTTCTTAAAGAACAGAAAATAATTCGAACCCTTTCCTTAAGGCAGAACGGCAGGATGGCTCGGATTAGCCGAGATGTTCGGCTTAAGACGAGAAAAGATGCCAACCTCGCGCCTGAGCTTGAGACCGCCTCTATTGAGAATACACCTATTCAATGCACAACGTTTGAGTATGAAGGACTTGATTGAACTCTTTTACTTCAACAAAATTCAAGCTCCCTGATAGGAGACAGTCTCGAAGCAATAGCATAAATTTGTTTAATGATATGAAAGAAAGTTGGAAAGCCCTCCTCTTTGGATCTGGGCAGTTATCGTGGGCGCAGTAATACTTGCCAAATTCACTATACGATGGTCAAGGTTAAAGCGGCTTGCAAGAGAGTTAAGAAGAAGGTAATAGGATAGGATCATAGTCAGAATTAGTAAACTGATTTTATACTATACCGCAGTGGTATTGTCCATGGCGAGCCAAATTATCTCTACAGACAAACAATATCCCAAGCTCTCAAAGGCAGTTTCGGGGTACTTGGAGATAGACCACTTTAAAAATGCCGACCTGCATAGTGGGTATTTCTGTTACAACTGTACATACTTCATTAAGGACAACCACTGTGCTATAGTCGAAGATACTGGGCCTGACGTTAACGGCCGAGAATCTGGCGTCATAGCGCCCCACGGTCTCTGCACGCTGTGGGATCCAAATGAGGAGGAGGCACGATAAAGGTGGCAGACATTGGAAAGAAGATCAAAGAAGCTGCTGGCGCAGTTGATAATCTGACTAAGTTCAAGAAAAGGAGCAAGCTACAGGCGTCATATATTGAATATGACAAGTTTACAGACTCGAACTTGCATGAAGGATACTTCTGCTACAACTGCATCTACTGGATTAAGGCTAGTGGCGGCAAATGTATGTTAGTGGAAGATGAAGGACCTGATGTGATGGGCAAGGTGTCAGACGTAATTGCACCGCATGGTTGCTGCATGGCATACGAACCTAACTACGACAAGCTGCATGACACACGGAGCCCAAGCGAAGGAGTTGCAATAGACACTGAAAAGAATAAGGAAAAGCTCACGACGGCCGACATTGTGTAGCTTTTCTTGGACATCTATTGCAGTCTTAATAAAGGCAGCATAGACAAGATGTAGAAACTTGAAGAAGTTATAGAACATAGCTACCGGAAACTTTTACCGCTTTGCAATTAAAGCGGAAGAGCGCCTACTACTGCTGTAAATGGCAGAAAAGCTCAAAGACATAAAGAAGACTACGTCTGATGCGGTTGAGATAATAAGAGAACTCGGATCGCCCGACGTTCAGAATTCGCTTGAGAAGATCCGAGATACTGCCAAGGTTGGTAACGAGATGATAAAATCCCTTAGGGAGCCCGCCATGGTAACTAATATTGAGAATATTCGCAAAACTACTGAGTCATTTGAAAAAACCACTGCAAGTATCGAAAAGGCCACTATGGAGCTGAAGAATTCCGGCGTACTTGACGAGGCAAGAGAAACAATCAGGTCCGCCAAAAACACTATCAGCTCAGTAGGGGATAGTAAGAACATTGGCGAAACTATGGATGCCCTCAAGGAAATGCTGCGCTCTATTTCCGCGCTTGTAGACGAACTAAAACTCACTGTAGTGGGATCTAAAGAGTCAGGAACAATTCACAACATAGAAGAGGCAATACGAGAGACAAGGAGCTCATTTACGGAATACAAATAGATGATCGAGCTTTCCTGGAGCAAGAAGATGCACGGCAATTTGCGTTAACTGCAGATGAGTTGAAGCAGACTATGTGCGCATTCATTAGAGACCTTTAGCACAAGGAAAGTATGCACATATTTGTGTACAAGTCTGCAGACACTCCAGAAATAAGGTCAAGGTCGGTTTGTTAGCAGGGAGGAGATCATGGAGGCAACAAAAAGAGAGAGGCTAAATGGGTATGGCTATCCTAAATCCTGTAATAAAGTCTTCTATAATAAAATCGCACGAGGCTTTTATAGATGTTAATACCTAGGATAGCCATGAAATATAGAAGCAGAACTGATATAACTGCTCAAATTCTAGAAGCTGCGAACGGCGGTGTCACTAAAACTAAAATAATGTATAAGGCCTTCCTCTCATACGCTCAGCTTAAGGAGTATCTGACGGTACTTATAGAAAATGGGTTACTGGAATATATCGAAGGAGAGCAGATCTATCGGACGACTGAGAAAGGTAATCGCTTCCTAAAGATATACAACCAGATTGGAGAATATGTGGCAGCCGACGTCTCTGAAAAGAAGTAATAAAATAATCTATTTTAAATAACCACGATTGTTGAATCACATTCGTGTCTCATAGGCGGCGAGCAGCTATCCGGCGGGTGATGATCATCACCGCCATATTCACAGCATTGGGCATTGGGGTGAGTATAGCCCTTATTGCCGCAGGCGGGGGCTTTGAGAGTTCAAATCCAAATATATTTAACCCTCCCTCAGAGGCAGACATCTGGAAGGTTGGCGATCACATACAGGACGGGATGACCTTGGAATATACCTTAACTTCCAGGAGTGAGCTAAACTTTCTTGAATCTGCACGGGTATCGATGAACTTTGTTCAAGATGGTGAAAATTGGAACGTGAGATTCACGATCGCAAACGGCACTGACCAGCCACCAGTAAACCATACACTAATGATGTCAAAAGAACTAACGCGAGAGGGTCCGCTTGATGAGTCTTTTAGACCTTACTTTGAAAATATACAGTCATCAATTCTTGCAGTCCGAGACATGGAGTATGGACAAAGCCCAAAGTATCTCGTGGTGGGCGCGCCTTGGGATACGATATTTGTTGGCTCGTCCTCAGTAACAACTAGGGTAACAAACGAAGAGCCTGTAAGCACTCCTGCGGGGGTCTTTGACTCATTTGTGCTCAGTTACAAGCTTGCAGAAAAGACAAGCAAGATTTGGATGGTTCGTGACATGCCACTACCCGTCAAGGCAGAGGTGTATGACGCAGAGGACAATCTACTCTACCAATACGAGCTCACAAGTGGATCTGGCATGACGTCAGCAGTTACAGGCAACCTACTGTCAGCAAGCAGCTTAAGAATTCTTTGAAAAATAGACGTTTTCGATCATCCAGTCACCATACGACCTGATCCTGCTATCAATCTTACACCAAAAATGCATTGAGCCAGGCAGGACTTCAATACTCCCTTTGGACACAATTATTACCTTGGCGCCCTCTTTACCTTCATAGGTGTAGGCATCCTTCGGCTTAGCATCACTGCCTATGAGTTCGACTGCCTTTTGTTTCACCGTCTCTTTTGGTATGGGGAAAACCCTGCGAAATTTGTCAACTACGAGGCTAATATTTTCTGTACCGTACGAGTCAAGATCAGAGATCTTACCGGGTATTGGAAAGTGCAGTTGCAGGTTGAGGTTATAGTGCCCTCCGACAAATTGTGCAAGCTCATTTACCTTCTGATATGCTATGTTGGGCCTTCCTCTCTTTAGTGCTAGAGCAAGAGTGTCATGGTTGCGTTTAATATTAAGATGCAGGTCGTCCATAAGACTGGAAAAGGTCCCCAATGCAGTTTCTTACAATTTGTGGTTAATTAGCATTATAATTATTATAGCTCTTGGTAGAGAGCTATATCTGATTGAAGTCTGATCAGCTCTTTGCCAAGGCAAAAAAAGTATTGCCCGGCGGGGTTAACAGTCCAGTGCGCTTTTACGAACCTTATCCCTTCTTTGCCACCTCTGCGCTTGGAAGCAAGCTCACTACTGCCGATCATCAGATATATCTTGATTACTGCATGGGCTATGGAGCGCTGCTTCTTGGCCATGGTTATTCTTCCGTAATTGAAGCTGTAAGATCTCAACTGGATAGTGGGACACTCTATTGTGTGCCTACAGAATGGGAGATCAAGCTTGCGGAATTGATATGCCAGGTTGTGCCATGTGGAGAAATGGTTCGTCTCGTCAATACTGGCTCTGAAGCCACGATGCATGCCATCAGGCTCGCTAGGGCATTTACAAAGAGAAAAGGGGTGATTAAATTTGAAGGTGGATATCATGGTGCGCATGATTATGTTCTAGTCAAGGCTGGGTCGGGAGCTGCTAGCATGCCTGCATCAGAGGGAATGCTTGAAGAAGCGTCAACTTTGACCAAAGTTGTACCATATAACATGCCTGCTGAGCTTGAACGAGCAATTGAAAAGAATCGCGACAGTGCATGTATTATAATGGAACCTGTGCTCGCAAACGTTGGGCTTGTATTGCCCGAAAAGGGATTCCTTAACGAAGTGAGGAAAATAACAGAGCAAAATGATATTATCCTGATATTTGATGAAGTGATCACTGGCTTTCGTCTTGCGCTTGGAGGCGCCAGTGAGTTCTTTGGAGTCATGCCTGACCTCGCTACATTTGCCAAGGCGCTTGGCAACGGCCTGCCAATAGCGGCAATCGCAGGTAAGGACGAGATAATGGACAAACTCGCGCCTGCAGGCAGCGTCTATCAGGCAAGTACCTTTGCTGGCAATCCTGTATCTGTATCAGCAGGTATCGCTACCTTGGAAACATTGACTGAAGCCAAAGATACAATATATCCCAAGATCGCCAAAACATGTGATAGCATTGTTGACGGTATCAGAGATGTAGTGGCTAGAGCGCAGCTTAACTGCACTGTCAATTCCATTGGCTCCATGTTTCAGCTATTTTTTACTAGTGAAAGGGTAAGGGATGAAGCTAGTGCCAAAAAGGCAAACGCAAGAATGTTCCGTAACTTGTTTGACGAGCTACTAAAGCAGGATATCTTCATCCCCCCTTCTCAGTTTGAAACTTGCTTTGTATCATACGCACACAGTGAAGACGACGCGGACAAGACAATAGAGGCATACGACAAGGCATTTCGCGAGATAATGAAATGATTAAGACAGTACGAATAGGAACCAGAGGTAGCAGACTTGCGTTGGCACAGACGGAGATAGCACTTGCCGCCTTACGTAAGGTTCATCCCCACATACGATTTGAAGTAATTGCAATAAACACCAAGGGTGATGTTGACAAGAGACCTCTCTTTACTCTGGATGAGAAGGGCATCTTTGAGAAAGAAGTGAATGAAGCAGTCAAACAAGGCAAAGTTGACTTTGCCGTCCATAGCCTCAAAGATATCCCATCAGACCTATCAGAAGATCTTTCTATGGCATGCATTCCCAAGAGGGCAAGCCCAAACGATGTGCTTGTCACGGATAATGGGCAAAAATTGAAAGATCTGGTGCCTGGCTCAGTCGTTGGCACGAGCAGCCTCCGACGGGCTGTACAATTGACAAAAACTAGGGCGGATCTCAATGTCAGACCAATAAGGGGAAACGTAGAAACAAGAGTGAAAAAGGTGATAAGCGGCGAGTATGATGCAGTCGTCCTAGCAGAGGCTGGCCTTTACAGATTAGGCATGAAGGATGTTATTGTCCAGCGCTTTAGCATTAGAGATTTTGTGCCTGCTGCAGGTCAAGGTGCTATAGCCATCGTGTGTAGACGTGATCATACTGCACTTGCTGACATGCTACAGCAGATAGAGGATCGTCATTCGCGCATAGCAGTACTTGCAGAAAGAGCGGTTGTAAGCAAGGTAGAAGGCGGTTGTAGATTCCCACTCGGAGCAGTGGCAATAACCAACGATAACAAAATAACACTTTATGCAAGTGTGTTTTCTGCAGATGGTGAGCAGAGCATCCACGTCAAGAAGGTCGGCAGAGCAAGCAAGCCAGAAGAGCTAGGCTCCTCGGTGGCAGATAGCTTGGTAAAGCAGGGAGCAATGGATCTGGCAGAAGGTTGGCGTAGAGCAGTAGATGAGTGGAACAAAAAACTATGAAAAAGGGTAAGGTGTTTATTTGCGGAGCCGGTCCAGGTGATCCCAAACTTTTGACATTGAGGGCAATGGAACTTTTGAAAACATGTGATATTGTACTCTATGATAGGTTGGTGGGTAAAGAGATAATTGATCAGATACCTGCAGGGTCAGAGAAAGCCTATGTCGGGAGAATGGTTGGTGACCCTGCTACGCATCAAGACCGGACAAATGAACTTATGGTGAACTACACGAAAAAGGGTAAAACGGTACTGCGACTCAAGGGTGGAGACCCATTTATCTTTGGGCGAGGTGCAGAGGAGGCTGAGTATCTTGTCAAGCGTAGGATCGAATTTGAAATAGTGCCTGGTATTACTTCATCTATAGCCTCTCCGGCATACGCTGGCATTCCGCTTACCCACCGTCGGTATTCCTCTTCAGTTGCTATAGTTACTGGACATGAAGATGCAAAAAAAGTTAAGCTGGCCGTCAGATGGAAGAAGCTCGCTGGTGCAGTTGACACTATAGTCGTATTGATGGGTATTGCAGAGCTGGATCAAATTTCACATGATCTGATAAAGGCTGGTATGAAAAAGAGCGTTAAGGTTGCAATTGTCGCAAGTGGTACAACAGCTACACAGAGAGTGGTCAAGGGTACACTTGGAACCATTGCAAAGGTTACGAAGAAAGCCGATATCCGTCCGCCTGCAGTAATCGTGATAGGAAGAGTTGCTGGACTGAGCGATAAGCTCGATTGGTTCAAGAAAACATGACAGAAATGCCTGGATTAAAAAACAAAATCCTTGCAATCACCCGAGGCGAGCAAGATGCAAAAGAATTTTTGCAGTTGGTAAGGAAGCAAGGGGGCGAAGCGATAGCGCTTCCGGTGATAGAAATAGTGCCACGGGGCCCAGAAGCGGCAGTAGAGTTCCTTGACAAATTCAGCAAGAAAAAATACTATTATTGCGCATTCATGAGCCAGCAGGCAGTAAACATCCTGTTTGAACTTTCCTGGGACAAGATATCCTCTGTTCTAAAATCTACTACAGTAATTGCAGTAGGTCCTAAGACAAAACAAAGCCTTGAAGAACATGGCATAAAGGTGGGACTAGTCTTAGAAAAATTCTCTTCTATTGGACTCATCGAACTAATGTCTAGGCTAGGAGCGTCTGGGAAAAATATAATCATTCCTCGGAGCGCTGCTGCAAGCGACTTCGCCACCAAAGCGTTGACCCGCCTAGGGTTGGATGTTGACGAAATTCTCCTGTATACTGTGCGTACAAAAGCTATTGAGCCAATATGGAAGGAATTTTGTGATCTATTGTTGCAAAAAAGGGTGAATGCAATTATTTTCACTAGTGCCTCAAACGTTAATTCATTCTTTGAAATTATAGATAATCTGTCCAAAGGTGGGTTACAATTGGATAGCGTTACCAAGGTGGTTTCAATAGGCCCATTCACTACTAAAGCACTGAGGAATCGGGGCATTAGATGTTTTGAAGCCGAGGAGCATACTGTGAAAGGTGCGCTTCAAACTGCAGAGCAAATCATGTAACTGTTTAGTCTTACTGCATATATCGAGCACAAAGAAGGAACCGTCACGAAGGAGGGTGCGCTAATCTAAGATCAACGCTCAATGTGATAACAGATTGAAAAGAAGGCCGATCTTCATTAATCTTCTATTGAAAAATATATTTGCGATGCAAAGAAGGCCTACATGCCTAGACCTGTAGGCTTAGAGCACACTATTA
The DNA here is from genome assembly GCA_035253045.1 of Nitrososphaera sp. Classification (GTDB taxonomy): domain Archaea; phylum Thermoproteota; class Nitrososphaeria; order Nitrososphaerales; family Nitrososphaeraceae; genus Nitrososphaera. The sequence goes on from DATFCN010000163.1 coordinate 14,121, forward strand.
AGGAGGACGTGCCTTTTGACTTTAATTGTATCGGCCTTTAACTCATAAAGACACACTCTTTTATTGATGTGAGGCTCTAAATTGCACTTTTGTGTGACTCACTGCTCTCTGGTTTGCCACAGTTGCATAGAATTTTTCTCGATATCCCCATCGCTATATGTTGACAAACAATTAATGTTCTGATCGAAGAATGTTCTTTCCCATAGTATCACTTGTACAATATCTGCCAGGCATGCTCTGATTTTGTTACATTCTATCTGTAAATATAACATATTCTGATCAATCGGACGAGGAATCCAATCACAACGTTGTGTTTTTGAATAAACAATTAGTTTATGGTTGTTTTCCACTTAACTTATCTTTGTCTCAACAGAATGAACCTTCCCGTCTAAAGTGTTTGGCTTGTCCAACCTCTCATCAATCCTTATTGTTGAGATCACCCGCTTGGCTCCGACTGATTTGGCAGAATTATGAGCGGCATGTATTGCTTGAAAGATGTCATCTAGGTTATTTGATTCTATTTGAGTGCTCATTGGAGTAAGGGTTACCTTTTTAAGATTAGTCGTGTTGCGAATTGCATTGTAGGCAGCCGCTATTTCTTTGCCCATACTTGTATCAGAAGTACCAATTGGTGTGATACTGATTTCAGCATTTACCGTTGACAGGTTACTCATTGACTCGATACTGGTAAGTTTACTAATTAACAGTTTTATTCTGTCCTAGAGCTTTACCCGTTTGAATTGAGAAAATACATCTTTTTGAACTACCTTTCCAACTCAATTTATTCCCTATCTAGTACTTTTTACTAACCTTCTTGTAGTGTAATTTGACTATAAATAAAATATTAGGAATGTACGATGGTATCTAGCTGTATATCCCTGTGCCTGTACCTTGTTGTGTTTGCTGTTGCTGCTCTTGTTGTTGTCTCTTTACAGAATTGATTAGTTCCTGCAGCTGGCGCTTGAGTGCTTCTGCTTCAGTTCTCAGTTGATGCAAATCTATTCTAAAGGGATTGTTGGCAAGCTCGTTTGTTTTTTCGATTAGAATGGCTGCTCCCTCTGGGTCTGGAATTCCAGTAATCGATGGAATCAAGAGTGCTGTGCAAGGAATTGCGTTTGAAAGGCATGCTGCCAAGAGGCCGCCAGATACTCCTGAAATGAATGCAGGGGGGCTAGCTTCTTCCATCTTGGCTTTAATGCGACTCAGGTAACCGTGATCATCTGATTGTCCGTCGTTTGACAAAACCCATGCCCTTCTGCTTCCTTCCGAGACCCTGGCTGCAGCCATACCTTCTAAAACCATGATCTCTCGCACACCATTATTTTTTGCCCACTTTACTACTGCATTTAGCACGGAGCGTATGCCGGATAGAATTACTGGGGCATCGCACACAAGAACGCATGCAGTGCCTTCATCATTTGCATAGATGCGAAATGGATGCCTCAACTTTCCGCCTATGTAAATGACGCCGGGAACTATAAAATCTGAGTCGATATAGCCTATCTGATGCATTTTCGCCTGTTCTATAATGTAGCTCACGCTCATTGAACCAACTAGTCCTGGACCAGGAAAACCTGCAATCATTATCGCATCACTTAATCTTATTGCCTTATTTGCTGAAATTGGCTTTATGGTTGTTCTTTCAACGCTATTGATGCTGTCAGTTTCTCTGTCTGACATCATCTTGCTCCTTTTTCATCTTTGGAAATTGACCTTGGCATAGTTTCGCTTGTGATTACATTATCCCTGAAGTCGCTTGCAACTGACGAATCAAGCGATTTCTTATTCTCTTTGCCTTCGCTCAAACAATTGACATGGCATAAAATAGCATTAATGGATTATATAAGAAGGTTCTACCAATAGTATAGTATCTATCTGTTACAATACAGGAAAATGAAGATGACATACGGCTAAAAAATTACGTAATTTGATGAACAGTGCGCTTCTAATAAATAAATTGCTGCAAAACGAGAACGAAATGGATGGCGAGAAATTATCGATGTTGAACAAGCAAAGATTAGATTTCTTCTGCTCTTTACAGTTGCAAGATTAATGCAAGAGATGTTGAAAATCTATTCACTACTCTATCCTAATATCAAGAGGCGTAAAATTAAACCATATACATAGATGATAACAAAAGATGTGTATATGGGAGGATTATGTGCTATTCAATAGATACGCACAAATACTTTCTGCAGTGGCATCTCAATTATTGCCTATAGAAGCAGGCTCACAATGAATGAAAAATATGTTATAGGGACTTTATATCGGTCACTTTGTAGATTCGGTCTGAGTTCCGTCTGTATGCTCGTTTCTAAGGTGTTCTGCAACCTGCTCAGCTGTAGGAAAGGAATGATCGCATCTTGGACATGTAAAGCCAGTATCAGACATCATGTTTGATTGGGAAGCATTAAATAAAAATAATACATCAGTCTGCCATGGCATTGCGCAAGTAGCCCCACTGAATACGCTCATCCTTTTTTTCTCTACCTCTCATCCTTCCGGTTCTCAAATGGGATAGTGTAGACCGCAGCATAAATACAACCCTGGTGAATTGCACAGAATACTATGTAAAAGATTTGGCCAATTTGGCCAAAATGAATGCGTTGTTTGATCCGCATGCTAGCCTGGTGCTATGTAGTACTTCATTCCAATGCAACCTACTATAATGTACCATATGTGCAAGTGTATTGCACAAAGTTAGCAGTGATTACACTCAAACTATCCCTCACTCTTCATCAAGGGCCTGACTGGCCTGCTTTTTATGATATCCGAACTTATTTGGTATTCGTTGATATTTGTACATTCATTAGAACATGGCCCAATTTAGCATTTTGAATTATCGTATCTCCGCCCTTATCTGGCCTCTATGCTTGTTGGGCTTCATTCAAGAATTTTGTCCAGTATCTTTACTTCCCTCCTGACCAGGTCATATATTTTTCTTCATCTCTTGACCAGCTGTGGATTTATCTCAAATGCGTATGATGATCCTGCCTGCAGTGCTTTGTTAGATCCTCCATCGCTTCAAATGAAGCCCCACATTCCTTGCATGTGTAGTTGTATCCTGCTGGAGTTGTTGATTCTGTCATGTAATCTCATGCACAAATGCAGTGATAACACTTTTCTATGTGCTGCTAGGACTAGAATATTGGATTGTGATCACCATTAGGAAAGTCAAATGCTCTCATACATGTAAAACTACAACAAATTTATCTCACATTTGGGCTGCTGTCCTTCTATGTACCTTGTCCTAACAGTAGATGTCGTCCACTAAGCCACTCATTTTCGAGAACTATTGCTGCTGCGTGTTGATTAGCATAATGAAAAGCTAATGGATAATTACGATGTAGGACAAACTATATGCAATATATGTCAACCAAAGATATGAAAAGGAATCTTGAAACGAAGGGTGGTGAAGGCCCAGCAACGAATGCATCGTTTGATCCAGAACGAGGCTACGGCACCAGCGAGCAGAAAGAAAGAATCAAAGAACAAGCAAACAAATAACAAATATTCTAAACTTTCACTATTGATTTTCTTAAATGGAAAATTACTCCCGCCTTTTATTAAACCGAAATAGCCGTAGTTGCGGATACAAATGATACTGATAACTACTGAACTTACGCTCAAGACGATTCTCTGGATAATTCATCGCCGTTTCTAGATTGAACTTTTGGATAGGTGGGATGAACTAAGAAATGTTTGAGATGTTAAAAATAAAAGACAAGATGCTTGGCACTGCGAGAGCTGGACTGGTTTTGTATCGAGGAAACTGTTAAACTAGAAGATGGAAGGGTTGCCTGCTCTGATTATTCATGAGCATTATGGGCTTACTTGACCCCTGCAGGATCCTTGCTTTCTTTGTGTTCCAACTTCATGTGTTCCTCCTTGTCTTGAACTGTTGTAAAAGTGATACCGCACTCGTTGCATCTGAGCTCGTTGTTGCCTGCTGTTGAAGATGACATGAAACATTATGATGTGGCCTTTATAGAATAAGTATGTTTTTGTAAAATTCCTTTAAGTGTGGTATGAGGCAATACCTAATAGATATTTTTTTGTATGGAACTGTTCATGGTAAGGTTTGGCATTCAAGCGCCACACATGAGCAGGTCAACCCAACCGATATTTTGAGCGATATTATCATGATGGAGATAGCTATGGTATCGAGAAGTGCTGATCAAGCAGTCATTATTGCATTGGTGGCACATGGGGGCTAGCATTGGAGCGGAGTGGCCTTGGCTTAGTGCAGGACTTGCCAAACAGATATAATACTAGTGGGAACTGGGGTACTACTTCTATTTTACCTTATAACTATCGTGCCGTTGTGACACGAGTTTTGTTACACTTGGATACATGTTCCCTGGAAGGGCCTTTCTTGGACTTCGGAAGAGGTGAGTCGTTGAACGGGCTGCCTGTGGGATTCGCGGCAAGTCTCAGCACACATTTAGCATTTGAAATTTTATGAGTTGCCGAGGGAGACTTGTTATTCCTTCGTTAGCTGGTCTAGCTGACTGTAGGCTTTAAGAAACCTAAGACCTTTTTCGGTAGTCTTAAATGTACGCGTGTCTAAATCATAACTAAGCAAGTCCTTCTCATTTAGCGTCATAAGATAGTCTTTCAATTGTGCATAGCTGAGATTTACTCTGTACATTATCTTTATCTTAGTATTTATGCCGCCATTTGCAATTTCTAGAATCTGGCTGATTATCTCGATTCTGGTCCTAATTGTCATGTCTTTTGCGCTACTGAATTGAACCATCATGTTAAATAGATTTATGAGGTGCAATCACCTAGTGCCAACTTTTGATAATCTATTCCCCAACTATTCTTACTCTCCTTCTTGTCTAGATACTAATTATTTGGAGCCGCATCTGCTAACGTGCAGCAGGAGATAACATCCGCATCAAAGCATCTAAACAGGCCTCAACAAAATCTGATAGCTTCGCCTAACGCTTGCCCTTCCTGAAATACCAAACTGTAGCACCTATGGCTACTGCAATGACAGCACCGATTCCCGCAAGCATCGTCACTCCTGGTGCGCTAGCGGGCTCAGCTGTTACACCTGTAGTAGTATCTGCTGCAGTAGTCCTGTTTTCCTGCTGAACGTTGAGGTCACTTATAGGTGCCTGAGGGGTAGGGTTGGCCCCCTGGTTTGGTATTCCTTCTGTTTGTTTCCCTGCTTCCTCCAAACCACTGTACTCTCCTCCCTGCTTTTCCTCAGTGGGCTTTTGCTCCTGACTGTCGTTTACATTTTGTGCGTAAGCACCAGTGGTGATAGTAACAGCAGCAGTTGTTATGAGAACAACAATTGCAAGCAGTTGTAACATCTCGCCTCTTATTGCTCAACAAATAATTTATGCATGTATATTGCTTGCTCAACTAAAGCCTTAAAGCTCATCACTGTAGAGGAAAAGGTGGAGACGTGAAATAACTATTACCATTCCTACTGCTACTGCCGACACCACCAACGCCGCTACAACGACGACTGTGACTGCGACGACCAAAAACAACCAAAGAATTAGAAGCCCCTCACTCGCTAAGTATATCAAAAGTGTTCGGCAAGCAAACGAGAGGACTGCTGAACAATATGAATATAGGTTATCCAAATTTGAAAAATATTTGGCGACGTTATCTGAAGAACAACAAGGACAACAACAAGAGGAGCAACGGCAGCAACAGGAGCCACATCAAAACCTAGGGCTAACAACACCAACAGTACTTGACCACATTATTAACGAGTTAAAGAGCAGCAATAACAATCAAATCGATCCTTACGATCTTTTGTCTGGCTTTGTGGCATACCTTAAAGAAGAGGAGGGCATAGAGAATCCAAACACTATAAGGTACTTTGTCATAGCCGCCAGGAACTTCCTTGAATACAGCGATATAGAGATTAGCCCTCGCAAATTCAAGCTCAAAGTAAGGCTGCCAAAGCCTGTAATACGGCACAAAGAAGCCATAGGTAAAGAAGAGATACGTGAAATACTGCTCAAATGCTCTAATATCAAGCTCAAGACCTATCTTATGCTCCTTGCATCTACAGGTATGCGAGCCGCCGAAGCATTGGCATTGAGGCATAAGGATTTTGATTTTGACGATGAAAATAATAATAGCAACAAGTATAATTGTCAAGCCTTTGTAAGGATACGAGGCGAGATCACAAAGACACGCACAGATCGCTATGTCTTTTTGACAAGAGAGATGGTGGAACAGTGCAAGGCTTGGACTGATTTTAAGTACAGACGACGCCGAATAACAAAGGTAGGGGTCAATAATGCTGGTAGTAATAGTAATAATGTTAGTAGTAAAGTAGTATCCTCATCATATTGGCTAGAACCAAAAGCTAATCCTGATGACTTGTTTTTCGCTATGCCACGCAAAAGAAAAAGATCAAACAACTTCAGAGGTCTCTATGTTTATATGAACGAAGAATTTGCTAGAACGCTTGACAGGATAGGCTTTGGAAATAGAGAAGATGGTAATGAGGGTAGAAGGGAGATAACATTCCACTCCTTTAGGCGCTTTGTCAAGACTAAAATAAGTGACCTAGGATATCAGGATTTTTCGGAGTGGTTTATCGGTCATGCAGGCAGCACTTACTGGCGTAAAAAAGATAGTGAAAAAGCCGAACTATTTAGAAAGATTGAGCCTTATCTTACTTTCCTAGATATAACAGGATTAGAGTCCAAAGGTGCAGACATAGAAGCAAGAACGCAGCAAGTAATGACAGAGAACCTATCGCTAAAGCAGCAAGTCAATGACCTGTATAGGGTGCTATATGCGCAGGGGATAATCAAGAAAGAGGTATAGAAGGATGGATACCCTTTACCTTCCGTCTTGCAATCAAAAGTAATTCCTCTACTAGTATTACTATTGTTATTGTCATCTACCGACACTACTTTGTTAGTTTACTCTACTACATCTATCGTTTAGTCTCCTTAGGATGTGCACAGGTACAAAACAGCCCATAGTTCCCAAGTATTAAAGACTGTAAGCACTTGTGTGTCGGTAAAGACATTAAAACACATTACAGTCGATGAGCGAAATTACCATACTCTCAAGCGATTAGGCAATGCAGGAGACAGCTTCAATGATGTCATTTCAAGACTTTTGAAAAAATTAAACACGGAGGAACCATGGAAGGATGAGGAGGCACAGGAGTGTAATGAGTGACCTGGTTACAGAAGTAATCCCCAAATGCCTAACATCATGTGCAGAGTGCACAGGTCGTTACGTTAGTATTGTCTTAGGGAGACGGCTCCTTTGTCACTGTTCATGTCATGATAATCATCACGACAAGATGGTGCGCTAACTAAAGAAATAGGGTTTGATGATTGTGCACTGGCTTCAATCAACTACCAGTTTTGACAAGAGGAGGTAGACTAGCCCGCAGTATGACAACTCCAGCTTTGAATAGTCAGAAAGATCATATTCTGTTCTATCGCAACGAGTTGGGTTT
>DATFCN010000164.1:0-15441 GCA_035253045.1 Nitrososphaera sp.
CAAACGGTAGAGCAGGTGCTACAGCAGCTAGCAATACAGATAGCTGGTGAAGGTGGCAACGCCAACCAAGCTATCACACAAATAGGTCAACAGATAGCTGGAGGACAAGAGGAGGTATCACAGTCTCTTACGCAGATAGCGCAACAGACTTCTACTGGCAATCAGGGCGAAGTCAATCAAGACATAACTCAGATAGCTGAGCAAGTAGCGGAGGGAGGCGACGTATCTCAGACATTAGTACAGGTAGCAGAGCAGTCTGTCGGCTAGATAGAGTGAGGGAAAGAAAAGGACAAAAGAATTACAACACAAAAGGAGGAAAAACAGGAGACGACTGTAGAAGTATAACGACTTCTACAACGGCAGGTCATATTTTTGAGTTGTTCTCATATGACCGCTCCCCTGCTTTTGTTTCAGCGTCATGTGCGATAAACTGCCCAGATAATCGTTACTTTTTAAGAGTAGTAAATGGGGGTGAAACAGAAAAAAGTGAATTTATGAGTTATGGTTCTTTTAGGCCCGAGCTTTGCAGGTAATCCCGAATGGATGCAGGTTAGTATGCGGTAATGAAAGACCCTGAGAAATTACATTTGGCATATGACAAGGTGAATAAACCCCTGTCCCACACTGGAAGCTTTTTATTTTCTAAGGAGGATAATTAAATCTATAATGGCTTATGTATCTGATGACAAGAATTATACTGACCCTAACAATTCAGGCGTAGTCGTAGATACTAGAAGTGGTAGTAACAGGAGAGTAGGTGACAACACAGGAGAGCCTCCAACCAACCAGGCTATTGACAGAGACAAGGCAGCAAAAATGGCTAATCTGCTTGAAGATCTAAAATTTCCTGCCAGTAAGGAGGATATCAAGAACCATGTCAATAGAAAATCACCAGCTATGGGAAACCGTATAAACGATATTTTTGAAGCAGTCTGGAATAATCTAAGAGATGATGTGACTTACAATAGTGTATATGAAGTTGAGAAAGCAGCAGGCTTGGTAGAAAGGACCAATGACAAATAATGATGCAGACCTTGTGAAATTGTTATAACCCGCCGATCTTCAAATTAGGTATTGCTTAGTTTTTCAATTAATTTATGCACAAGGTACTGCTTGAGGCTGACCCACCCAATACTACAATAAAATAAGCAGTATCATATAGTAATACAAGGATGCATAGAAGGAGAGCGAGAGCATTGAATGGCAAGTAGGGACAATGACTACAAAATATCTAGTCGCTCTTGTGACGTGCTTATCATAGGTGGGGGCTCAGCAGGCTTGCGTGCCGCAATAGAAGCTCATGATGCAGGTTCACGGGTTCTTATTGTTAGCAAAAGCAGAAGAGGAGATCCGCATACCGTTCTTGCACGCGGCGGCATCAATGCAGCGCTTGGAACTATGGATCCACAAGATAATTGGATGATACATGCTGCTGACACTCTTAGTGAAGGATTATTTATTGCTGACTATGATAAAGTAGAGTCGCTTTGCAAAAGCGCGCCTGACGCTGTGGCTGAACTGGTAGAGTGGGGCGCTAGATTTCACAGAGAGACTGACGGCAGACTAACACAGCGTTTCTTTGGTGCTCACACCTATAGAAGAACATGCTTCTTTGGTGATTGGACAGGCAAAGAAATTATTCGTGTTTTGATGAAACAGGTTCGTCTGCGTAAAATCAAATTTGTCGATAATGTCTATGTCACGAAATTATTGAAATCAACCAATATGGAAAAGACACAAGGAAAGCAAGAGAAAAGCAAAGAAAAAGCGGACGAAGAAGTCCTAGGGGCTATGGGCATAGACCTCAAAATGAAAAAAATTATTATCTTGAAAGCCAAATGCGTAATACTGGCGACAGGAGGATATACTAGAATATATCCTGTAAGCAGCTCAAGAATTTTTGAAAACTATGGCGACGGAGTGGCTCTAGCATACGAGGCTGGTGTGGATTTGGTAGATATGGAGATGGTTCAATTCCACCCTACAGGAATGGTCTGGCCAAAGAAGGCTGTGGGCACGCTTGCAACAGAAGCAATACGTGGCGAAGGCGGCGCACTTTTAAATTCTGAAGGTGAAAGGTTTATGAAAAATTACTACCCTCAGAGAATGGAGCTTGGGCCACGAGATATCGTGGCTCGCTCAATTTATAACGAAATCATATCCGGAAGAGGCACCAAACATGGTGGTGTTTGGTTAGACGTGACAAACTTGCCAAAAGCGAAAATTTTGGAAAGACTGCCAACCATGTACGACCAATTCAAGCGCATTGTAGGGGTTGATATCTCCAAGGAGAAAATGGAAGTTGCTCCAACTGCGCATTATTCAATGGGAGGTGTCAAAGTCGACTCAAAGTGTCAAACTAATGTAAAAGGATTATTTGCAATTGGTGAAGTGGCAGGCCAGGTGCATGGAGCTAATCGGTTGGGAGGCAATAGTCTGCTTGGAACACTGGTTTTTGGCAAGATTGCTGGAAGGGAAGCAGCTAATAGGCTAGCAAAGGAAAAGAAAAGGAAGAGGTCATTCAATGGCGCATCATCATCATCCTACTCTTCCCCTGAAACTAGATATAATAGAGACAAGAGGCTTGCATCCACCTTGTTTGCTGTTAAACAACCTCTTAGAATCCAAAGTAAGGTTCAACAGCTTATGCAGGAGAATGCAGGAATAATCCGAGAAGCTAGCAAATTGCAAAAAGGAATTAAGAAAATATCGGAGTTAGAAAAGCTATTTCATTCTAAGAACAGTGTCCAAAAAAACTTCAAAAAATATGATAACGTTGCCAGTACCTGGGAAGTCAAGTCTGCCATGATTGTTTGTAAAGCCGTCCTTCAAAGTGCCTCAATGCGACAAGAGAGCAGAGGAGCCCACTATAGATCAGATTTTCCTGATAGAGATGATAGAAATTGGAAGGTAAATATCTATTGCAGAAGAAGCGGGCGAGAAATGGTTCTATTCAAACGCCCTGTGAGTAAAGTAAGAGAACCAATAAAGGATTTGCTAAAAGGTCAGATGAAGGTGGAACACCATCTTCTTGAATAATTAATTCAGGTTCCAATACCTCCACACCTGACGATCTCTAGTAGATAAAATTAGGATATTGAAGTTACTAATCCTTTTTGATTAATGTTAGCCGCAGAATTTTCTTCTTGGGGAGCAAACTTTGCCCCTTTCAGTTCAATCCTTGTTGAATACCTGAAAGGTTAAAAAACCACTTTTATATTTCGAGTATGTATATACCTTCATTAGATGAAATGCTATCCTGAATTATTGTTCCTCAATTGACAGTGACCAGGCATGTTGTAAAAGGTACTCTCGTGGCCACGAGATATCTAGCGCTTCCCATGAGCGCCCCGAATCCGTAGAGTGAAATATTCCGCGGTTGCTTACAACGTAGAACTCCCCGGCATTCTTCAAACTTGCAGCTAGGATCCCAATCATTGTCCCTCGTGGTTCAAACAGACCTTTGGAAATTAGCTCCCACGGTCCGTCGTCTCCAGATCTTCTGTATACATATGACTCGCTACCTTGTCCTGCATAGTGTGCTTGCCAAGGTCCTGAAGATGCTGTTACTATTACAGTTCTAGGATCATGAGGATTTACGCCCAGTCCGTAAAGGTAATGATGCTTAAGACCTGCTACTGGCTTGTTCCAGGTTTCTCCGTAATCAAAACTCTCGAAATAACCGTCACCTGCAGAAGAGTATAGTCGTTTAGAGGCTTTTCTATGTATCGCTAGAGTGTGAGTATCATACGGCCCTTCTCTAGACCTATCTATCCAAGTTCTGCCCCCATCATGAGTTTGAACGAGGGCCCCAGCTTCTATTGCAACAAATACATGGCCTGGATTATTGACGTCTGGCTCAATCCAGCGCACATGGTGTGTCCATGGCCTCGGTGGAAAACTCCATGATTGAGATGAGCTCAGCTCGTTTAATCCCACCATCCTCTTCCAAGAGTGGCCTCCGTCATCCGATACATAAAATCCACTAGGCTCTGTTCCTGCGTACACTACATTGAAATCACCGTTTCCTCTTTCTAGTTGGCTGACTGAAACTGAGGTCACATTCTGATTTGGCATGCTAGCCTTTCCAATTTGTCCCCAGTTTTGTCCACCATCCTCTGTCTTCCACAGACCTTCGCCGAAAGTTCCGCAGTAGGCCCTGCCTGGATTAACAGGATCAAACGCCGTACTTTGTGGACGAGTTCCAGCCAAAGACTGGTGAATCTTCCACCCTACGCTCGAAGAGCTCAGTACAAGCAAGGAATCCTGCATACCAGCCAAAATCGTAGTCATGACTGAGAAAGATCTATCAAACATCCTTTAAGATCATTTTTGTTTTTAGCCTAATGTCATTGATTTCTGTGAGATAATTAACATGCTGCATCAATAGAACTTATCTTCTAAAACCAGCTCTCCTGAAGAGGGGTATTTATTTGAAGATAGAGAGCAGTTAGATCTGAGCAAAATTTTCTTTAAAGTTAGTAATATCCTACGGGATATAATGTCGATTATCTCACGCTGCAATGCCTACAAAACTTGTTTGATATATTCTTGAAGTGCAAAAGCCATACGGAATCTTTTATATCACCATAAATCGTATGTTGCCTTGTAAAAAGCAAAAGTAAATGACATCACTTCTTTTTAGCAAGACCTTTCCATTGAGGCCGGTAAACCTGACATCTGGGGTATCGATATTCCTCTTTGCGATGCTGTATGGATTGATAGAACATACTCTCCTTGCAAGTCCTATCGGCCTAGGTGTGCTAGTCTATCCTATGAATATCCATATAGTTTATCAGCTGTACTTTTATCACGTAATAACATTGCTTTTGGCTATCCTTATATCGTTTAATCCTTTTTTCGACAAGCTAGTTTTTAGAACAACCAAGTCTGTAAAGCTGCAGGGTCTTTTGTGGGGCACAGGAAACATATTAAATTTCATATGGCTTGAAGACATGTTTTACTTTACTCTCTTTGGTGAATGGCCAAAGGATGTGATGACACCACTCAACCTCTCATTTTATGGTATTGTATGGTGGTATCCTTTACTCCTTGGAATTGCGATTTTGCTGTATTACCTTACAGCAAGAAGCATAAGGAAAATGACGTCTTCAAAGGCACTAGTGGTTAATGATGACATTTCTTAATTTTCTTGAAAAGAAGATGTGTGGAGTGTCGTTATCTTGAGCAAGAAAAAAAAGGGCGTAATATCGTTATTAGTGCTTTTGTCCCTGGCGTTGGTGATAGTAGTAGTGGCGATGTATTTATTGACGCCTTTTTTCCAACCAAGATCTGGTCCTTCATCTGATCATGACGAAGCAGAGAATACTCCGATAGTTACTAACCACAACATTAGCAACCAAACTGGCGTTACGAATATGATACCAACAACCATTGATATTGTGTCTTCATCATCGGCCTTTCCATTTGTTCAAAGATGGGTTGCTCAGTATGAAAATCAGCAGCTTGCCTCATCCGTTGATCTAAATGTAGACTATTTGACAGATGAAGAAATAATTGCAGCCGAAGGAGGAGGAACTAGTCGTCGGGATTTGGCGATAGTCGGACTGGTTGAGCAGAAAAATAGTAGTATCCTGTACGTTCCACTGAGCGCGCAGGCTGTGGCCATAGTCTACAATATTCCCAGCTTTCCTGATATACCATCTGGTCTGAGGCTCAATTCTACTATGCTATTAAGCATATTCAATGGCAGTATCACGCAATGGGATGACGCAGCTATCAAAGAGTTGAATCCGAGTCTCAACCTTCCACATGAAAGAATAGTCGTAGTGCATACTGAAGAGGATGATACTAATCAAAGCAGTAATAGTAGCTCGCAGCTGCTGCTTGATCAGTATTTTGGCCTCCACAGCTTAAGCTGGCCAAAAAACGATACCATCACTACTCAAGGACCAGCCGAGCTTGCGGAAACGGTTAGAAAAATACCATATTCTATAGGGTATGTAGATTTTTCATACGCAGTGCAGACTAAAATGACATATGCAGCAATTGGGGCCGCCGATGGAAATTATAGTGTTCCTTCTATGCAATCTATAGCTAGAGCGGTAGATGTTGCCCTTCAATTCTACAATTCTAGCACAGATGGATCATCACCATCATCTTCCATATCTTCAATACAACAAAAACAACAACAACAACAGCTGCCTCCTACTATAAACACAAGCAGGATTGTAAGCGACGCTTACCCTATAGTTGGGCTCTATTACGCTTCGTTATTGGCTAATGATAGTACTGATGATAATAGTGATAAGATAGAAGAACAACGAGTAAATGCGATGGTAATAGACTTTGTAGAATGGCTAATGTCAGAAACTGGAGGACAACAGACTCTGCTAGAGGTACAGTATCCGCCAATATACTCCAACAATGAGAAATTGGCCACCTATGCAATGACAACAATGGATAAAATAGAAAACTCTCTAACCCGTTAGGAAGCAAAAACGATATCAATTTGCGAACTGAGCATGCCTACACCCTATTATTGAAGCCAAGATACACAATAGTGAGGTCGTACATCACTTTTTGAAGGACTTTTGCCATTGGTTTCGTACTTTTGACCTAATCGTATAGTTTTTTTGCAGAATCTCTTAGGTCCTCTCTTCTGGCATATCCCTTGGTCATTGTCCTTACTATTGATTTGCGATAACTTTACACAGTTCCTGTCTAGATCTTATTCAATAATGCGAGAAATCCTTGTATGTGGCGCCATTAACTGGGACACTACGCTATTTGTAGATAGATTTCCAACCACTGGGGAAGAGGTGCATGTATTGAAAGTGATTTCTGTTCCTGGAGGGAAGGCCGCAAACACAGCTATAGCTGCAGTGAGAATTCTAGGTATAGATAGTGTCGGAGTCATAGGGATGCTCGGGGTTGATAACATAGCGGAAAGGCATATCAAGATACTCCAGAAAGAAGGCGTTGACACTTCTCTTATATTTCGGAAAGATGGAATGCTTTCAGGTCAGGCTTTTGTAATTGTTGACAAAAAAGGCGAAAATGTAATACTAACCCATAAAGCCGCAAACTTGGCTATTGAACCAGAACATATTGTACGGCCTGAGGTGCTATCTGCAATAGATAGGTCAGGTACGATACTAGTAATAGACCCGCCTCTAGCCGTTGCAGGTTCACTTGTAACATATGCTAGGAGGGCTGGAAAGATTGTCATATGGTCACCTGCACTTCTAACCAATTATGGTCTCACTGCCATGAAAAGCTACATGAGGGATGTGGATTATCTAATATTAAACCAGCAGGAAGCTAGAGCCCTGACCTCAATGGAAGATGGAATTCAGGCATGTAACAAATTATCCAGTTCCCTTGATAACAGGAAAAAGGTCGTGGTGACCCTTGGCGGTGAGGGGTGCGTACTTTGCACGAATAGAAAAAGCCTGATGATCCCGCCATTGCATTTGACTTCCTATGATCTAAAAGTAGTAAGCACAGTAGGAGCAGGAGATACATTTGTCGGCGCATTTGGGGCATTTAAGCTGAAAGGAATTGAAGACGCTCAGTCTCTTTACCTTGCCAATATAGCTGCTGCGCTAAAAACAACCAAGGAAGAAACTAGGGCAAGCCCGACATATAATGAGATCAAGCGTTATTATGTATCTGACTAGAGTACAGACTACCGGCTTCGCTGCAAAAATGGGCACATAACTTGGGTTCTCTGTACAGGGGCTTCGTGGTTGAGAGAGAAATTGAAAATAAAAGTGCTCATGGATGTTGACACTGGCATAGACGACGCTATAGCTATAATAATGGCTTTACAATCACCTGAAATCGAAATTATCGGGATAACAACTGTCAGCGGAAATGTAACAGCGATGGCTGCAGCTTTGAACACCCTTGGAATCCTCAGGGTAATGGGCAAGGAGCACAGTATACCAGTGTTAACCGGAGCATCAAGACCGTTAACTAAAAGAATTGTTCATGCAGAAGAAGTACATGGAAAAAAGGGCCTTGGAAATATCACGCTTGAGTGCAATCCTGCTCTTTTAGTAAAGAGAGATGTTTCAAACTTTATCTCTGAAACCCTTGCAAACTATAGAAGGGGTGAAGTTGCAATTGTTGCAACAGGTCCGCTAACAAATGTTGCGAGATTAATACTTCAAGATCCAGACATCTCACGCTCTTTATCAAAAATTTGCATTATGGGAGGTTCGTACGGGTTTGCAAGCAAAATTTACGGCAATATCACACAACATGCGGAATTCAACTTTTACTGCGACCCAAGAGCTGCTCAAATAGTAATGTCTCACGCCTCCTCCGGAGCAGTGCGGTTAAACATTGTGGGGTTAGATGTATCTGACAAATATTTAACAATAGATGACGAATTTCTATCGAAACTTTCAAACGAGCAGTGCAAGAAGATGCACAAAGGCAGTGGTAGCAAAATGAATACAGTACCAACTATTGTCAAATCCTTGCTGCGTTACCCTTTGGAAAGATTCGGTAAATTTGATCTGCCTGATGTCTTTGCGGTGGCGATGCTGGAAAGGCCGGATCTATTTAGGTTCAGGCGAGGGAAAATCGATATTGTGCAGGATGGCATATTATGGGGTCACTCAAGATTTTTTAAAACCAGTCCTAATACCAATAGAGATAGCAAGACTTTTGTTGCTACTAAATTAACCAGTGAGAGGGTATTTCATGGTTACGTCCTATCACGCTTGTGTAGTTGACATAGTGCAAAAAGTAGCTGCCATCTGCAAGTAATAATTCAAGCGATAAACAACGTCATAACTATCATAATCACAATATAAGAAGGCTTTCAGGGACTAGGGACATCCTAGGTGCGGCAGGGGTTTGGTGATGTTTCAACGCTCGATGGTGTGGCTTCTGACTTCGTGGAAGAATAGTATGAACTTTGCAATATATGTAAGACTTTTCTACAATTTCTATTATCGACCTACCGCCTTTAGCAAGTACAGGATGGCGTAAAGGTATGACAGGCAAAAAGACTTGCTATTGTAGTGGCTAGGATCTTACGCAGAACAGGTTTCTGAAAGTCGTAAACCAGATTACTCTTGGACCCAGCCCCTCTCCCCTTGGTTCTTCTTTCTTAAAATATGGTTAACGTTCAAGGCACTCTTCCATGACTACAAAAGGGTGTAACCAACAGCAAGAGTTCTTCATTGAATCTGCTTTAGATTTGCTCTCTGCAAACCGCATGACAAGAGAAGTGGCCGATACTGCATGCCATCAAATTGTAGAAAATTTGAAAAATGATGCCAGCCATCCTGCAATTTTAGATCTCAGGTTTCCCTTCAGTTTAAAGCCTGACCAGATTAACGCGGTAGAGTCTTGGCTTGAAAATCAATGCATGGGATCAATTATTTACAGTAGTGGAACAGGTAAGACCGAAATTGCATTTGAATGTGCCAAAAAGGCAGCAAGTATGAAACGTATCCCGACATTCAATATCCTGATGTTAGTACCCCGCATAGTCCTAATAGAGCAAAACCACAGACGGCTTGTAAAATATGGAATACAGTCAGAGAAGATAGGTAGGTATTTTGGAGAGCAAAAAGATATTCGAGAAGTAACTATTAGCACATATCAGAGTGCCGCAGCCAACCTAGACATTGCAAAAAGAGCTGATATGATAATTCTTGACGAGGTCCACCTAGCAAGCGCAACAGCGCGATCATTCAGCAGGATATTTGATGTTATCTCTGACGGTAGCAAAGCACTTTTGGGGCTAACAGCAACTATTGATGAATGTGATCCTAAGAACCAAATAATCATGGAAATTATTCCACCAACTAGAAGGTACCCTATCAAAGATGCAGTCACCGACGGGCGCTTGGCAAGACCTATCATCAATCCTTTGAAAGTGAACCTTACGAAGCAAGAGCAAAAAATTTATGATGAATACAGCCGGAAAATAAGGACTATCTCTGCTCGGTTTAAAAGATATGATGCTAAGTCAATGTTGGATTTAGCAAAACAAGGAGGCTTCCCAAGCTGGCAGGCAAAGGCATGGTTCTTAAACGTGAGGAAGAGGAAAGCGCTACTTGCTTCTGCAGACAACAAGCTGGCTATGGCTGTAGAACTGATAAGGACAAAGCATCCAAATCAAAAAGTCATGGTTTTCAGCGAAACGCTCGAATCCATTCGCAAGCTGAAACAACAGCTTAATTCTAAGGGTATAGAGGCAATGCTAATTGACAGCAGTATGCCATCATTTAGGAGGGAAAAGATCCTGTCAGTTTGGGGAAAAAAGTTTTACCCTTTGCTGTCTGTTCATACACTTGAAATTGGTTATGACGTTCCAGAAGTTGCGATAGAGATAATTCTTGCAACAACGTCTAACATGAATCAGATAGTGCAGAGGGTAGGAAGAGTGCTACGAAAAGTTGAGGGCAAAGAAAGTGCATCTGTATATGTGATATATGTCTCAGATAGCAGAGATGATCGGAGTTTAGCTTCCGTGAAACGTGCAATAGCTATGTAGCAGTAGCGGTCGTAGTAGAAGATGATGGATGTTCTCACACTAATGGGCTGAGAGCGAGAATTTCCGAGCACCATCTTGCTCGGATTTTATCTAAATGCTCTAAGCCTGGATTTGTGCTTATCTCATTTTAGCTGCGTTCATGGGGAACTTCCCTCTTTAACAGCTGTGGAGTATTCTAACCGCTTTAACAATGGACCTGTTTTGAGATGGTCTGCCTTGAGAGCGAGTTTATGTGAATAGTACATACTATAATTATTTTCTTACCTCATTGTTCAATATTTGAAAAACGCTGGTGACTTTCAGTAGTTGAACCCGAAGTGAACACGGGACTCCTAACGGCCATAGAAGCAATATCTCTTCAAAAGGATGATGAATTGAATTGCACCATGATAGGTTCAGGTGACTGTATACTACACTTCTTGTTACTCTATGATGATTCTCGTTATTTCCACGTAAGGTTGTCAAATACAATTTAAAAATGTCAACCATCTGATTAGTACGGGGTCTTATGGTTCAGCTATGATCATATAACAGCAACTTTTTCTTATTGTTATCAGTACCCCTGAAAGTCTATCAGGTTACTGCAGAATCTGCTCTAATGCAACACTATATGGAACATGGATTGTCATTTTGTCCGTAACCTGATCATATATGCCATAAGCAGATCTTATTTCAAGATTGTTGTAGCTCTTGCTCAGCCACTGACCTGTAACTTCTGCACTCTTGGCATATATCTGAAAATCAAGTCTGGTGTGCGCCTCATTGATTCTTGTGGGATTGACATGTATCTGCACATCTGAAGCAATGATCATATGCTCCATAATCTTATATTGTAAGCTTGGGATATTGTAAACTGAGGGTTCATAATCTGTTAGTATACTATGTTTTACTGTATCGTTTGGAAATATTTCTGGCGCATTGATCTCAAAAGTATATTCTAATGCATCTAGTACAAAGAAATGAATATCATCCAAAATCATTTCCTTTTCATTGAGTAATGGCTGCTGTGCTTCTGACTGAAGGATTACAATTGGGATTGCGGTCAACGACAGACCTAACAGTAACAAAGACGAAAACAATGCTCGCAACTCCTAATTCAGAGATGTTTAGGATTTCTTATTAACCTTGGCACTAGCTATCTCTTGAAATCGTCCAAAATAGTTTCTACAATACTAACTTGTCGAGCGTAATTACCTCTGTTTGAGTGATCAAATCTGGCACCATTTGACGCAGATCTTCTAATCCTATACTGTCTTAATGTTAAGGATTTTCAGCGGATCTTTAGGGTGCATCGCATTCCACCGTAGATTAATAAAATATGATGAAGTGTGTAATCGCTAGATAATAAGAAAAACATATAGAATCAGCCGGGATCATGCAAGATTTTATATCCGGCTTTTGTAGCTTGGATAGCAACAAATGCTATGCTCTTATTGTAATTTTGGAAGATATCAAGTCCCCGAGAATCTAGATTATTCAAAATCTCCCCGCCGCGACAAAATCTGTTAGGCTCAATAAAGAGAATAACCTGGAATCTCTATATGATATTCTTTTAGAAATCTGCTGTTTGGGAGAAAAACTTGCTTGCGTTTGAGAGTTTATTATCCCATTCGAGATACAAGTTCTGGCTTTATCCTTAGTATCACGCGCTCCTCGCCTGCTCTTCGTCTGGGATACTCATCTTGGTCTAGGTATTTCTTTGCCAATTTGTCTATGTGTTTATCTGCTTCCATACCATTGATTTGATCAATTACTTTTCCTCTTACAGTCACCATATCGTACGGATTTGAAGAATCGATTACAGATATGGCCACCCGAGGATCTCTTGAAATGTTCTTATGTTTAGTTCGACCCTTCGCCGTGTTTACCAAAACAGTATTGTTGTTTTTATCAATATCTACCCATGTGGGAGTAACTTGGGGAGAACCATCTTTCATTACTGTGGCAAGAAAAGCAAAATTCTTTCCTTCAAATAATTTAGCTATAGAATGTTCGGTTATTGAATCACGGGCTAGATTGTCTTTTCTGTTGTTTGTACTCATAATATTATCATCTCTAGTTTTCCTTCATCTCTGTTTGGCTCCTAAATGATATATGAATTGTGAAGAGGGTCTTTAGGTCTGTAAAGATGTTTTCTAGAGTTATTGCGTTGGCAGTATCCCCTGTCGATATATCTTTGTTGTCATTAAAGCAAATCTTCCATTCTATAAAGATGTCTGGTTCTGTGATAAACCATTCGGCGATATTATGACTTGCTAATGCCTACAATGCATTCAATTTTGGTTTGCCTTGTTGAGTCAAAAAACGGCACATCGAGTCACATGTGTAGAGTTTTCTGCCATTTCCCTTCCGACCATTTAATGAAGCAAATATCAATACCTGTCCCATCCGAAATTTAGTCGAGGACAAGGCAAAAGTAACGAAAACTCACTTAAAAACAGGGTTAGAAAGGCTAAAAGATTGCATACCAGATCGTAAAGGAAGGGAGGCAGCTAGCCTGGTTCCGCACCCGAGGGGGGAGAAATTGGTAGACCTTAGTCAATTTTTGCTAAGGCAATCAGCGTCTTTGTCTTCCTTCTTCTCTTTCTTCACCAGAACCTGCCCTTGATGAGACTCCAAACGACGAGGAACCCGATGAAGAAGCCCTTGTCATACCTTTGGTTATCTCTTCGGCAGCTCTTGCATTATTTGATGCTAGTCGTGTCATATCTCTTACGTTATCTCTTGCATAGTCCATTGAAGTCCTCATGGATTCCATACCTGCTACCATCATATTATTGGCAATCCTAGTTCCGGTCACTACACTTTCCGCCATCGTTGCAATTGTCCGGGTGTATGCTTCGGCCATCGCTGCGGGCAAGCCTGTATATGGAAACCAAAAGCTCATCATACTGCTTATTGCTGGAGTCCATGCTGATTGAAATGAATTAGCAATATCTCTTTGAGACTCAAGGAAGCTGTCTGCCATTTCTCTGGTTGTATCGACTGACTGTCTTTGAAAGTCTGTCACAGCCTCGCCATACTTCGGTATTTCTCTTCTTGTTTCATCAGTTGTCCGCTTTATACTGTCTCTTGTTTCTTCAATCGCCCTGTTAATGGAAGCCGAGGTTGTCGCTGTTGTCTGTTGTTGCGGATTAGTACTTGTATTTGTGGTGGTTTCATCTTTCTTGTCATCTTTTCTTGATGCCATGGTTAACAGCTGTCGTTACATGACATAAGACTTTCAACTCATGGTTCGTATGGGACCTTTTAGAAGACAAACTACTCTTTCTCTTCTCGTATATTCCATTATTTTTTGGATTTAGTAGTATGATACAGTTTTGCAAAAGGTTCAAGCCCTATCAATGTCCATTCACATTTCGTTCATCCTAGTTTTTACTTTTTTTGTTAGATTAAGAATTATACATAGCTCATCAGGCCATTGCAATTGAAAATCTTTTATCTATGAAGTTAAATCGCACTGCCTCTTGGTGTATTTCATGCCATTCATGAAGGTTTTGTGCGATAACCCAGGTTTGCTTGTAGATGTTCAAGAGGAAATAATTCCTAGTCTACAAAAAGGATGTAAAAGGTATGTAAGAGATTCAGCTCAATGACTCAATGTAGAGATTATATTTAACGTAGGAAACGCAGGATTCTGATTAATGCACTTGATTAATGCGATAACTGTTTTGATGATCTCCACATATTGACTTCATTTGTTTTCTTGCTATCGCTTTGGAAAGGACCTATAGTTTGAACGTTAAGATCTTCATGCTCTTGACAATTGGAAACATTCAAGCCTGTTCGTGCAAGATGTTCCTTATGGATAGCATCTTCACAGCTCATCGATTCGCTCTGGGCGTCAGAGTATATGCAGTTATAGAGGTTATTAACCATAGTTAATATATTGAGCGAAGGTCAGACATGCAAACTGCTTCTAAGAAGACCTAGATTAGCGCTTATACGACTTCTTGAAGGCAAACTGAGATCTGTTTTGACTAATAGAGCGTCTATAAACCAGTACAGCTTTGAGGCACCTTGCGCTGAAGCTCTAAACAACCTATTAAATTTAGGGCCATCATTCAAAGACGGAGTAATTAAAAAACAACAACGACAACTTGTTTTGAGTGATTGCAAGCTGAATGAGGTTCAGCCAATCTTAAATACGCTAAACTATCAAAAAATTGTGGAAAAGAGGTGTCTAATAAATCATTGAATGTGGCAGGCAGAGGGGCTCAAACCGACTCGAAGAGAACAGTCAAAACAGTAAATCCCGCAACAGAAGAGGTTCTAAAAGAATATCATATAGTTAATGAAAAAGAGGTAAATGAAGCTGTAAGAAAAGCTAGAAATGAGTTTGCTGAGTGGAAGGCAGACATCGATAAAAGAGCCGATCATCTGTATTCGTTTGCCAATGAACTGAGGAAAAGCAAAGAAAGTCTTGCAAGGACTGCAACACAGGAGATGGGAAAATCAATAAAAGAATCCCGAGCTGAAATTGACAAATGTGCCTGGACTATTGAGTATTTTGCAGATAACGCAAAACTCTTTTCAGCTGGTGATGTCATTAACACGGACGCAAGAAAAAGTGTGGTGTCCTTTGAGCCTCTTGGAGTTATAGCTAGTATAATGCCGTGGAATTTCCCTTACTGGCAGGGTTTGAGGTTTGCAGCTCCCTCTTTGATGATTGGCAATACTATTGTGCTGAAACCGGCCAGCGCAACAATGCAATGTGGGATTGAAATTGAAAAGACTTTCCTCAAAGCTGGAGTGCCAGAAGGCGTTTTTCAGACGTTGGTTGGGGATTCCAAGAGTGCAGAGTCGCTCGTAGATTCAGATGGAGTTAATGCTGTAACATTCACGGGGAGTGTGCCTGTGGGCGCTAAAGTTGCGCAGAGGGCTACCTCTAAACTCAAAAAGACTGTACTTGAATTAGGAGGAAGTGATCCTTTCATCGTCTGCGGAGACGCAGATAT
>DATFCN010000165.1:0-4701 GCA_035253045.1 Nitrososphaera sp.
ACGGCGCAAGTAGCTTGTATTATCTCTTGCAGGATTAGGACTACCGTTAGGGAGAGTTGGACCTGCACCTGTGATAACATTTAGTCGCCACTCGCCACTCGCCTCTGAAAACCTTCCAGTCATAACACGATTGTCTGGTCCAGTTCCAAGTCCTCCCATGAAATTGGAAGTAAAAGGCCATCCGGGATCAGACGAAGCCCTTGCAGTTGTCCAATCCCAATAAGGGATCATGATATTGGGGTTTCCGGAGACCTGTTGGAGATCCTGTTCGAACTGCTTTAGAAATTCCCGATGCCATGGAGTAAAAGCAGGTCCAGTATGCGCTCCCCCCATTACTTCCCTGTGAATCCAGACATAATCATCATATCTACCCGTAGCACCAGCGAGCTGAGCTGCATTGATGAGACTTGGCGAATTCTTAAGATCAATTACTGCTTTTACATAATCCTCTTTTTCAGTATCGGAAAGATTACGAACATTCTTTCGACATTTCATATACGTTCAATCCCAGCAAGCATGTATAGAATACAGCTTTTCAATTCATTTTGCCAGATAATTACGACCGATTTAGTATGTATTGCGGATAATCTCAAATTATCAATTACCTCGGAAATGATCTATTTAAGCAATATGCAATAATGGTTTCCCAGTTCTTGATTTGAACATAATAACATCAAAGGATTAGACATCAATAGTTTCATTTTCTGTTTCTAAATCATTGGGTCCACATTTTGAAGTTTTTTTCTGCCGAGTCCCTCTGGGATTACGGTTTTACTTAAAGATACATCGCATCATTCGGTGCATAATCACTCTATTTTGAATAACCTGAGTGTGACCTAGCCTGAATCATAAACCTTAAAGCTGCGGGTTTATTGAACCCCTGTATATGCAGGAATCAAACCCCCTTGGGCCCACTCCGATATTGGTTCTCTATTAGGGTTCAAAACAATAAAAGGAGTAGCGAGAAGATAAGATTGGAATCCGAACTGTTTGCGGGAAAACAGGAGATAATAATCATATAGCAGTATTTTGGTTGAAGCATCATCATAACTGAATGACAGTTTAATTACTAGGAATAACAAAAATATTTTAACATCTTTAGCCATGAGAGGGATGTGCAGAGTCCCCGTAAAAGAAGAGACATTAACGCTGGGATGCATGTAAGAATAGTTGAAAAGAAGAATCAAAAAGAAGGGATTACAACAGATGGTATTGTCGCCAGAATCCTGACTAATTCTTCTGAGCACCCACATGGGATAAAGGTGCAGCTTAGGAATGGAGCAGTGGGACGTATTAAAGAAATAATCAGTACAGGATGAGACCCTCCTAAAGAGAAGCAATTTCAGGACATTGGATTCCGGAAGAGCAGCCAGACTTTGTAATGGACCAAATATTCCAGTATGAAATTGAATGAATTTGATGTAAACTGCTCCGATATCTCGATCCTTATAGTAAGTTCATATTCAAAGTAAGTGGATGGAAAGTATATGTTGCAGGAGTAAGTGTTTAGAATGCCCAGACCCTCGAAGTGTTCAATCTAGTGTAGTGCGTAATTAATTTCGATGTTTGCATACCGATCATGAGCATCTGGGCTTTAATGAACTGATGGATAAATGCATCTTCTCGCTAAGAAAATATGCCTACACAATTTTCATACTCTTGCCTACATTCTGCAAGTAAACTCTTTTCAGCTTCACCTGTGTGTGCTTACTACTGACGATAGGTCAATTCGATAAAGTTAGGAGGTGGTCAATACCAAAAGACAATACGTTACATGGTTTTCCATTTGTATTACCTTACTGCTGCCGGTGGCCGTCACTCTTCCAATGTACAACATGCTGCGGTTTTATCCTTAGTAATAATCGCTCTTCACCGGGCCTTCGACTAGGATACTTCTCCTTGTCTAAGTATTTCTTTGCCATCTTATCGATATGTTCCTCTGCATCTATTCCTTTGATTTGTTCAATGACCTTTCCTCTTACACTCACCATGCGATACGGGTTTGAAGAATCAATTATAGAAATTGCCACACGAGGATCTCTAGATATGTTTCTGTGCTTGACTCGACCTTCTGCAGTGTTTACCAATATTGTATAGTTGCTGTTCTTATCGATATCCACCCATGTTGGGGTAACCTGAGGAGAGCCATCTTCCATCAAGGTCGCAAGAAAAGCAAAATTCTTTCCTTCAAATAATTTGGCGATAATAGGGTCGGTTATTGAACCGAGCCGTTGAATACGCTCGTCCGTTTTTGTACTCATGCTCTTTTATACTACCTCTGAATTTCCCTCTCATGAATCTGTGGTCGTTAAATGATTTATGAATTATAAGGAGTCTTTTTTGGTCCTGCAATGGTTTTACCTGATCTATAACGGATAACTTAAAGAGACATGACGCCAAAGGCTCTTCGCAAAATCCTAGCTGTGGCTCCGCAAGTACCAGAATTCGCTACCTGGTCTTATTCAGATGATTGCCCTTTTAATCTGGGTAAAAAGAAAAAACTATGAAAGGTAGAGAAAAAGGATAGGACAGAGCTTAGGCTGTATCTAATGCAGTTCTCTTATCAATTCTCTTCGTTCGTAATTCTATAGCAAGTATTACAGAAGCCAGAACAACGAATGCCCATTGCATTATTTCAACTGCAATCCCCATTTCATTAATCATGCCGGCCCTTCCAGTTATCGGGTTTCCATCTACTCTGGTGATTATCCAGATTGCAATGAAAACCAGTGTGCCTATTATACCAATTCCGTACCATACTCTTCCCCACCTTCTAGCCATTGGAACGGCCCAGAATAACTGGGCTGCTCCTCCTATAAAGAAGAGTATAGCGCTGTTTGCGTTAAAGTTAAGCATGTTTGGAGCTAACATTAAATGAATTATGCCTGCTATTGCAGTAGTTCCAGCAGCTGAATAGTACAACCATTTTTTGTTCATTTCTCTCTTATTCTCCTAATTGTTGACTTCGCTAGTTGTTAGTATCCGAAGTTAAGCTCCTGGAGTGAGCCTCTTTGTACGTCTACTGTTGCAGTTTGGTCAGTGCCGTCAGGATAAGCAACGTATACTATATAGTTGCCAGGTGGTAGCCTTAAGTCGTAGTTCCCTGTAACAGATACAAACGAGCTGGCGACAAAGGCATCTCCTTGTTGTACGGCCAACACTGTTGCGCCAACTGCGGGAAGGCCACCTGGCCCACTCACAACACCATGCAGTGCTCCTTGTTCGACCCCCGCAGAGATTGATTGGCCTACATTTGTATTAGGAAGAAGCCCTCCGCTTATTATGAAACCTGCTAATGCTATTGCGCCTGCAATACCTACGGCGGTATAAATTGCAATCTTGTAGTTTGTCTTTCCTCCTTTTCTTTGACCAGAAGGAGCAGAAGAATTCTCATAGGGTGTAGGCCTAATTTCTTGTTGTTGCAAAGTCTTAGTTGTTTGCGATGATGACGCTGCTGATACTGTTTCTGGTTCTGCTACTGTTATCATACGTCTCTTATTGAAGGAACTATGTTCATGACTATGCTCATGAGAACCACCATAGCCGCCGAGGCCACCTGTATATTCTCCTGTGACTTCTATGACATCTTCAGAATCTGATATTTCCTTGAGGATGTCGAGTGTAAGCTGCTGGTTAGTAACATAATGAGTCCCATTGTCATATATCGCTGGACTCATGCCAGTTTTATCAATTATGTAACTCCTTACCTCTTCTGTATCTAAGCCGCGCTTAGTAAATACCTCTACCATGTAGATAGGCGTGACCCTAGGATTCTCCATCTGACGAAGGAGTAGGTCATCTATTAGCTCTGGATCTACTTTTGGCAGGTATTTCTGGTACCTTTTTTGAAGCTCCAGAAATTGATCCTTTATTTCTAACATTTCTGATGACGACATGCATTCTCTATAGTGGTGGTGAACTGATATTCTTGCTTTAGCAGATTTGTTCAGCCTTAAACAAAATTGTTTAATCTTCATACTATTTGTTTAAAAGGGAGTAAGCGTTGTATTGGATGGACCCTTTATTAATTAAGTTTTAAATGAAAATATCGAATGCTTAGTGACCTAAAAAATCCTTATTAGAGCAGGGAATATCTATCAACGTGGAGGAAATCTCGGATAAGACTTCTCGGGCTTCTGAATTGTTTATGGAGCTTGCAAGCGAAACTAGACTCTCCATATTGACATATTTGAATGAAAGACCAGCCAAGCTAAGTTCTCTTTCAAGAGAAGTGAATACTACTGTTCAAGACGTACACAGAAACCTCAACAGGCTATTGGAGGAAGGTCTGGTAAGGCGTAGCGCGGATAGTATGTTTCATCTAACAGAATATGGCATGATAATAATGAAACAGATTCCTGACTTTATGTTTATGAAAGAAAATAAGAAATTCTTTGAAGACCACTCCCTCATCGGTGTTGTCCCTGACAAATTCCTGCAAAGAATTGGAGCACTATATAACTGCAAGACTGTAAGCAGCGCAACTGCTGTTTTCCAGAGTTTAAAAAAGATGCAGTCAGCTGCAACGAAATCCTTGAAAATAATTGTGTCTCAGGCTTGGCCTGAAGAGGGTGAAATACTTATAGAGAGAGCCAACCACGGTGTCAAAATCTTTGCCCTAGTTGGACAAAATACAATATTTCCAAAAAATGTAGTAGAAAACATCATGCCAAAAGTCAACACATTGATTTCAAAGGGGAT
>DATFCN010000166.1:0-2557 GCA_035253045.1 Nitrososphaera sp.
GGAAGTTTGGATGATGGAGGTTCATGAGGATGAGACTTGCCGTGGGACGGCTTTTTTGATCCTCGCTTGTGATGGGAATCCAAATTCGTACTACTGCTTTCCTGACGCGAGGTGGCCAATAAACTTTATAGCATTTTAGGAAATTAGCGTCTCACATACTTGATCCCTAAGATATCTAAGATGATTATTGCTTGATGGATTTATATCTTCAAGTTTGGAGACACAAAAACTTTTCTGACAGATAATAATCTCATCAGGGCTCGTGATCAAAGTCCTAGAGTTATTTCTGCTTGGGACAGGATATCATAGGCGCACTTCTTTTTCCGCAGCAACAAGATATGCGGCTTTCTTACTATACAAAAATAGGCTTAATAATCAGCCAACAGTCTCTCTTTATCGCGGGATGTCTTATCATGATAAGGTCGTAGATATGATATTTGGAAGGTGGAGGAGTCAGATAGTATACTCTGGAGTCAAATTAGGCATATTTGATTTTGTAAACTCCAGTCCAAAAAGTGCCGCTGAAATAGCACGTGAGTTAGGTCTGGATCCTGCACTGTCATACAGACTCCTTAGGGCTCTTGGTTCGATCGGTCTATTATTGGAGGATCATGATCGTCGTTTTTCTATAACACCCATGGGCGAACTACTATGCAGCAACAATCCGCAGACACTGAGAGGAGTTGCTTTATTAGAAGAGGGGCCTGAGCACTATGCCGTCTGGAAACATCTTACTGCAATGATCAAGGATGGCAAGCAGGATGGATTTGCTCGAGAATTTGGTCAAAGGATATTTGAGTATGCAGCGGATCACCCGTCCTATGCTGAAGTTTTCAATCAAGCGATGAGCAGCTATTCTGCTAGCCAGACGAGGTGGGTTCTGGAAGCACTCGATGGATATGACTTCTCTAAAATACGACACGTATGCGACGTTGGCGGCGGTCATGGTCATCTCCTATGTAGTCTTCTTCTTAAACACCCTCATCTTAGAGGAACTGTGTTGGACATGAAGCAGGTCATTCAAGACAAGACTCTGCTTTGGGCAAATAAAATGGGAATCGCAGCAGATCGATGCAATTATATCGGTGGTGATATGTTCAGTGACGTTCCAAGCTCAGATGCTTATTTTATGAAGATGATCCTCCATGACTGGGATGACAAAGAGTGCTTAGGGATTTTGTCAAATATTCAAAGCAAATCGTCCTCGTTAAATACTGCCAATAGCACGCGACTCTTCATCATAGAGCATGTAGTTCCAGGTCCTGAGACCCCCCACTTCTCAAAATTGTTTGATATACATATGATGTGCGCCCTTACAGGGAAGGAAAGGACTGAGGAAGAATATCTGACCCTATTAAAGCAAGCTGGGTTTAAGCACGTTCGGACACACTTTCCACCCTCAAGGGTCATGGGAGTAATTGAAGCAATAAAAGCTTGAATCACTATTATCTTATAGTATGCCGCTTGAGACCGATCTGAAGGGAGCAAACATCAGTGAGAGGGACACCGGCATCAGTTGGGAAATGATCCTGCCAGGCGATCCGCCTTTCTACTTTGACCCTGGAAAGGATGTGCCTTAGTATATGACATGTGTTTAGTACTCATTACCTGAGTATTCTTCAATCAAGTTCTCGTCTGCATATGTAAGAATCTGTGCAAAAGGCGTTATATCCTACATCTATAAAGATTCTCCAATATAACACAAGCAAGCTAGTTTGAGGTTTGGCCGATATAGTTAGAAATCTTTCTTGTTAAGAATGAGATATAAGAGGTTTTCAGCGTAACAAGAATATATTGATTATAAAATGATAGAAATATTTCGTCCTTTTATTATTCTACTCGGTATCTTTGTTTTGGCAGTTCCTGGCATCATGATGAGCATAGGACAGAGGCAAGATACCTCCGCATTCGGGCAGCTGACGCTGGCACAGCAAGCGCCCGCATTATCACAACAACAACAAGTCCTCAACAATACCAATGATAATAATACTAATTCTGTCCCTATCCTCAATGATAGCAAGCTCCGAGTAGAACTGGTTACAGACGGGCTTGACTTTCCAACTAGTATGGCTTTTATCGGTAATCATGGAGATCTGCTGATTTCAGAAAAAGGCGGCAGGGTGACCCTCTTTTCAAACGAGAATAGTACGAAAATTCCATTAGGGAATTTTAGTGTTAATCAACAGAGTGAGCGAGGGTTGCTGGGGGTGGCTGTACTTGCCAACCATAACATGTCCAATGCAAGCACAACCACCCCAACTACAGCAACGACTAACAATAGTGAAAGGATACCAACAAGCGACAATGGTATAAGGGATGCTAATGCAGCATCAGCGTCAACACCAACTTACGTGTATTTTTACCTTACCGATGCTACTACGGGAAATGCGTCCCAGATACTAGGCAACAGGATATACAGGTTTGAATGGAACGATACAGACAAATCTCTATCAAATAGAACGTTGATACTGGATCTTCCAGCCACTCCAGGACCAAACCATAACGGGGGTAAATTAATAGCTGATTCAGAGAACGGGCACATCTATGCTGTCATTGG
>DATFCN010000167.1:0-5902 GCA_035253045.1 Nitrososphaera sp.
CCGGCTTTTGCAAGATCTCTGCCGGCGGTAAGCCCAGCCGGGCCAGCACCGATAATTATGACGTCAGAATCTGTATACTCTTTCATTGTATCATTAAACATTTCTGCAATAGTTCTGGTAATTTCTTTCTCGCTCACGTCGGCAAATATTTTTACCATATGAGATATCATCCACCTCCGATGGTTATTAATAGATTGGGAGTTCTAATGCTGTATGGTTATAAGCTACCTTGGACTTAGGTCCAGTCGGGTTATAATTTATCAGCAGACAATAAGACTGAGTTATTGTTTCAATCCTTTTATTGACTCTTGTTAATTCCGTTAATAATTATAATAATGATCTTCTAACCTTTGGCCCAAGATAGTTAACAACCACATAACGTTCCTTAGCATCGACGCCCGGTAAGTTAGTACTACTATCACACCCAATTTGAATCAGCACATTGAATTATCATTGGCACTTTTCTCAGGTCTCTCCTTTGTAGCACATCCCAATGCTCAACAATCTTGCCGTTGCCGGCTAATCGAAAAATGTCAATACCTGCCCAATCACTTTCGTTGCCGGGCCACTCATGATGGCAGTGTAAGACCACATAGTTTCCTTCCGCTATTGCACATTTGAAGTGAACATGTTTGCCAGGATACTCTTTGGCCATACTCTCAAAATACTGAACAGAAGCCTCCTTACCATCAGCAACTCCTGGATTGTGCTGACTGTAAACCTCTCCAACATACATTACCTCTTGATGGCTTCGGCAGGATTATTCTGGTTGAACATCATGTCGTAGAAGCCCATTACATTCTTTTTGTTCCTCTCAAGTTGTCTATGTTGCTCAGTCACATATCCCACTCCCTTATTTTTATTGCATAGTTTGTAATATTTCATTGATTAAGAGTTTTGCCATAAGTCTAATGATAATACACTAGCACACCACTAAAAGCTAAATATGCGGCGTCGAGCAGAAAGGGGGTTCCCAAAGACTGACAGAAGTCAATTCCTAAAGGGACTTAAACAGTAGTCATCTACGACATAACTGACCAAATCCCAAAATATGCACAGGCAAGCAAAATGTGTACTTGGTCTTGATAAACCTAAAGGATGTCTTCAGCAACGCAGCCGAAATCTCTTGCAGCCCTTGTCTAGTCTATAGCGTTGCCGATCATTCTACGGTTTAGTCGAAAAGCAATTTGCAGAAATCTCTTACCTGCATCGATGCAAAGTAGAGTTAATCTTTTGCAGGTGGCTTGCTGGTTACGTCCCTTCCGAGCGTATGGTCTATCTTTGTTATCAGGTCAATAAGATCGGATTTGTGGGCGTTAAGGTATTCTTGTCCTCTGTCCTGAAGCCTTATCTTATAAAGTCTAAGATCCCTATGTTCGTCAAAGAATTGCTCCATCATCGCGTTTCCGTGCTTTGTGGGGCTCACAAGCTCGTCAAAGTGTTCCAAGGTGCTAGTCAAATCGCCTCTTTCAATTGAATCCTTGGCTTTGGTGAGGATTTCTTTTATGTCTTTTAGCTGTTGAACAGAAGCTGAAACTTGCTTGGTACCAAAGAGGCCACTTTTCTTCGTCACTCCTACTTTACTTGCAATTTCACTTGGAAGTTCGTAATATTCCTCCTTGCCCGTAAAGGTCCTCCTTTCATGCTTAATGACAAGACCTTTCATGGCAAGGCGCATTAGCGCATCCTCAACTTCCGCCCTGTCTATGGCAGTTACCCATACTATCTTACCCACATAGTCATAGCCTTGTCTTATCGATTCGAGAACAACTACTTCGATAATCCTCCTGAAGCCCTCTTCCGCACGTGCATTTTCAAAGTCTCTGTCGCGCACTGCCTTCCTAGCATTCTGTATATCAATCTCTATAGATCTCTTTAGAGCGTCAAGGCCATCATCGATCCTGCCACTCAAGGTAAGGTAGCAAGCCTTGTTATACCATGACATACCCTCGTTGGGGTTGATGTCTACTGACTTTTCGCAGCATTCGATGGCTTTGTCGTAGTTTTTCATTTTATAGTAAGCAAGCCCTTTGAGGTTCCAGGCTTCAGCATTGTTGACGTCGACCTCAAGTGCCTTGTCATAGGAAGCAATAGCAATAGTATATTCACCTAGGTGGAAATGGGCATATCCCCTCTTAATCCACGCATCAACATATTGAGGATCAATCCTTAGTGCAAGATCAAAGCTCCTTATGGCATCTAGGAACTTTTCATTAGACATGTTGTTGATACCCTTGTTGTAGAGGTCTCGCTTTTGAAAATCACTCTCATCATAATCAGATTCCACTCTATCTTCAGAAGGGACAAGGTCTTTTCTTTTGCTATCCCTTCCAAACAATCTGCCCATTAAAATAAATTTCCAAATTCACAGATAAATAGATTATGATATGGAAAATGCATAATTCATGAGGCATTTATGATCTCTTGGGCATAAATTTTACTGTATGTGCTATACTGACAGCACAATGAGCCCGACGGAACCATCTTGAGGTATACTGGACTCCTCCCTGACTGTTATAGAGGCAATTTCTCATCCGAGTTTGAGGACCATTCAATTGCAAATTACAAGTCAGCTTGGCTGCAGCAAGAGAAATTTCACAGCTGCTTGCCTTCATGCAGTTATATCTTCTTATAGAGTCAGAATGGTCTCTCTTTTTATCTGATGGTTACGCAGCCTGAGTAAATGACGTCAAAGCCCCTATCTGCTATGCTGGCAGTAGCCTTATTACTTAGCGCAGCGGGAGCAGTTGGACCATTCTATTTTGTGAGCTCTCAAGGGCAGACAACAACAGAGCCTGCTGAGCTTATTCTCAGCGAAAGTGAAGCCTCACCTAGTTCCGTAGTTGAACTGGAAGGCATCAATTTTGGGGCTAATTCTCAGGTCTCGATTTATTTGATGTCCGCTGAACCTGTTGAGCTAACAGACACAAGTGCGTTTGTTCTGCAAGGTACCGATGCAAACCAGAGTACAACAATTGAGCCAGAAGGCATCGGCACATTTTTCGGTGCAAATGGGGGTGTCCCACATATCTTAGGTAATATACTTGGATTGAGCTCTGATCAAGACGGCAACGATACTGCCACTACTGCTAATAACACTACAAACATTCCTGAGCACAATCTGCTTGTTGTACTTGAAGAAGGAGCGCCAGTGAATGGCACTATGAGTCTTGACTGTGAAGATGTAAACATTGCTCAGGGCAGCATAAATGGTACCATTGGATCCTTTGGAGCAAGTCCAGGGACATACAATGAATGCTCACTTTCTATCTCAGAAGATGATGATACAGATACTGGAGAAATTGATGAACTAATGGTTGTTTCCGACTCAGAAGAAGATTATGAAAACAGCCTACTGACCTCAGAAACTGTTGACGAAGAAGGGACATTTGAATCATCTGTAACAGTGCCAAATGTTGAAGGAGGTGAATATGCAATCCTTGCTGTGGCAGACGACAGAAGAACGGCTATTTCTACACTAACTGTGACTGGTGTAGAACCTGTAACTGAACCTGCTGGCAACGCTTCTGCTACTAATGCAACAGAAGGCATTGTGAATGAAACTGTCACGTCTTCTACTGAAGAAGAACTAGTAGAAGAGGATGCAGGTCCAACACCACCAACAACTCCAGAACAGAACCAGACGCGAATCAACCAGACCGATACCAGCCAAGAAGAGCCAACTGTTCAGTTAGATGAAACAAGTGCAGAACCTGCTGGCAACGCTTCTGCTACTAATGCAACAGAAGGCATTGTGAATGAAACTGTCACGTCTTCTACTGAAGAAGAACTAGTAGAAGAGGAATCTACTGAACCACTGATGGCTGAAATCAATTCAAATGGAACACAAGGACTTGCACCCGCCACTTTTGAATTTCAAGCAAACCTAACAGGTGGCACAGAACCTTATACTTATCTCTGGAGGTTTGACGATGATAGCGAAGCAAGTGAGGAGCAAACTCTTTTGCACACATTTGAGGAAGCCGGCACATATGACGTCACTCTTGCTGCTACAGACACTGACAATGAAAACGCATCTGATAGTATAGAAATCAATGTTGAAGAACCAGAGGAAGAGGTAGTAGAAGAAGGAGAAGCAACAACACCAACAACTCCAGAACAGAACCAGACGCGAATCAACCAGACCGATACCAGCCAAGAAGAGCCAACTGTTCAGTTAGATGAAACAAGTGCAGAACCCGGTTCTCACCTTGCAATCAGTGGTCAGGGGTTTCAACCAGACACACCAATTCAGATATTCATAAACAATGTCCAAATAACAAACGTAATATCAAATGTGGAAGGAACATTTAACACTGTAGTGATAGTGCCAACGACCATAACCGCCGGCAGCGCCCAAGTGACCGTCAGAACCGAACAGACCAACGTCATTCAAAATGTCAATATAATAGGATTGAATGAAAGAACTGAAGGACCTTCAACGCTTCGCTTAACTGCAGTATCTGCAACAGACAATGGGGAGGCTCTGCGCAATGCACCAGTTACGATATTTGATGCAAGCAGCGGCGAGGTAATAGAACGAGGGAGGACTCCGACGGATATAGAGCTTGAAGAAGGTACCTACTCTATATTCTACTCTGACTTTGGCAGCTTTGAATTTGAGTCAGCGGAGCCAGGGAGGTGGATAGATACACCTGATGGTGGCTCTGGCCTGATAACGATAAGAGAGGGAAGGAACGTTACCATGACTGCGTTATACAGCGAGCGACCAGCGCCAACTCCACCTCCAAGGGTGACAGACAATTCACTTACACTTCGTGCGCAAGACACTCAAGGGAATACAATACCGGAAATGTTTGTCACTATCTATGATATAGAGACAGCAGAAGAAATAGAGCAGGGTTTCACAGAACTAAGGATAGATGATCTGCCCCCGGGGACCTACCCTATATTCTTCGCAAACTTTGAAGATCTTGTGTTCTTAAGTTCCTCACCTGGTACATGGATCCAAACTCCATTTGGTGGGGTAGGTCTTGTGACTATACCTGATGACGGCGAAGATCATAATTTTGTAGTAACAGCAGAGTACAATAGAACTACAATAGTAGAAGAGCAATTCAATATACAGGCGCCGCTAGATCTTGGGGGAAACATATTCACTATAACGTCAAATCAGACTCGCCCTGAAGGGCCATTCGTGATGTCTGGAACGTTTGCGCTGAGAGTAAGCGACGAAGAGCCTGTGAGCGCAAGTCTCTCCGCTTACTTCATGTCCATAAGAGAAGACTCAAATGAAAACGTAGACCTAGAGTCACAAAGGAGCAGAGATCATGATACCTTCCAGATAGTGGATCTCAAACCGAGGGTCGCAAGGCCTGTTGGACCCAATACCTATATCATTGCAGGAACCGCCGATCTCCTGCTCGATGGCGACATGTATTCCAATGACGAAACGGTACATGTAATAGTGAGGGGAGGCGAGGAGCTAACACCAACTAACATCGAAATCGACTTCCGTGGTGATGAACGCTATTCTGCGGACAACAGGCTTGACAGATTATATGGTGTTGTAAGCTTTGGCTTCCAATAACATGCAAAATCAGCCGAGTTTTTTCCGCCCTCTATTTTTCTACTTTTTTATGCTCTAAGAGGGCTAGGAGTTATCAAGTAAAATATGTTTGATAAATTCAATTCATTGAAAACCTCGAGACATCATAATTACACTCAAATTCAATGTTGGCTAGCTACGTTTGCAAAGTTTGCGGTTTCTAGCTCAGAAAGCACGCGTTTCGAGGTATAGCAATTTCTTTTCTAAAATGTAATAAGGTGGTGGACAAAGATAAAGTTAGTGCAGCAAGCACTACCCGAGTAAACATCTATACATTTTATATCTTTTGATGCTCAAAACCACCAGGAATCATAAAATCTCTTCGGCCATGCT
>DATFCN010000168.1:0-8088 GCA_035253045.1 Nitrososphaera sp.
TTGTGCAACTTGAGTAGCTATTTGAGTTATTTCTTGACGCACCTGTGAAGGCAGTGCACCTGATTGAGGTGGAGTTGATTGCTGAGAAGCCTGGACAATTGCCTGAGCTACATCACCTCCCTGCGCAACCTGTTGGCCTATTTGTGCAATTGCCTGTTGAATATTCTGGCCTGATGCCTGCTGCTGTGCCAACTGAAATAATGCCTGAGAAATAGGAGCTTGGCCGCCACCTATTATCAGCTGGCCAAACAATTGGCTTACAGCCTGTATTGCCCTTCCGGGATTTGAACTCTGTGAAATCTGGATAGCTATTTGCTGTAATACCTGACTTACCTGTGCTGTATCTCCGCCATAAGCGCCTGCTACCTGAGATGCTATTTGGTTGATTATCTGAGTTGTGGCGGGATTTAGTGGTGCCCCCTGTGCCTGTGCATGAGGAAGATTAGCAAACGAAGGCGATGCTACAATGAGTATTGCTATCAGCGATGCTGTCAAGAACATTGTAAACTTCGATGTTTTTTTTCCTCCTCCGCCGTGTCCCGATCTGTTGGACAAAGACGGGAAGGGAGTTGACGTTTGGCGATGAACATTTGAATTATCATTGATAGTTGGCTTTGCACTACGGTTTCCCCTGTGAAAGTTATAATTAATCACTCAAATGATCGGGAGATCATTACTTTTATAGGATATAGATTCTCACTCTGGTTTTTTATTTTGTTTATTATTATTACATATAAATCGGCATAGCCTATCTCTGGACCTGAGTCTAGGAATATTGCAGGCTCCTGCAAGAAGATTTTAAGCATGGTTCAGCTAGAACTTCTGTGTCGTCTCATTTGTTGTTCCTTGTATTAGCGTAACGAAAGCCGGAGAGAATCTTTTCTCCAATTCATACAGCTTTTCTAACTGCTCCTTAGAAGCAGTACTCTCGAAATGAACATTTATCCGAAATTCTTGGGCGCCTGGAACACATTTCACAAACCGTAGGACCTTTTGGTCATACCGCCCAACTCGGCCGGAAAATCACTAACCAGCTTGAAAGCTTACGGCCTCTCGATCGTCTGACCTCCTATTTGAGAATTCTTGCCATTCGATGTAATTCTAAACCCATCACCTCCCGCCATTATGTTTGCACATGAAAAGTAACTTTAGCCATTTCTGACTGATTCTTGAAGGTCTAGATGATTGTACATAGTATGTGCATTTACACCGTTAGTATTAGTACTACTAATGCTACTACCAGTATTACGATTATTGGGTTCATCCATTGAAGGCCCTTCTACCTAGTATGCTCTTACGGTTTTAATTGACTGGTAGGGTTACTAGGCATAATACAATAAAAAGAGTCCAGGGCAAAAAAATGAATTGTTGGAGATAATACTATTCTGATGCACGCAATGCTACAAAACCTTCAGAAAAGCCGGTCAATTCGCTAGATTTCAGAAACATCAAAAAAACTTGCCGTTAAACTCGGCCTCCTGCATATCAATATCGCATCTTGAAGACATAAAAATTCTTTATTTTTCACGTTGATTCAAATTCTTTAGTTGTCGGCTCTTAACCTTCTTTTTGTGCTCTTCTCTGACATGGTGTAGTCTATTTTTTTCATGAATGAATTCTTTACCGCACTCGCCGCACTTTACAATTGGGTGGTGATGTATGCGCCTTGCATGACTAATTAAATCCTCATATTTTGCAAATTTCTCACCACATTGCTCACATACATCATTTTCTTTCTTATGAAGAATACCCAAACTATTACCATAGGAGAGGACCTAACGGCTATTAAAAGTTGTATTAAGTTTTTCGAGGATGGGCCAGAGCCAGCGGATCTAGAGAAAAAGATTAGGTACTCGGGGTCAAAGAAAAAATATAAAGTAAAATCAAAGCCAAGAGAATGAATCCTCGTTGAGCATGAACTCTAAGCACAAAAGTTGATCTGCAAGAGCAAGAGAACATTGTTATCAGGATAAGCAATATACTCTCGGGTACTGATAATTGTCTAGCGTCGTAAGATAGTGATGGCTGGAGTCTACTTTGGATAAGGGAAAATTAATCACTGCTGCCATAGCGATCGGGATATTTGGTGGTCTAGTAGGCGGTCCTATCTTAAGTCTAGCTGATTATTATGCTCCCCCGGAGAGGAGGTTTTGGCTATTCATAATCCCCGAGTTCATAGGTTTTGGCTCCCTGATTCTGATGATAATCTGGGATAAAACAAAAAAAGAAAGAAGGAGAAGAATAGCGAAGTAAAAATCAGCGGGATAGTGACACATAGCCGGCGGGAGCCTCGAAACCATCTTAAACCATAGAGTCAATGCTATGCTTGGAGTGACAGCCGACAACAGCGGTGACGAAATCAGGAAGTGCAATTAGATGAAGAAGAATAGTTGCATAAGGGGGAGTCAACCCCGCTCCCTTCTTCCTGATGATATAACTTCTATCAAAGACTTTCGAGCTTAGTAAGTATGTAACCTTCCTCACATTTCTGTCTGTCTGTCCCTTCCCCTTTAACGTCACTTAGTCACAAAGATCACAAAGCATTATCTGACACACATCCCTTAGCTATACAGAATGATGATACCTGTAGTGGTTAATGGATTTGGATCCCCCATTCCTCTCAAATCTTTTGAAAGATTTGGAGCTCATAATAAGCATTCAAACAGACTGACATCACACTACCAGTTGCTATCAACAATGAAAGCAGGAAGAGTACATCGGTATAAACAACTATCATGATGATGCAGCGTGGCACCAAAAAAGGCGTGCTTTAGCATAACCAATTAGCAACTCAATGGAACTTGTAGTATTCTAGACCTCCAAAACCAAAATTACCTAAGTAAAGCTACTAACCGAAGCAAAATTCGGTACTGCAGCAGCTTATAGATACTGGCACAAAAATTTTTGCCTCAGCGCATGCCTAAAGAATGCGGCTAAAAGGTTTTAAACAATCAATCGATCTTAAGCTGTCACCACACTATCGATAGGAGTACATGGAATATCAGTTTCCAGAAAGGCGCAGGATAGTACATGCGTGAACGCTCTTGGGACATTTTATCGCCAGTTGACGTAACGCACCACGCACTGCGACAAGGCACTTAGTTGATTATTAAAATTACAGACAATCCTGACATCTTGTTTTTATTTATGCAGGATTCAATTATTGAGAAGTAGTAGTGATATCAAATATGGAGCAGAATCATAAATTTGACCTAATAGTAATTGGAACAGGGACCGCTGCATCTACTGCAGCGCATGAGTGTAGTTCTGCAGGATGGAAAGTAGCAATAATTGATTCAACATCTTTTGGAGGCACTTGTGCACTACGTGGATGCGATCCTAAAAAAGTTCTAGTTGAGGCAGTCAAGGTTGTTGATTCTGCAAAGAGACATCAAAACAATGGCATAGTAGGCTCCGATAACGTTCATGTTAAATGGTCTGACTTAATCCGCTTCAAGAGAACTTTTACCGAGCCATTTCCAAAACAGAGAGAAGAAGGGTACAGAAAAGCTGGAATAGTTCCTTTTCACGGTCATGCGCGATTCATAGGAATGAATGCTGTCAAAGTGGAAGGAGAGGAGAGAGATGATCATAATAACAAGACTATTGTCCTCGATGGCAAGAAAATTTTGGTAGCTACAGGAGCAAAACCTGTGGAGCTCAATATTCCAGGGTCAGACAACATGATCACAAGCGATCAATTCTTGGAATTTGAAGAAGATCACCTGCCTAATAGAATTGTGTTTGTCGGGGGTGGCTATATCTCATTTGAATTCGCACATATTGCTGCTCGTACAGGGGTCAAGGTTACGATTTTGCATCGTGGCAAACAACCTCTTGAGCACTTTGATCCTGACTTGGTCAATATGTTGGTTCAGAGAAGTCGAGATATTGGAATTGATATTAATTTAGAATCAGCAGTTGAAAAGATTGAGCAGTCATCTCATGGCGACTCGCATATAGTACATTATTCTAGTAAATCCACTATGTCTGAAAGTAACCAAGAAAAGATAATCAAACGGGTAGAATGCGATATGGTAGTGCATGGAGCGGGTCGAATTCCAAATGTTGAAGGGTTAGATCTTGCAGCAGCAAGCGTAGAACAAACCAGGCAAGGCATAAAGGTAAATGATTTTCTACAAAGTATGTCAAATCCGTCTGTCTATGCAGCGGGTGATGTAGCAGCTAGCGGAGGCCTCCAATTGACTCCTGTAGCTACATATGAGGGAAACCTGGTAGCAACTAATTTAATTAAAGGAAATCTCGTCAAGTCCAATTATACTGGCTTACCCAGTGTGGTATTTACTACTCCAGCGCTTGCATCTGTCGGTATGCAAGAGAGACAAGCCAAAGAGGGTGGTTTGAGATTCAGGGTCAAATATGAAAATACTGCTAGTTGGGCTTCATCAAGGAGGGTAGGTGAGCCTTGTTCGGGCTTCAAGATAATCATCGAAGAAGATACCAATCGAATCCTGGGGGCTCACATCCTTGGACCTCATGCTGAAGAGATTATCAACATCTTCTCAATGGCTATCAGATTAGGTCTTGACGCCAAGGATCTTAGAGACCCATTGCTTTACACATATCCAACTAGCTCGTCAGATATCATCTACATGCTATAGTAACTGCAGAAGTTGTGGATCTATATTTATGAAGAGGTGTCATCATCATCAAGACTATTCTTTATCCCATTATGTATAGATTAGAAATGAATTACTCAAAAGTCATATGAAGGAAACGAGTTGTATTCTCTTGGCCTTGGTACTATTGATTGCGTTGTCAGACTTTGAATGATCTCGGAGAGTGCGGTAGGCTTCTTTTCATTAAATCTCTCTTGTTGAAGCGAGCCCGTGCTACCTGTTTATTTTTACTCCTTCCCATCGGCTTTACCTCATAAAATGACAGAGGAGCAGCCATCATCATAAATCGAATTGTTGCAGTTCAAAGCGCCGGAATTGTAAAACAAGCATCAAGAATTGACATATATGCTAAGGCGTATTTTCAAGTTTAAATTTGCAGGCACTCTATTGCGTGGTATATGTCCGACCGAGAAGCCAAGCGCCTCCTATGGTATTTATTTGCAGGCTCTAGGGGCGGCGAGAACCGGATCAAGATAATTGATCTTATCAAGGAGCAGCCATACAATACGAACCAGCTTGCGGAGCTCCTCGGCGTAGACTATAAGGCGGTGCAACACCATATTGGCGTCTTGGAGAGGAATAACATGGTGACCAAGGTAGGCGAAAAGTATGGTGTTCTTTACTATATCTCAAACTATCTTGAAGCCAACATACAGGCTTTCCATGAGATAAAGGAACAAATTGAGAAGAAGGGCAATCTGAGTAGAACTGGAAAAAAGTAAATAAGCAAATCTGTCCGAAGATGGTTAATGGCCTTACTGATGGACATTAGCTCCATTATTAGCATGGTAAATGTGGCAATAATGGTGGTGTTGCTTACAGTGTATACCAATATTTATCGCAAGACTGGATCAACCTTCACGATCGGTCTAATTGTCTTTGCGGGCATGCTGATGCTCCACAACATAATCGCCATCTATGGCTACCTTGCCATGGCCCCCCTTTATTCGGACGATTTGTTACCATATTTCGTGGGAATACATATTGCCGAGCTTGCAGGACTGATAGCTCTACTGAAAGTGACAGTCTGGCCCGAGGGAATCAAAAGTGTTCCAAAGCCCTCTTAACAGACTGGTTTTTTGCAGCATAGACCAACGCGTTAGAAACCTTCCCATCATCAATATATGGGGAATAGTGTGCATATTTTAATTCTGAGAATAGATAAGAAG
Organism: Nitrososphaera sp.; assembly: GCA_035253045.1. GTDB lineage: Archaea > Thermoproteota > Nitrososphaeria > Nitrososphaerales > Nitrososphaeraceae > Nitrososphaera. The sequence goes on from DATFCN010000168.1 coordinate 5,810, forward strand.
TATTGAGAACATAGGTAGTCAGATGTCGGTACTGCCAATGAATACTAGGAATGCCCAACAGTGGATAGGATCAAGTAGTAATAATAAGCGTATTCTGAGGAATTCATAGTCCAGTTACACATATTATTCATCAAATTATACATCAGCTCCAAGACTAACAGAACCTAATGCTGTCATCATATCATTCGAAATCCGTCGAAGCCCTGCCGCCCCTCACATGGCCAGTTTACTCTTTTGATTTTCATTTGTTCTTTGAACCTTTTTGATGCTAATCAAACCATCTTTCCTAGAAAGAAGGGTGATGCCAAAATGAAATACAATTAGGGGGGCAAATAATCCTGCGGCTAAGGCAGCAAGGGCATAGTTGTGGATGACCAGAGTAAGATAGAGTGTCACGCCGGCCGCTGTCATTATTTCTATCCACGTGCAGGTACAAAGCTGTAGTCCAATGTTTTTCAATTTCAATTTAACTTCTCCTCTCGGTTGTTTTAGCTACCGATAGTTGTTAGTGTATATCGGATCACCATGCTTTCTTTCATCAAATTCTAGCGATGCAGAATTGATACAATATCTTTTTCCTGTTGGATGAGGACCGTCGTCAAAAACATGACCGAGATGGGCGTCACAGCTGTTACATTGAACCTCGATTCTTCGCATTCCATAGCTTTTATCTAGCACATGCTTCAAGTTCTGTATATTTGCAGGAGCCGAGAAACTTGGCCAACCCGTACCAGAATCAAACTTCGTTTCAGAATCAAATAACACACTACCACAACAAACACAGCGGTAGACACCGTCTTCTTTGAAATTCCAATACTTTCCTGTAAATGGATACTCCGTACCTTTTAGCCTACTGACTTCAAATTGCTCCTTTGTTAATTCCTGCCTCCATTCTTCATCAGTCTTTGATGTGGATTTGGATTTCTCATTCATATTCCTTCACAGATATCTAATGGGCTTTTAGTATTAGAAGATATTTCCAAATGAAGTCCAGATCACTTCCATATTCTGAAAGACTGGAGCAATCCAAGAAGTCTACTGCGACTTAGGCACTGCGCTGCCAATCGACGCCCATATGTATATATCAAAATATTTTCTTGATCATATTTTACAGAATTGATGTAGGTACTCGAAGTAACACGCTTTCTAATTCTTCAACAAGAATGGTTTATCTGATGCTAATCAAAGTTTATTGCTGCGTAAATATTGCTTTGTTTAAAGTAGTCACAGCAACAGAAACTCGCAGAGGAACGACTATGTTTTCTTATGTTCATGTAACTGCATTTGAGTTGTCCCTATCAACCAGTCAGTTTCACACAAACAATAAATCTCTATTTATCCTATTTGATCCTTCTGAGCCAGCTGTTCTAGAAATTCCTGTCGCCAGGCTTCTGGAAGTGGTTTGATACGAATTGCTTGGCGGAGTTTTGTGATGTCTGCTTTGCCAGTTGCTAGTTGAACAACATCCTTAACTGTAACATTATTCTCATCTCTGCTAATAACTTCTATGTCATCTCCAGCTCCAACTTCTCCTTCCTTTAGAACCTTGAAATAGATACCGCTGAGTTTGCTATTCATAAATTGACGAATAATATCCATACGGCCAAATTTCACTCCAAGTTTGTAGCAGGGCATTCGAGGCTGTGTAGCTACGAGTTCGCTTGAACCAACTCGAAATACATCTCCAATGTTAACTTGTTCTTCTAACAATTCTTCCGTCGTGAAGTTCTCTCCAAACATTCCCCATGGCAATTTCATGTTGGGTAACCGCTTTTTCCAGTAATCATAGTGTTCTGCAGAGTAAGCATACACTGCTTTATCCGGCCCACCGTGAACTGTCAAGTCTGCCTGCTTGTCTCCGTCGAGGTTAAGTCTTCTTAGCTTAATCCGCCCTTTTACAGGTTCTTTGAAGATTCCGGTGGTCACTGTTTTCCCCTGGAAGTTCACAGTCCTAGGTAGTCCTACGTTAAGTGAAATAACTCTAGCCACATCTGACTGTAAGATCAACTACGATAATAAGATTGAAGTATGCCAGATGTGCAGTGAATGTTCGGAGAACAATGACTCCATGGGTGATTTTTATGATCAACACTTATCAGGATCAAGTCACAGTGGTAATAAAGTCGCCCAAGAAAATCAAGCAGGAGATTGTGAATCATAGTAATAAGTGATTTTAACGGTGGTCACAAACAATATGCCAAACCCATAGGTAATCAAAAGCAGACCTTTAACAAAGTGCTGCATGGAGCCGTCAGATGTTTTATTACAAGATAAGAAAC
>DATFCN010000169.1:0-2626 GCA_035253045.1 Nitrososphaera sp.
TTCCGAGAGGGTAAATTCGTCGTCAGCAGAGCATCATCAGTTTAATTGGTGAAAAGATGTTGCCTTATGATATCAGAGTTAACAATCTGGTAAAGGCATACAAAAATAGCAGCATGCCCGCAGTACGCGGAATTTCATTTGATGTAAAGGAGGGAGAATTTTTTGGCTTTCTGGGGCCTAACGGAGCAGGCAAGAGCACCACCATTAAGATCCTCACAACCCTCATGCCTAAATCGTCAGGTTCAGTTTCAGTTGCAGGTCTTGATGTTGACAAAGATCCCCAAAAAATAAGAAGATTGATTGGAGTGCAAAGTCAGGAAACTGCACTGGATCTAGACCTTACGGGCTATGAAAATTTGATGCTTCAAGGCCACCTGCAGCATATGAGGGGCCAAACGCTGGAGAAGCGCGTAAATGAACTATTGAATCTGGTCACATTAGAGGACGTTGCTCACAAGCGTGCAGCATTTTACTCGGGAGGAATGAAGAAGCGACTTGATCTAGCCACAACACTGATACATAACCCCAAAATACTCTTCCTTGATGAGCCCACGACGGGTCTTGATCCGCAATCAAGGGCTGCAATTTGGTCATATCTTAAGCGTTTGAACAAAGAGGACGGGATTACAATTTTTCTTACCACCCAGTACATGGAAGAGGCCGACAGACTATGCGACAGACTATCAATAATTGATAACGGGCAAATAGTTGCTCAAGGGACTCCTGAAGAAATGAAAAGAGAGATATCTGCAGATGCTGTAAGCCTTACAATAGCGAATGGACGAGAAGTTGTAGATAGCGGCCATATAATAGCTACAGCCAAGCAGGTTCTGAGCCGGATTGGTGGCGTTACAGAGATAATTGGCTCAGACAATGGACTGACCGTATATGGGCAAAATGGTGCATTTATGGTTCCTGAAATTGTCAGAGCTCTTGACAACGCAGAGGTGAGAATATCTTCCATAAATGTATCAACCCCAACACTAGATGATGTTTTTCTAAAGCATACAGGCAGAAGAATCAGAACGGAGGGCCAACAAGAAGCCAAAGGGGAGAGAGGCACCATTGAGATGAACAGGAAAAGAGGCTTTTCTTTCAGGCGAAGACAAGAAGAGGAGGTTATCTAGAAAGCGACTTGTCATTCAGGATTCATGGCATTTATTCAATAGAACAAACACAAAGCTTCTCCGCAGGCCCTTTCTCATATTCTTCTCTCTATTTCAGCCAATAATTTTCCTGCTCCTGTTCACTCAGCTTTTCAGCAGATTTGCAGGAGTCCCTGGCTTTCCAGCCGAAAACTATCTACAGTTTGCAGTCCCGGGGATTATACTGCAGAATTCGTTTACTAGCGCCTTTCAGTCGGGAACAGCAATCGTTGATGATCTCAAATCAGGCTTTCTTGCAAAGATGCTCACCACTCAAGTCAATCGACAAGCCATTCTCCTTGGAAGAATCGGTGCTGATGCTGCCAGGGTGGCAGTTCAAAGCCTGATAATATTTAGTATAGGTTATGCTTTGGGTGCACATTCTGCCACCGGCATCCCGGGGCTCTTGATGATACTCCTTATTTCGTCACTATTTGGACTAGGATGGGGAGGGATCTCGATATTGATAGGTTTAAGGACTAAAAGTAGCGAGACTGTGTTTGCTATCGCAGGCTTCTTGACATTGCCTTTATTGTTCATGAGCACAGCCCTAGTCCCCGCAAGTTTCATGCCCGATTGGATGCAAAATGTCTCCAAATTCAACCCAATCAGCTATGGAGTGGATGCAATCCGTGTCCTTATGCTTTCAGGTTTTGAGTGGCATACAATATTGCCAGCATTTGCGGTGATAGGATCATTGATAATGATAACGATGGGGGCGGTGCTTTACCAATTCCGAAGGGTGGTTGGCTAATTAGAAAGGCATGAAAGGGAAAAAATACACTGGGCAGAAAGTACAATCAAGAAACTTTGTAGTGCATTTAACAAGGATTGCATTTTTAAGTTATGATATGATCATAAAAGGTACAACTTGATATGACATTTTATTTGGTTAAAGCCAAACCAAAAAAGGAACGCTTGGAAGCCCTCAAAGAGGAACTGAATTCTGGCAAAATATCAAGAATGCGACCATTTGGAAAAGCTCTTCAATACAGCCTCGAAAATGCAAGAATTGATGATGCAAGTCGTGATTATGCATTATGGATAGAGGAAGATTATTGCTCTCCGCCTCTGGCAATGGAGCGAGAGGGTGTACTTGACCAATACTTCAATGATATCTCCGTAGAACGTGTTGAATCAGAAAAGGAAGCATGGGATAGTATAAACGACAAGCCTCGACTCTGGGGAAAGTAGTGAACCAAGAAACGCTATTTACAGCGCAGCCAAAGGAGAAAATGCAACCTACATATCTTTTTGGCATCAATATTACTCCAAGTGCTAATGGAGCTGACAAAGCATTTGAAATTGCAAAAATTAGTAACAACTTGGGAACATAAAAAATTCTCTGTTGCTGAGAATAATTAACTCCTACAATTGTGGTATGTGTGATGGAAGGAGTAAAAGGTTACCGACGGCTATACAAGCTCAACCATCGGCATCTGGACAAAAATCCATTTGCATTCAACTCTAATCCACTTGGC
>DATFCN010000170.1:0-4407 GCA_035253045.1 Nitrososphaera sp.
CAGTCCGCGAATTTCATAATTATGCAAAACAGGATGCGTAGGAGTTACTATTAATATTATCTTCTGAAACTGAGGTACAAACTGGAAAATGAGATAGAGACCCATACAGACCCACAGAGTTGCCGTTAAACCATAAAATAATAATAATAGTAATAATAATTAATAATACCGCCAGACAGAGGACAAAACCAGAGCAGATCAAATAATGGAGCCAAAAATCCAGTCAACATCTTGGGACCCAGAGATCATAGAAAAGGTGATCCTCAAGAAATGGGAGGAGGGGGACCTTTACCGTTTTGCAATAGGTGACGAAAACAAGCCAGCATTTGTAATTGACACTCCACCACCATATCCTTCAGGGCGCCCCTGGCATATCGGTGCTGCTGCACATTATGCTCAAATAGACATGATAGCTAGATTTGCCAGGATGAATGGCCAGAATGTGCTGTTTCCAATTGGCATCGACAGAAATGGTCTGCCTGTTGAGATCTATACAGAAAAAAAGTATAAAGTGCGTATGCGCCAAATGGATAGGCAAAAGTTTCTTGATCTATGTAAAGTCGCCCTTGACGACCTGGAAGCAGAAATGATTCAGATAATGAAAAGGATGGGACTATCAGGAAATTTCAAGGAATATTATCGAACAGACTCTGATGAATATCGTGCACTAACTCAGACAACATTTATCGAACTATGGAAACAAGGACTTGTATACCTTGCTAACAGACCCAACAATTATTGCCCAGATTGCGGAACTACAATAGCTGACGCCGAAATTGTTTACAGTGAGATCCCTACAAAACTTGTCTACATGAGGTTCAGGTTAAGGGTGAATGACAGGGAGAATAATAATAATAAAAATGATGTATTCATTAGTGTTGCCTCAACAAGACCAGAACTGCTTTTTGCATGCCAAGCAATCATAGTCAACCCAGAAGACGACCGGTACAAGTATGTGCAGGGCTCACATGCTGTTTTGCCTTTGTTTAATAGAGAAGTTCCAATAATGCCACACCATTCAGCCAAACCGGAATTTGGCTCTGGCGCTGTGATGGTGTGCAGTTATGGAGACCAAAATGACGTTCAGCTCTTTCGAGAGTTGGGTCTTAAGGAAGTAGTTGCACTAAATGAGAATGGGTTTACGACAAAAGCAGCAGGGCAAGAGTATGCGGGTCTTCGCGTAAATCAGGCAAGAACCAAGATAATAGAAGATTTGAAGAATGCCGGCTTGATGGAAAAAGAAGAGAGCATCACTCACAGGACTCCTCTATGTGAGCGAAGCAAGACTCCGATAGAGATTATTCCATTGCATGATTATTACGTAAAACAGATAGAATTTGTACCACAGTTAAAAGAGCTTGCTTTTAAGATAAAATTTCATCCCGACATGCACCGCCAGATCTTGCTCAAGTGGCTTGACTCAATCAACATAGACTGGCCAGTGTCAAGGCGTCGATTCTATGGAACTGAAATCCCAATTTGGTATTGCAATGTCTGCAAGGCTCCAAACCTGCCACCACCAGATAGAAAATATTACAGGCCTTGGAAGGACAAGCCACCCTTTGAAAAATGTGAAAAGTGCGGTAGCACAGATTCTGGATTCACTGGAGAAGATAGGACATTTGACACATGGATGGATTCAAGCATAACCCCGCTTTATGTAACCAAGTTTGGTAAGGACAACAAGATGTTTCATTATGCTTATCCTACTGCGATTCGACCACAAGCAAAAGACATCATCCGCACTTGGCTTCACTATACGATGCTGCGATGTGTGCAGCTGGCAGAAAAGATACCTTGGCATGAAGCATGGATAATGGGTTACGGCGTCGATGAAAAAGGAGAAAAGATGAGCAAAAGCAAAGGAAATGTTATTGATCCTTTCCCCGTGATACAAAAGTACGGAGCTGACACATTTCGCTTCTGGTCGGCTAGTGAGGCTAACCTTGGATATGACTTTCGCTGCTCAGAGCAGAGAATTGCAGGGGCTCAAAAGTTTCTCTCAAAATTATGGAACATCGGTAGGTTCCTGTCATCATTTGAAGTGATAGAGGAAATACAGGCACCACAACATCTGGAACCATCAGACAGATGGATATTGGCGGAGCTTGACCGGCTTGTCAAAGAGTGCAGGCTCGGCTACAAAGAGTACAACTTTTTCGTCCCAGCAAACGCAATTAGAGATTTTACCTGGCATCTCTTTGCCGCCCACTATATCGAAATGGTCAAAGGGCGCGCATATGCCGCAACTAAAAATAACGACGATGACAACAGTAAAAATGACGGAAACGAGGGCACAAGATCTGCCCTATATGCATTACATAAGTGCTTTTCTACGATTCTGTCACTGAGTGCCCCAGTAATACCATTTATTGTAGAGGAGCTTTGGACAAAGATGTATTCAAGTGAATCCAGCATCCACAGACAGGCGATTTTCAAGGAAGATCAGATGGAACAAGGGGCACAAGAAGATGCTGAAATGACAAAATACACCAAGGTCATAATCGACTTTAATTCCATGGTATGGAACAAAAAGAAAGAAACGATTTCAAAAGAAACTGGAAAACCACTCTCGCTCAAAGACCCAATAGACATACCCATACCATTGGAGCTAGAGCAGTTTGGACAAGACCTGAAAGCAATGCACAACTTGACTGCAGGGTAATATGAAAGCCGTTGCATTTTTTGAACATGGGTCCATAGATGTACTGAAGTACCAAGACGATTTCCCAGATCCTGTCGCAGGCAAAGATGAAGTTATTATTGATGTCAAATACTGCGGTATAAATCACCTTGACATCTGGACCAGGCAGGGAATAGGAGGAGCAACTGCAGGTAAAAAGATCAGGCTGCCTCACATCTGTGGATGTGATATTGTTGGAACTACTTCTACCAATAAACAGAGAGTAATGATCTACCCGGGGGTTTACTGCGGCAAGTGCCAATACTGTACAAGTAGTAGTAATAGAACAACAAGAAGAAGAAGTGGAAGAAAAAACAATACCGATGATGATAACTACAAACGTGAAAACCTCTGTAGTCGATTTGCGATCATTGGTGGCTTGAGTGACTATAATGGTGGCTACGCGGAACGTGTAGTAGTGCCGGAAAAAAATGTCATCAGGTTACCTAGAGCATTAAAGGATGAGACGGCAGCTACTCTTGCTGTGTCATATCTTACCGCTTGGAATATGCTGCAAGCAAGTGGCACCATCAGAAAGAAAAAGATCCTTGTTTATGGTGCATCGAGTGGAGTAGGAATGGCAACTATCCAGCTGGCAAAGGCGCTAGGTGCAACAATAATAACAACAGTCTCAGGCAATTTGAAATATGACTTTGCTAAAAAGCTAGGTGCTCACTATATCATCGATAGAACAAGACAAGACATTACTGAGGAAGTAAATAAAATTGTTCCCGCTGGCGTTGATATTGTAATCGATCACGTAGGAGCGGCAACCTGGGCCACCAGTATCGCAGCACTTAGGCAAGGCGGCAGAATGGCAGTATGTGGTATGACATCGGGGAACGAAGCAAAAGTGCCTGTCCGGACATTTTATACGAAGCAAATAGTCATGGTTGGAACTCTCTTAGGCACTTTAGCACAGCTGCAGGAGTTGATAAATTTTATGATGAGAAAGGAGATCCAACCAGTCATAGATTCTGTTTATCCACTGCATGAGGCAAAAGAAGCACAAAAGAGGATGGAGGCAGGCATGCATGCTGGCAAGATTTTGCTTAAGTTATAGGGAGGATTTGCCGTTTAGTAGCTCAAGCGTATCGTCTGCAATGTCTATTGCAGTATGGGAGTCGACGTTTGGCTCAACTGTGAGAAGTAGTGTCTTATCCGCCATGTAAAATGTGAGTATTGACATCTTCTCGCGCTCTACATAAGCGAATCTTGCACCTCCCATAGACACATCAAAGCGCTCCCTCATTGACTTGCGCAATGCAGTCTGCGTTAGGTATAATTCTTCATCATTTTCGCTCACTATAGAGTCAATACCCTTGCGCATTCCGCCTGCAATCAGAGCACCAGTACTGTCTATTACACCAGCATATCTTATGCCATCGTTCAACATGAACACCTGCTGACAAAGCTTGTTAAGGTCCATGATTTTCTTTTGGAAGATAGTGTTTATTGAATTTTTAGTAAAGCTATATTAGCAATTGACGTCAAGTTACTAGGTAGAGATAGGTGGAGATGTGTATATGAGCACAGAACGAAAGAATCCCTTCAAGCGCGACCAGGCACTAAATGATGCCACAGCAGGTCAGCTAGGTGAAGAGCCAAGGCCAGAACCATATCCAGAAAATGATCCGCGCATGGAAGCAGCGCGCAAGAGGTCAAGGCAGATCTAGCATATTCAATCATGTGATGTGTCTGAACATCACATAGCTATTGACGTT
>DATFCN010000171.1:0-8546 GCA_035253045.1 Nitrososphaera sp.
GATGATGTGTATCTGTATTGCAAGCCTTTCTCAAGGTAAAACAATAAAAATCTAAAATTCATTCAGTCCAGACCTAGAGTCGAGCCTATTGACAAAACTGCTGTTCGCATTTCTCACAGATGCTGTAGGCCGGTTATCTGACATTTTGTTTGGCTTATAACCTATTGCAACCCCGCCACAATTTGGGAACATTATTATACTTTCAGAGTGCATAGCGGCACGTGAAGGTTCACTGTCCTGACTGTAAAGGATCTGCAGAGCTAGCAGACGATTTTTCATCTGTCAGGTGCTCTAACTGTTCGTTTGATATGACTTATGGCGAATATGTAAAGTACATAGCATACAAGGACTTGCGTTACCGCGATATACTTACAGACTACAAATAAAGACAAGACTACTCTTAGAGGCTGTGGTTCAAAGCACATGGAGCCCTAGGTTTAATTTAAAAGAGCTCACGTTTGCAGAAATCTTTGAGTGATATACAACTTGACGGACTATTCTTCGTCACCAAATCCGTCTTCATCCTCTTCGTCAAACTCTTCATCAAAATTGTCGTCAACGTTATTGTCTTCCTCGGACATACTTGACTGAGGCTAATCCATTGAACGCATGTTATAAATTTTACTAGCAAGTTTTCTTGAGGTTTCTTATTTGTCTGTCTCTTGCTTGATAGTCACCATACAAGGGCAGATGGCTACGGCGCAGCGCTTTATCTGCTCACCTCTCTGTGGTAAACTCGCCACTATCTGTGTATGAAGCTTCTGGAGGTGAAGGCATTTATTACATAGAGGATCATTGTAGGGCACGTGCCGTAATTATATATACTCCTTAAGGTATTAATCTACTCCAGTCAGCTTTTTATAGCTAGGAAATAATCTCATGCAATCATATGGGCCGAATAGACAAGGGCATCAACTGCAGTGTCGGTAACTGTGGGAACCAGGCCGAGCGCTCGATGAGTGGAATTAAGGCAAGCATGGCCCCAGATCTAGGATTGGGCGGCAGCAAAAGAGTCTATCTATGTAGAGATCATTATAAAGAATGGAAAAAACTTACCAAGGAAGACCGAGAAAACGAAAGATCTAGGTGGGCTTAAATTAGATATAAGATTAGGATAAGGGTTAGGATATGCGACTGCTGCAGCTCCATTCTGATTTTATTGAATATGAACCAATTGAAAGGGAGATTAGGGATGCCGAAGATATTATACCAAAATCTAAGATCCGGCTCGAAGATCTGGTGGTAGTTTTTGTAGCAGTTGAGAATAGAGATGACGAAAGCATTGCCAAGATGGCAGCCGAGGAGATAAAGAAATATCTTGATATGATCAAGTGCACTCGCCTGCTAATTTATCCCTATGCTCATCTGAGCTCTGACCTTGCAACACCAACCCTTGCAATTGGTATTATCAAATCTGTTGAAAACTTTGCCAAGGCATCAATAAATCAGGTCTACCGTGCCCCTTTTGGGTGGACAAAGTCGTTTAACATTAAGGTAAAGGGCCATCCACTGGCTGAGAACTCTAAGGAGATTTCAAAGCATGAAGAGCATAAACCCGCTGACCTGTCACATAGGGAGAAGGAATCATCTGCACTCAAGGATGAGGAAAAATTAACGTCGTTATGGTACATCATGCAGCCAGGCGGGCATATGACCACTCCCAGCACATACAATTTCAAAAAGCAAGATCAGAATCTTCAGAGGCTATCCACCTATGAAATAGCAAAGAACAGGGCAGTCAATGAACAGCCTGCGCACGTCCGGCTGATGAAGAAATTGGCTATAGCCGACTATGAACCTGCGTCAGATGCTGGTAATATTCGCTACTATCCAAAGGGCAGGCTTATGAAGTCGCTTATCGAGCAGTATATCACAAAGCGGGTAATGGAATATGGTGGAATTGAGGTCGAAACGCCTATAATGTATGATACCAAGCACCCTTCGCTTCAAAGTTACTTCAACAGGTTTCCTGCAAGGCAATACAGCATCACCTCAGACAACAAACAGCTATTTTTGCGCTTTGCCGCATGCTTTGGCCAATTTCTGATGGCCAAGGATTTCAATATATCATACAAGCATCTTCCCTTAAAATTATATGAATTGACAAGATACTCATTTAGACGCGAAAAAAGCGGTGAGCTAGTGGGCTTGCGACGATTGCGTGCATTCACTATGCCTGACTGTCATGCACTTTGCAGAAACTTGGATCAGGCAAAGGAGGAGTTTCTCAAGCGCTTTGAGCTGTCAATAAGCGTACTCAACGATCTTGGCCTAACAATCAACGATGTGGAAATGGCCATAAGATTCACAGAGGACTTTTACAACGAGAACAAAGACTTTATGATCGAACTTATTAACAGGTTCGGCAAATCGGTGCTAGTTGAGACATGGAAGGAACGCTTCTTTTACTTCACACTCAAGTGGGAGTTCAATTTTATCGATGGTCTTGGCAAGGCATCCGCTCTCTCAACTGACCAAATAGATGTTGAGAACGGCGCGCGCTATGGCATAGAGTTCGTTGAAGAAGACGGCAGCAAAAAGAACCCAATAATTCTGCACAATTCGCCTTCAGGTGCAATCGAGCGGGTGATCTATGCGCTGTTGGAAAAATCGGCCAAGATATCCAAAGAAGGCGGTATAGCCTCGCTGCCGCTTTGGCTGTCTCATACTCAGGTTCGGGTAATACCAGTCAGCCAAGAGCATATTGTACACTGCGAAAAGATACTGGCTGAGCTGACTAAAAATCAGATAAGGGCTGACATAGATGATCGCGATGAAACCGTCGGCAAAAAGATACGTGAATCTGAAACCGAATGGGTGCGCTATACTATAGTCATTGGCGATAAAGAGGTCAACTCAGACAGGTTGACTGTACGTGACAGAAATGTAGGCAAACAGCGTGAGATTACTCTACATTATCTAATAAATGAAGTCAAAGAGCAAACAAGGGATAAGCCATATCTTCCTCTGAACCTTCCACCTCACCTATCATCTAGGCCACAAATTATGGTCTAGCATATTTTCGAGATAAAATTCTGTATAAAGTCTGAGTGGCCAATGTACCTTCACGGTAATCGTCATTTTTCAAGGAGACCTCGACCATGTCCATTCCAATCAGGCAGGCTGACGGATCTATGCCCCTCACCAACTTCAATACCTGAAATGGGTCGAGACCAAATGGTTCTGGCGTGCCAGTGCAGGGCACGTACGGTAGATCGTAGGCGTCAATGTCAAATGAAATGTAGACCTTTTTTCCGGCAGTGGCCTTCTGCAAATAACTTGCGACGGTGTCAATATCATTGTGCACGTCCCATGCATCAAAGGTTGTAACACCGTTACTGCTAGCGGTTTCGTTCTCCTCTCTGTCTGTCTGTCGGATCCCTATCTGGATCAAGTTTTCGCCTGGAATATATTTCAACAAATGGTAGAAGGGAGTAGTGTGGCAGATCTTCAAGGTTTCATAGTTGGACTTCATGTCTCTATGAGCATCAAAATGTATCACTATTGGCTCTTCTTGGGCAAGCGCCTTTAATTGATAATATGATAGTGTATGCTCGCCGCCAAGCATTACTGGGAACTTGCCATCATTGCGAAGTGAAGCAACCACCTTTGGAATTGCTGATTCGAGATGGTCAAGCATCTTGATAATGCTCTTTGTCTTGGGCAGCTTTAAGTCGCCAAGATCAAATATTCCGACAAGGCCGTGAATATCGGCCTTTTCATCCAACATGAATGTCTCGACCTGACGAGCAGAAGTCCGCCTTATCGCTTCCGGTCCTCTTGATGTCCCTTTGCCGAAACTAGTAGTGATGTCAAGAGGTACGCCATAAATAGCTGCATTTGATTCCTTGAATGAAATTCTGACTGGAACGTCTGCAAAGCTATACCCTGCTTTCGTCCTTTCTGGTACTATAAAGAGCGAAAGCATGTCCAACTCTCACCAATCTTCAAAACCTGCTGCTAATAAATTATGATGCTGGCCTGCTCCAAAACAGCTCGTCAAGACTCTGTTGTCGCGGCTTGCCTAGTACCGACTTGAAGTCCACGTTCAAGGCAGACAACACTTGTTCAAAGGTAGAGTCCATTGTTTCAAGATATTTCTCAGTATCAATTTCTTCCGGCTTGGAAAGCTCGACTGGTCTTACACCGTCGCCTGCCTTTATTTTCACATAAGAAATGACATCACCGGCTCGAACCTCGCGTTTGTTTGAGTCGACAAGCATCTTGGCAGCCTTGATATGTTGTGGTAGGCCTTTATAGATGTCACTGCTGTTGCCGTCAACCGTTTTGGAGCCCGTCTTTTTGCCATATGTACTCAATGATTTGTTGATGGTGACGTTAAAACTCAGTTCTTCAAGTGGTATCTTGTGAGTTTCCAAGTTCTTGGCATTTTCTTGAATGACGTTCTTGATTTTTTCTTTGGCAGATTCAAAATCTTTCTCGGAGTTGATCTTGCCAAGTATTTCTAGGACATCATAAAATGCCTTCCTGATAAATGGCGGAGTATGTGACTTTTTGCCTGTAAGTCCTTTTACATCAACTGTCCCATCTGATAGGACTCCAAGGTAGTTCTTCTTGAGATCGCTGAATACCACATAGCGGTATTGTTTGTCTATTTCAAGGTCTACACCCAGCGTCTCTCTGGCCCACTGCACCAGCTGCTCTATATGTTTTTGATCCGGATTGCTGAGGAAAATACTGTCAGTGTCACCATAAACAACTCTAATCCCAATTTCTCTGCATTTGTTGATAGTTCTGTTGATAGTTGTCCTGCCAAGGGCAGCAGTGGCGTCTGCTACAGGCAGGCAGTAGAGAGGGAATATTGCTGCGCCCATGACGCCATAGCTGGCATTGAGAATGACCTTGATAGCTTGGCTTACTACGTTGTACAGCTTGCGCTCCTCTGGAGGAAGCGTCTTGTCCTTTGCTAGGTGTTTGTAATAGTTGACTCTCAGGTCACGAAGTGATCCTATGAGAAGCGAAGTCAAACCCTTTCTATGCTTACAGACCCAGTGGGTTGTACCTTCTACATCATTTTTCCTACAGTCTTCATGAGAGCAATTGATGGTTTCATACGATAAATTATGCACTTTAATAATGCTGGGATAGAGGCTCGCAAAATCTAGAACAATGACGTTAAAGTGTATGCCTGGTACGGGCTCGACGACTTCACCACCTCGATATTTTTTTTCTTTAATGATGGCCGTAGTCGACGAAGTACCTTTTCTCTCCAGCTCACTCCTGCTGGGTATCAGCTCGTTTCGCTGGCGATGCTCGTAGTACAAAATGCCCCTGATCCATTGATTGACACCAAAGCGGGCGATATCGTCTACTGACAACCTACCAATTCTTGCAATGACTACTAGCAATTTCATTAGAAGGTTATCGTTAAAGCTGGTCAGCCTATATGTGAGTTCGGCATCCTTAAGACAATATTCTGCTAATTTTTGAATTGGCAAATCGCTTATATCGCCCTCAAACTCTATTTTTGAATCGCCCAATAGTGCTTCGCTGATCGCATTCAAGGTATGGTCGGTATAAGCGCGGCTGAAAGCATAGATCTGGATTGACCTGTTGTCGAATGTCCTATAGAGGTCTATGTGGATACCATGTCTAATGCTGACTGGCTCTGCTTGCATTCCGTGTTTGATAAATGACTCTTTTTTGACCAGTATTGGCACCTTGTCCTTTGGGATTGCAATGCCGTCAAGATCAATACGGGGATCAAGTGAACGTGCATAGAGATAAGGTAGGTCAAAGTCGTCACCATTGAACGTCAGTATGACCGGATACTCCTTGATTATCTCAAATGCCTTTTCTATCAATTCTTTTTCAGTTGCGCAGGGTTCTGCTTCCGGAATTAGCTGTGTGCCATCGCTTGATATATTATCTGAAAGTACAAGTACTTTCTTGAAGTTATCACTTCCAGCAAACCCCACAGCTGTTATGCGTCTATCATGGTCTCGTGGGTTTGGCATTCTTCCCTCTTCTGTCTCAACCTCGATGTCGATAGCTACTCGCTTTATCTCTGGTATTGGTTGGTTAAGCAATTTGGCCCAGTTCGTAATGTATTGCTTATATTGCTTGCCTGCATCTCCTACTTCCTTTATCTTGTCCCAGAGCAGACTCTTAAGTGCAAATTCTACCTTCTCAGAAATAGGATACTCAAATGGCGTTATCTGCTCGTCATTCCTAACGTAATATGAACCTGGTATTAGTGCACGATCGTATAGGTAGTTCTCATGATATTTGATATCAGCTTCCCATGACGTCACCTTTTCACGAAAGCTATGGTCAGTACCGCCTATTGAGAGCGGATCAGGTGCAATCACTTTGAGGACTTCAATTTCCTTGTCCACAATAATATCTTGTTTCTTGACCTGTTTGAGTGTGAATTTGTTCTCTTTCTGTGCAATCTGTTGGGCCTGGTCAGCAAAATCCATCTTTGTATAGCAGTAAGGTTTGTGATCAGTTCTATCGCGCCATTGGTAAATAATTTTGGCTTGAGGATCATAAAACTTCAGGTACACTTTCTTCTCTTCGCCAGAGTAAACGGCGGACATCAACAGCATTGGCCTGCTGTCTTTGGGCAACTCTGGCAAGCTGTCAAATCCTTTTCTTCGATCTGATGTGAATTCCTGCTGCTGAACCAAGATACAGGTGTTTGTCAGTAGATCGATATTAAACGTTTTATCTAACCGGTGAATTCATGCTTGATGTGGACTTCAAGGTCGCTATAATTGGTGGTGGTGTGCTTGGAGTGTCAATTGCATACTTTTTATCAGCTCACGTCAAAAATCCTGAATCTGTAGCACTGGTTGAGCAAGAAAAGAATATTGCACAACATAGCAGCAGTAGGAATACTGGAAAGGTACACGCGCCATTTCTCTATGACCCCATAAAAAAAAAGACTTTTGCCAAGGCTGCTGCGCTTGGCTACGAAATGTGGCAAAAGTATTCCAATTTCAAGGGAATGCAATTTAAGCGTGATGGCGTCCTTGAAGTCGCGCTCGATGATAAAGGGATTGATCGGCTACACAAGTACTTGGAGTGGGGAATGGCAAACGGACTTACAAAGAACGAACTGCAATTGCTTGACAAAAATGAAGCCAAAAGAATGGAACCAAACGTGCGATGTGTCTCTGCAATCTATTGCTCCAAAGATGCATCGGTTAGCTATGGTGCATTTACGATTGGACTTCTAGAAGACATCCAGTCATTCGGCAGCAAGCTGCTCTTGGGCCACAAGGTCCAGCGAATATCGTCATACGACCAAGGGTTATATTCGATGACTACGAACCAGGGCAAAGAGGTCAGAGCAGAGTATCTCGTCAATGTGGCCGGAGGCAACTCGATGGATATTGCCCAGATGATGGGTGTTGCAAAGAATTATACTGACATTCATTTTAGAGGAGAATATTGGCAGGCGCCGCCAGAGTATCATAACCTGACAAGGCTATCCATCTATTCGGTTCCTAAGCATCCCGAATTTCCCTTTCTAGATCCACACTGGATCGTGAGAGCAGACCATACATGTGAGGTAGGACCAAACGCTACGCCTGTGTTTGGTCCATATGCCTACAACTGGCGTAGGAACTTGGCCGATATGTTACCAAAATTAATGGAGTCCTCTCAGACAGGTGCGCGGAAAATTTTTTTCGACAGACAGTTTCTATCGCTTGTAAGCACCGAGTTGAAGAGCTCTTTATCTAAGACAATGATGATAAATAGAGTGCGTGAATTCTTGCCCCAGCTTCGACCATCTACTTTTACACACCGCGGGACAGCTGGGATAAGATCATCCGTCATTGACAATACCGGCAGATTCGTGCACGACACGCTCGTACTCGAGCGTGATTCTTCGCTCCATGTGCTCAACTATAACTCGCCAGGAGCTACCGGTGCACTGCCCATGGCAGCCAATATCGCAAGTAAGATAATAAGAGCCGGCGTAGTGCAGACAAGCGATAAGGTAAGGTCACTTTGGGATGCTAACACGATTGCCGATAGGATGAAAGCATGATCAATTTTTTAAGGTACTCCCCTTTCACGATAGGATAAATTGCTCAAGGAAGTTTTTCTTAGTGCTTTAAGAGATAGAGATGTCAAGATATCAAAGATAAAAGATTCAAACTTTCACAAAATTCTAGCAGAAGCATCATCCCGCTGGATTTCCTACGAATCCATCCCGAAAGTGTGCGAATCTGCTGGCGTTGATAGCAGTTGGAACAGGCGACCTTTTCAAGGTCTGCAACTTTATGTAGTAGACGCAGTAGCCGTAACCAGCACTAATAGGATCTTATCTATCGAGTGGGAGGAGGATATAGTTGGCTCTGCAAGAAGCGAACTGCTAGAATCAAGAGCAATGGCAATGGAGGCATCAGTTGCTCAAGATGCGGCTGGAAAGGCTGACAGTATCTGCATCGATGGTTCACTCGTTTCCCGTTTGATGAAAAGCAGGCCGGAAGAAGCATATGTAATAGTAAAGAAGTGTAGCGGTTGCATCTTTATATCAAAGACCTCTGAGAGCAGATTACAATTCGGCC
>DATFCN010000172.1:0-20829 GCA_035253045.1 Nitrososphaera sp.
TGCTAACCCTCCAGCAGTTGGAAACCCCGAGACCATATACTATAGACAGAGTTTGTATCTTGCGTATCTTACCATATCTGGCTTGACTGTTTTAGGGGTTGCTTTTCTGTATCGCAAACTCGGAAACAAACAGGCGAAAAGAGGCCCGATATCTGCTATATATGCAGGACTCATAATTGCCGCATATTTGATACTACCACCAAACCCAGATGCAATAACTGCGCCGATGGAGTTGGTAGTTGGGTTTCGGATTGCAAGCGGGTTTACCATGAGCGTCTTCTGGTTATTGCTTGGTTTTTTCCTAGGATGGTTCTGGGATAAGTTCAAACCGCATGAAAGCCTAAAAGTCTCTATATAAAACAAAAAATACTCCAATTTCACTTTTTATTTTTTGGAGTTTAGCGATGTGTACCAAATTTCTTTTCTTATACGGTGTTGATGAAAAAGATACTAACGGCGAGACAGAATTACGTATCATCTCTCAAGAGGGGTATAGATGACGTGCCATATTGCAGGGTTAATGTGCTATGCTATTTTAAGCGGGCTACAGGGCAACGAGTAGTGGCTGGATAGCATAGCATTAATCGGCTGCTTTTGCCCTAATCGGCGGCACGTCATCGCCCTATTCTCGGGCCTTCAATCAATCCTGCGCGCTTGCTCGCACAAGCATTGCTATGTAATGTCATTGGCAATCTAGGACTTTACCGGAGTGATAATTTCAGCGCTAATCCTATCTTGTATATTTAGTCTGCAGGAATAGGTAAGAAATAATATAAAGACAAAAAATAGCGACCAGGAGTGTCTCTTGTGATGATGCTAACCATGAACTGTAGTCCGTAAATGCTACAATTGAACAGGATGCTATTTCTTATATGCCCTGAGTATCTTGATCTTTCACTATGTATGAGGTTGTTGGTTATTCTTATTATTACAAATTTAAAAGATTGTGCAGTACAAAATCCGAACTATGACCAGCGCTCTATCTATAAGTTATCTCTTTGTTGATCTTGTATTGATGAATAGATTGTCTTTGCCGTAATTTTTTTGATTGTTCATGTGTCAGCTCTATGGTCTTAGTCATCACATCGAGCAGGAAAGTTAATTCACTGTCAGAGTACATCGACAAAAGTTTATGCATTTTTTCATGGAAAGGAGTAAAGATTGCTTCAAGCTTCCTTTCCAACTTGTTATTTCTGACAGGCTCGACAATGGTTCTACGCCTGACTTTCGGGTCATTTGTCCTTCTTGCATACCCAGCTTGCTCCAAGCGGTCAATAATTCCTGTTACTGCAGAGGTAGTCAAACCAGTAAGCTCAGAAAGCCTTCCAGCTGGCATGGCTCCATACTTGTGAAGAAAATGCATGCATCTATGATCAGTAATATGGAAGCCAAGGATATCCGCTAATGCTTGGTGAAACAATACTGTTTCAGTTGATATTTCTGCAAATTTATCGTTTATGGCATGAATAATCTCTTGCCTCTCCTCCATGGTCCTGAATACTGTTATATGCACACGGACAAATATATCAATTCGTCTAATATCTAGATAGATTAGATAATAACAAAACTAGTGAATACCAGGATGAGAAAGTTGAGATACGTATTATCTGTTGGGCTGGCGGCAGCAACGCTTGCGGTTGTTTTAACTTATGTGCTAGGTGCACCGGCATTGTTGCAGACAGCTCAGGCTGAGCAAGGTCATGTGCTATTTATGTCATTGTTTATGCCGATAATTCAAGCAATAACCGGCGGTCACTCCTCCATGGCACAGTTGCATGGTGGCGGTGGCCCGGCGTCAGATCCAATGATGGAGGGAGGAATTTTAGAGTCACGGACGCAAGAAATGCCGCAAGGAAGGATGGGCTTAATAGGAAATAACATACTAGGCGGCCCGGCAACCCTGTCGGCTGGAGGACTTGCGGTGAATATCGTCGCAGGTGCCCTTACATTTGCCATAGCGGCATTTGTTATATCATGGAAGCAGAGGTCTCATCTTGTAGCGGGATTGCTGGTAGTAAGCGGAATAATACTTTTGATACTTCCTCTAGCAAACTTGAACTTTCTGATTCCGGGCCCCATAATTGGAGTCATAGTCGGACTCATGATTCTTGGGCTAGGAGTGGTAAAGGGTATCAGAACTGCAAAGGCTTTAACTGTAGCTCCGACGTGATACTTTTCACAGCATGATCATGAAACAATTCGTCTCACTACGGCAATTATAGCAGCTGCTGTCAGAGGAGCTATTGTAGCTTATCTGTTACTGGCCGGAAGATGAGCAATAAATATGAATCACTAGAGAAAGAAAGTATTGCTCGTGAACCAAAAACAAATGTTGAGAATGCATCAGCCAAAAAGACGGGCGAAGGCGAATATGCTTCGGTTGAAGATTCGCCCAAAGGAAATCAGCTTAGAAATACTGATGAAGTCGTTGGAACAGCATAAAAGGGTATTACCACTAAATTTTTTTAAAAAAGAGCTATTCAATGCCAAAAGATATCTTGTTCGTGATGGCATATAGAATAGAATACTAAAGAAATTACATAAGCTGGTTTTTTTTAGATAGGACTTCAGAGAAATATGCAAACAATATTTATTCAAAGAACCTATTTACGCTGAATTAGGGTTTGAGATTATTGTGCTGGTGACTGTTATGCTTCGCTGTATATTATCAAATTCTCAAGCTTGTTTTGAGGGGGAGTTAAGAGGCATACTGAGCAAAATACATGCTATTAGTGAGTAAGAGGATTTTACACTGTAACAACCCCTTACTTGCTTTTACTTTCTTATGAACGCAAAGAATATCATTGCAAGCATGCCAAATTCGGTAGCAACGGATGAAACTTCCAATTCTGATTGTAGCATTGGATAGAGGCCGTCAAGATGCAGTATTCCAACTTTCAAGACAAAAAGCCCAAATGCTATAGAAAGAGGAAATAGCCTCCTGAGTCGGTGTTTTCTGTACGCCAAAATCGCTATGACGAGAAGGGCAACAGCCAAGCCAGCACTTGCTAAACTGAAGACTTCCCACCAAAACCCATGATGACTTAGCTGAAGAATGTCCAGTGAGCTAGCCGTTTCCGTTCACTTCCTCATCTTCTTGTTGTTCAAATGTTCTCATCATGTCTGCCATCCTGTCTGCATACTTGTCCCAGATGCTTGGTCGGTAAGTTCTCAGCAGCTGAGCTAGTTCTGGAATAGAACTATTTGCGTAGTATCTGACTTCAGATCCCTGCCGGTGGTTCCATATCAGGCCTAATGCCTCAAGCCTGATGAGATACCATCTTGCAGTTGGAGAGGAACATCTTATTTCTTTGGCGACATCTGTCTGACAAGAGCCGGGCTTGCGAGAAAGGAAGAGCAGTATCTCTCGAGGAGATTCTTGGGAAAGTATACTGAGTATTCTCTTCTTTTTCTCGTCTACATCAGAAGGATAGAAGTGCTTATAGGAGCCTACTCTTATGGTTGTGACCTTGCCTTCGCGCTCTAGCATCTCTAGCGCATACTGCAAGTTGCCTGTTCCAATCTCAAGTGAACGTAGGATTTCTCTAAAATAGGAGCCGGGGTTTGTGGTTATGAATCCATACACTTTGTCCTTTGTGCTTTCGACTTGTGAAGGCGACAACCTTGCTATATCATTTAATGTTATTGTGTTGGTGATATAATATTGCTACCAGAACCCCTTAGTGAACCGTACCAAAAATCCCATTTCTCTCCATCGCCGATAATAAATCGATGATGATGGTAGCAATATGATCCGCAGTAGGCTGAAGAATAGATGGAAGGTTCTGGTTGTCCTTGCAGGCATCTGGATTTTGTTCATATTTCCAATACCCTTTCTGCCCTTTTTCGGGGCTCCTATTGATCCCACATCAATCCGCACATTAATAATCACCACTGCAATAGTGTCGATACCTTTTACATTACTTGCACTTTTCATGAATGATGGCCGTAGTGATACGGAAAAAGACCCTCAAAAGGCCTAAAAATAAAAGGGGAAGAAAAAATCAGGAGCAGGCTTTTTTCCAAGCCTATCTGTTTATCTCGCCATCCTTCTGCATTCTTCGGCGCAGTTGCGACATGCTTGTGCGCATTGTTTGCAATGGTCAACGCTGTGTCTTTCACATTCTTGAGCACATGCATCGCATACCTCAGCACACAGATTGCAAAACTGCTTTGCAAACTGGCTGTCCTTAGACATCAATGCGGCAGATGCCCAACACACTTCGGCACATTCTCTGTTAAGTTGAGCGCAGCTTGCCATCATTTTAACATCTTGTTCTTTGAGGTCAGATGTGGCGCAGTATTCACAAGCTTCAGCGCAGCTCATGCAAGCATCTATGCAACTTTGCCATTTTGTATTTTGGAGTGTTGCAGTAGAACTCATCCAAACTGATTAAAATGCATTCTATTTACCTGCTGTTTACCGTTTTAACATAACATGGGGAACGTAGATATTACAGTGCTCGCCTGCCGGCACAGACAACTAAACTTAGGATAATACAGCAAACTCAAAGTGTTTCTATTGTTTAAATTTTAGGGAAATAATAGCAACCTTATAATGAACAGAGCAACTGCTACAGCGAACGTGGCTATAGCCACAATTCCAAATAATGGAAATTTCAAAAATTAAACCTCCTCTTCTGCGATAAAATAAATACAATCACATAGAATCCAGGAGCAGAGAGACTAAGGGCAAATTCAAGGAATAGCAGCTGCGGTAATGATTATTGCATTCTGCTGAGTTCCTACAACTGTGGTCGATTGTGTCATATTCATTCCCTCCATTCCCTGCATGCCACCGCCGTCGCCTCCTGACGTTTGGTTTGTCATCTCGAGTAAGTCAAGATGAATGCCATTGAGAAGAAGAGATGTTATTCTGTTATCGCTCTTCGGCATCTGGGTGACATTCATCTGCATTCCATTAAAGGCTGCAGTAAAGGGCTCAGACATCATTTGTCTCGGAATATCAACATAAACCTGAAAGTTGTCGAGGTGCTGCCATTCTCCACTAGGGTATTGAATGATAAGCTGTTTGCCTTCAGGTTTTAGCGTCACATTCTGTACGGATATAGGCGAGCTGACATTAACATTGAAATTTGTAGATTCATACGAAAGTGGAAACTCTTGGGATGATGTTGCTACGAGAGAATACTGGTATTTTATAGGCTCAGGAAGGAAAGTGTTATCATAGTCTATACCATTTACTTCTATATCTACCATATAGGTTCCCTGCTGGGCAAATACAGGCCCTGTGACAGTTATCAGGCCTGCAGGGCCTAGGACATAGCTTGCGGCTAGGTTGTCATAGTTAGCATTTACTATGTACTGGCCTTCTCCTGGCTTGACTGCAATCTAACGGTTCCATCATGGCCGTGCAGTACTTCTGAGAAGGTTTGATTTCCCTGTGGATCAGAAATACTCAAAAAGTATGTAACGTGATTTACATTGTTGCCTGTTGCGTTATCGATAAATGAGTAAGACATATCAATTTCTTCAGACGGGTCAGGGATTGGTGGTGCATTGAAGCTTAGAAACACTTCTCTGCCCTCGATGTTTGAAGGTGGAAGGTTATGATGTCCTTCCTGTCCAAAAGCATTAGTTGAAAATAAACTTAGACCTATAAGAAATGCCAGAATGCCAACGAAAGCTCTATTGGGAGATATCAAATCTAATCTGTGTGTAACATCCTTCGTTTACGTCTTATAGACAATTTGGTACAAGGTTCAAAAATCCAACCAAGCATCAACAAAATTTGCGAGCGTTCAGGCTTAAGCAACTTCAGTCAGCGCGTTAACTTGCAAAATTGTCAGCCTCTACTACCTTTGCAATTCGTTTAAGTGCCTTTTGAGTTTGTCTAGCCATGTATCTTTTTACTATTAAGGTAAACACTTGCAAAAGACCAACTAACTTGACATTCCAAGTGATATCTATTGTGGTTTTATCCTGCCCCCTTGAATACAACTTTATGGTCTTTGTACCGTGTAGGGGACCTTCTATAATCTTTACTTCAATCGAATGCTGTGGATTTAGCATTACAATTTCTTTGCATTTGGAATTTCTATATAAAATTATTACCTCTCTTTCAATAATGTTGGCACCTTTCCGCCCAACATTTCGAATAGATTTCATCCCATGCCAATATGTAGGCTCTTTGTCAAGGTTCGAAATTATGCCCCACACTTTATCCTGTGGAGCCGATATTTCTCTCGTAACGTGAATTATGGCCATTACTACTATATTATTATCAAGGATTATGCGAAAAGGGCTAGTTAAACATTTTAAGGATTATATCCCTTAGATAATATCTCTTTTTCAGCTAAGTCCAAAAATGAAATCACAAAACAAGAATATAATTGTTAACTTAGCTAATCGTACAAAACTATTTTGTAAGCAATTCTCAAAAATGATTGTTAGCATGGAGACCAACTAGAATTCTACGGGCCAAAAGCGATGCACTACATGCGGGGAATTCATCCTGTACAGTGGGATGATTTGTACCTGTTGCCGTCAGAAGCTTCGAACGAGGCCAAGAAATGCTGATGGGAAGAAAAGTGTTCGATCAGGCGGCAAAGTAAAGGGTTTAATGATAAAAGATGGATGATCTGATCCTATAATGCGACAGAAGCATGCATGTGTGGTCCTCATACTGTCACAGGCACAGTTCTCAACTGTATTATTATTTTATCTGACGTAAGCTTTTATTGACTGGAATCTTCAAACTGTGAAAAAACGTGTTCTTCTGCCTAAATTTGACCAATATGAGCAAGCAGACTGGCAGGTTTACAGTGTAAGGTGTATGTATTAGATTATGATGAAAGTGCAAAAGACAGAGTCTGTACCATAGTACTCAATTACAGACAGCCAAGGGGTTTGTATTTTACTGTAATAGAGTTGTACCATTATTATTAATAGATGGTAGCGATTTTCTTTAGAGGATGAAGAAAGTCCCCTCATCTGTAATATTGCAAGTTGTTTCCTTGGCATTGTTTCTTTTTGTTCCTTTTATCACTTACTATGATGCGAGCCTTTTTTCTCTAAATGATGCAGAAGGTAGCACTGCCATCGAAAGTGACAATAAAGAAAGTTCAGATCAAGATGTATCTGACAGAATTGGATTTGGGAACGTAACAAATCTCACAGACAACCCTAACGATTCTGCCTATGGCCAAGTAGCAGCATCAGACAATAATGTATATGTTGTATGGCAAGATTCTACTACGTCTGATTTAAGCAACAATAACTATGACATATACATCAAGAAGAGTGCTGACCGCGGAGAAACTTTTGCAGAAAATAATAATTCTGGTAATGAAACTACAGAAGTTCAAAATCTAAGCAATAATCCGGGCTTTTCTGAACATCCCCAAATAGCAGCGTACAAGGAAAAGGTCCACGTAGCGTGGACTGACAATACTCTTGGAAACAAGGAGATATTTTTTGCAAGGAGCATAGATAATGGGACTGCCTTTAGCGAAACGATCAATCTAAGCAATACTACTAATACTAGCTCACGTAATCTAGAGATCACCGCTTTTGAAAATAATGTCTACGTTGTATGGTTAGATGAAGATGAACAAGGTAATGGAGCCATACTTTTCAAGGCAAGCAACGACGGAGGAAACACTTTTAGCAATGTGATAACCATCGCTGGTGACCTGGATAATAATGATATCACACTTCCAAAGGTGGCAGCTTATGGCGAGAATGTCCACATAACATGGAATGCGGCTGATAATACTCAAGAGGAAGTGGGAATGACAGATCTATTATATGTTAAAAGTTCTGATCAAGGAAATACGTTCAGTCCTCCTATTAAACTGAATAACAACGAAGAGAAGGTCGGAGAGGCACAACTAGCGGCTTACAAAAATGCTGTTTACGTTGTATGGGGAAGCTCGCCTTATGACCAAGTAATCAGTAATCTATTTTTTACAAAAAGCGTTGATAATGGAAATACCTTTTCAAATGCTACCGAAGTTAAAAGCGAGAATTTTGTGAACCCATCAAATGTAGAGATTATGGTAGTAGCGAGTAATGAGGGAAATGGAGAGCAAAGCTTACCGCCATCATTCCCATCATCCCAACAATTCTCTCAACAACAACAACAACCGCATCTCTATATTACAGGACAGGTTCCATTGTCTGACGAAAATGAAGAAATCTTTGTTGCCTTTAGCAGTGACAATGGAGATACTTTTAGTGATATAAGTACTAACCTGAGTAGCAACTTGGATATTTCTGAATGCCCTTCCATAGCAACAGCGGGGGATAGTGTCTATGTGGTGTGGCAAGACAGGACTCCGGGCAATAACGAGGTACTCTTCACGAAGGGGAAGGCATAGTAAAAAATTCGCCGTTGTAGTGAAGTGAGAATATTCGTCTAGTCTATAGAAATTCAAAAGAAGGGAGAAGAACCTGCTATTTATCATAATATTTAGCCTGCAGGAAAAGGAAGAGATGAGGTGACCCGACTTGCTCTACAAATGTATAGCGTATATCGAATTTTCTGGAAGAGAATAACTATCTAGTCTTTCATGGCGACCCTCCATCAAGGGCTGTTTGACTTTCTTCCTAAGTTATTTCCTTACTTTGATGAGGATAAAGATGGCTATTGCTCCCATCATTCCGCCAAGTACTAGTAGAACTTGGATAGGGAATCCACCGTTGACGTCTGTACCCCCTCTGGTGCCTCTGCTGTCACTGTTGCGAATTCAGTTCCTCCTCTTTCTTGGCGATTTGCATAACCTGCTATTTGGATCTGACCGCTTGGCGGAGGATTTTGAGAGTGTACATTACCGCTGCTCCATCAATAGTTACACGTGCATCCTTTTCTTCTGTGACATGTGCTCCTTCTCTAAGACTGCTCTCCCCAAGAGAGCAGATCGATAATACATTGGCCCCACCGGTTCCCTCCAAACCTACACTACTACCTTACGCTCCTACAGGATCAAATAGAAAATGCCAAGCGCCCATTGGAGCGCTAAAGTCTTCAAAGTTCAAAAGCGGATCTTCCATTATTTCCCTAGCTTGAGTATTTTCAAGCTTTGATGCAAAATCCGGATACATTACTTGCAAAAGACCGATTGGGCGATTGATTTCTATATTGCCGTATTCAGGAGTGTTTACAATCACTGAATCTTTGACTACTATACTTCTCCATTCAAGATCAATGACATCTCCTTGCTGACCGCCCTGAGCTCGCTGCAATACATACTTCTCTAACGTTGGTTTGAGGCCAACCCTATAGGACAGGGTCATGCTCGTTGGCCCTTCTCTATTACACCCGTGTATGCTAACTCTGCCTCCATGATTTGAGCAGGACTTTGGGCTTCTAAAAGCGCTCTATTTACGGCATTTATAAGCTGGCCCATGCCAGTGCTATTATTATTATTATTATTATTATCAGCATCATTTTGCAGTAGTTGAAGGTTAGATGTTCCATTTACTGTAAACTCTATGCGTTCGTTCTTGCCATCAAACTGTTGAGCCAGTGAGCTACCTGCAGCATACTGCAACGTAATTGTTCTAACATCCCCATAAGAAACTTCTGCTCTGTCGCGCTCAGGAACTAAAAACGCCGATAGGCCTGCGGCATTTGCTACAGGGGAATAAGAAATGATAAGACAAGCACCCCAAGCCCTACAAAAGGGAATATTTTGTTGAAAATGCGAGTCTTTTTCATAACTATCCTATCCTCTGATGGCTTTACTGCTCTCTATCAACAACTGCTCCTGAATATTAAATCCTTAATGTGCCTTATAGACAATTTGGTAAGAGCAACTAAATTTGTAAAAATAGCAAAAAAATGATCGAGAAAGCGAGAAATAAGCAGGTAAAAGTAAAAAGTATGTAACGATCGAGCGAGGAGGAGGAGAAGAAGAGAAAGAAGAGGAGGACGACGACGCCAATATTGATTGCTGGGATATCTCGTCTCTAAAAACTTTAACTTAGCAACTTGTACCAAATTGTCTATAAAATACCTCAAGGCAAAATAATTATAATTTTGAATCCGCGCAAAGCTATTGTTATTTTCGTGGAGACTGTGTCGAGCATTCTCATATTTTGTTTTGACAGACCCTCCAAAGTAGGGTCCAAATGGCGATACGATGCGTTCTGCCATGCAAAAACCCTGATACTAAAGCCTGTTTTTGTTCGCGGCGATGAGCACCATACAGATGGAATCAGTAGGATTTCCCAACTTAGCTGAATCGTGCACTAACTACGAATGGAGGCAACCGTAGATAAAATGAGCAAATGGTGGCAGATAGTAAAGAAAGGTGGATCAAAGAGGCTTTTGATTTTTGTTCTAATAGGGATTGTTGTTATCTCGATAGAGGCCGCTGTCGGTTTCATAGTCAACACAAATAATAATAATAATGCTCTCATAAATGACGAATCTCCTATCGATATTAAGACACAGTTTGAGCAACGGTTCTGCGGTGAATCTATTTCAAGTTCAGAATATTATGTACGCGAATTTAAGGTTCCAGGTTTTTGTTCACTCCCAGTAGGTATTGTAACAGATAAAGATGATAATGTTTGGTTTGCATCCACTAGACAGGGCAATATAGTAAAATTTATCCCGAGCACACAAGAGTTCAAGGAGTTTCAAATTCCACAATGGCTTCCAAGAGAAGTTGGACTAGGTGCATCTCAAGTATGGAACCTAAAATTCGATCAGGAAGGTAACCTGTGGTTTACAGACGAAAAGCAAAATGCCATCTGGAGGTTTTATCCTTTGACTGAACGATTCGAAAAGTATATGATCCCAAACATTACAAATAATTCTAGAACAATCTATCCAGTTGATATCGATTTTGATCTTAAAGGAAGTGTGTATGTCGTAGGAATAAGGTCATTTGATTTGTGGGTTGCAAACAAATCAGCTTTAAGAGATGGAACATCCGACGGTTTCTCAAATATACCAATGCCTGTGGAAGGTTTTAGTAGTATTAATCAAGATTTAGTGACTGTCGGGTCGCTTGAGACAGACAATGATGGCAAAAGTATCTGGATTTCTCTTCTTGCATATAACCAAATGGGTCAATTGCTCAGATTTGATATTGAAACAGGAAAATTTACCATTTTTGAACTGCCAAACGAAATTAAGTCGCCTGTAGGCTTAGTTTTGGATAAAACCGGGAATGTCTGGATCACGGATCAAGGAACGAGCATATTTTTT
The DNA here is from genome assembly GCA_035253045.1 of Nitrososphaera sp. Taxonomy (GTDB): domain Archaea; phylum Thermoproteota; class Nitrososphaeria; order Nitrososphaerales; family Nitrososphaeraceae; genus Nitrososphaera. The sequence goes on from DATFCN010000172.1 coordinate 11,183, forward strand.
AAATTCGACCCTACGACCAGAGAGATTGCCCAATACAGTACGTCTGTCCTATCTCCTAGAGTTAATGGAGGGAATCAATTGAATAATTCTTATACATTGCCTTATTGGCTAGTATCCGACTCTAACGGGAACATATGGTTTAACGAACACATAGGCAACAAAATAGCGAAATTTGATCTAGAAACTGAAACATTGGTCGAATATTGGATTCCTACACAAAATAGGAAATTTGCCCAGTGTCAAGAGATACCTATCAATATGGACTGTGGAATATCCAATGCTCTCCAACTTGCTGTTGATTCAAGAGGAAATGCATGGTTTACCGAATGGACTGAGAACAAAATTGGAACAGTAAATAGCAGTAGTGTAATTCCATTCAGCATCCAGCTCTCCCAAAATGCCACCACAATACCGCAAGGTGGTAGCAATACGATCGACATTAATATTATTAATGATGATGCCCCCTCATTACTGTCACTACAACTTGTCGCTTCGGGAACCCTAGGTAGAACTGGAAATCTTGATAATGCAACAGCGGTGTTTAGTGAGGATATACTGACATTTGATATGGGAGAATCTAGCAAGAAGGCAACTCTACTTCTTAACCTGTCTGAAGATACAAAACCGGGGGAGTACAGCCTGATGGTTGGTGCAGAGTACGAGGAAATAACATACAGCAAAGCCATCCGAGTCACAGTCATTTGACAATCGGCGAGGGTTCTAGCCGGCATGGTAACTGTAGAGGATATCTATTATGAAGGTGAGAAAATGGTACAGCGGAATATTGGAACAGCAAAATCAAACTGTTGATCCAGGCATCCGACTATCTTAGCCAAGTGTGTATATGTATATAAATTGTGGTTGGCAATTAATTATCATTAAAGGGATTTTGAAGGATATTATCGTCAATAAATCCTCTTTCAAGACTATGTGCAGGTAACTCAGAATACTCCGCAACTTTAACATTATGTACAAATTTTGATTTTTTCAGCAGTTCTAGATGATACTTCTTACTCTCGTTATCTTTCTTATGTTCATCATACTCTTTGTAGATGCCAAAGCGAAGAATAGCCTTATTTTCGAACGCAGCTTTGAATTTGTAATAATTTTCAGAGATTGCAATATTTTTTACAAAACCAATATTATCCTCTGATTTAGTAGTATAAACAATAAACCAATAATTGTCTTCGTGTTCTACAAATTTAATCTTGATTTGATTGGCATCTATTCTTTCAAAAGTTTTCTTCCATAAACCTACGGCATAAGTTTTGTCCTTAAATAACGGAATGATGTTTACATGAACGTCATAAAAATCGTAACCTACTCCAATGAATTCTTTAAACCAAGTTATTGTTGTTATTTCCTTATTACTATCGGCGTTCAATAATATCGCACACGCTATTTCCTTGACAACAATTATCTATATTGGTACAAACCACTAAAATGACCAATCATGCTGCAATTCAAAGAAAAGATAAGTCATATCAGGTTTTACGAATTGTACCATTATCATTATTAATAGCTCATAGCACAAACTGCTGGTGGTGTGAATAAAGTCAGAGTTGCTGGTCACTTGGTAACGTTATCATTAGGCCTCCTAATCGTCTATGATGTAGATATATCCTTAGCTGTATCCGACCCTTCAGCTGTAAAATCTTCTGAGGATTCAGGACTTCTTATTTTGGGCGCATCTACAAGACGGCGATATCTTTAGTCGAAGTGCAGCGATATTGTCAATAATTACATCTGCAGTCGCAAGAAGTGCATCTTTAACGGCAATACTGATGCTATTATTTGTTGATGGAGGTTTGATTATCCAGAATGGTAATACTGATGATCCAAGGAGCCTTGACTCTAGGTACTGATGCTGAGCTGGTATAGCTATGTGCATTATCAGTTTTACCATTCCAGCCGGCGGTATACTCCTAGGTCTAGCTCCTAGAAAGAACATAGTAAATACAAAATTTGTAGAATGTAAGAAATCACCCTATCTAAACAAAACTGGGGGAGGCCATAAACCTTCAGCACTTATAGAGATAAGGAGAATTCTCACAAATTGACAATACAAGATAAATATCCTGACGAGCTGAAGGATATAAACCCAAGATTCTGGCTTAGAAGATTCCGCCAAACATCAATCACTTATCTGATAAAGATGCTGCTTTTCTATCATGGCATCGGCTTGCTTCTTATGCTACCGGGTATGTACTTGGTTGATCAGTTGATTCAGAATTACGAATCACCTACAATTCCCAGATCCCTTGTTTCCGTCTTGGCTGCAGGACCAATTGAGGAGACAATATTTTTTGGCATTCCATTCTATGTAATCGGAAACCCTTACTTTGTTTTGATAACGGGTTCTGTTTGGGCAATGTCACATATTCTCAACACTCCTGCTCTTACAATAAGCAGCTTAGCTTTTGGAAACTGGTTTTTCGTCATTCCCCTGTTATTCTTCAGTCTCCGTACCTGGATTAGTGGCAAAGGATGGTTTGCTATCGTTAGTCATTCAGCATGGAATGGTATAATTTTCGGTGCTGGTTGTACCTATGGAGAATTTCCGTGCACACTATTTGGGTCTGATGGGGATGCAATTTCATTATTGGCTAACTACATTGTGCTTCCTGGCTCACTAGTAGCGCTGACGTATCTATTATACAAAAACAAGAAAAGACAAACGCAGGGCTTTGGTGACGGACATGAGGATATCAAACTATGATCATAGTAGGAAGGTAATTGCCTTAGAAACCAGCCAGCCGTCTTTATCTCCAATCCACATCTTAAATATAATACAGCTTTGTTTTGTTTTGTTTTATTCTATAACTCATCCAACAAAATAATAACGAAGGGGTATTGCTGCCACCAAACATGAACGTCCCGCTGCCAGTCTTGTAGTCATAAGGCTTCAAGATAATAGTTAATTCAATAAAGGTACCTCCATGACAGGTAACTACGCGCGGAATAGAAAAAGATAGTTATTATAAAGCTGATTGCAAAGAAACTCCAATTCAGAAAAGTTGCGGGTAATAAATTGTCTCTTCTTATTGCCCTAAATTATATAGTATTATATATTTTGATAAGAGTTCAATTCAAAATACCTGATGGGCTTTTGCTCGCATATTGCTATATTTATTGGAGATTAGGAAATGTCTCTCTTCAATGTTTTTACCTTTATCTAGATTTTATCAAAACTATCCAACCTCCCAATAACAAGTTCTATATAGCTTAGTCAATGCACTACTAAAGATGCAAAAAATAAGCGGATCTTATGCAAATTTGACAAGTATTTTCTTGATTATAATACTAATCCTGTCAGTTATGAATATTACCGTAGCTACGCAAAGCACAAATGCAACGATTCTAACAGATTCATGTGAGAACTTAGAATCTTCATGTGACGCAGAGATATCATCTTCACAACTATTATCACTATCGCCATCACCACCACCATCATCATCAAGCGGCCTTTTGACAGTACCAAAATATGTCAAAAGCTGGGGTAGTTATGGCACTGCGCCAGGACAGTTTCAAGAGCCATCTTCTGTTGAAGTTTCAAGCACAGGGGATGTCTATGTAGCAGGGCATGAAGATCGCATCCAAGTATTCACATATGACGGTCAGCTCAAGTTTATTTTCGGCAAAAGCGGTACTGCAGACGGTCAATTTCAGCACCCCCACGGATTGGCAACCGATAGAAATGGAGAGAATGTTCTATACGTAGGCGATCAAGAAAATCACCGAATACAAGTCTTCAATGTAGATGGCTCTTTCTTGATGAAATTTGATAACCCTGGACTGCAACACATACATGATATCGGGATAGACCCAAACAATGGGGACATATATGCGCCTGATTATGAGTTAGGTCATCTGCAAAAGTTGTCGTTGAACGGAACTATTATTTGGAAGAAAACTGGTTTTCCACAAGCTTGGGGTGTGTCTGTCGATTCTGCGGGGTTCATATACTTGGCAGTGACTGGCAATAACAGTTTACTAAAGCTTGACCCTTTAAATGGCAACATCCTCAAAAAGGTTAATGGATTTAACAAGATAACCGGAGTGTATGTCGATCGAAATGACTTGATTTATGCTGTGGATGCCATAAATAATAATGTCAAGATATACGATACAGAGTTTAGCCTGAAGGCAACTTGGAATTTATCAACAATAATTGGAGGACTTGAGATACAACCTGAAGACATCACGATAAGTGACGACGACAAAAACATCTATCTGGGAGAAGTGAACAAACACAGTGTTATCTATATGGAAAGAGACCTGTAGAAGGATGGAACTTAGGAAAACCTGCTATACAAGCGCTCAGCTTTTTTGCAATTTTTTGATTCTTTTTTCATAAGAAATCTTGTTCTTTGGTGTTGTATCGGTCTGTCATTTTTGATAGAATATTCTAAAATATCCTAAAGATAAGAATAACAAATTTCATTTTGTAAAATGCCAAAGCAAGCAATGACAACGATAAACGGCTGCTTAAGCACCGACATAGATATTCAAAGACTTTGTACGTGGAAGGGTGAGCGAGAAAAAGATAGCATAGCACAAATCCAAGATCGAAGGAAAGATGGTGTTTCTTTTTGCTCAGCCGGTTGCAAGATAGAATTCTTCGAGAGTATTCCTCAAAAAATAAGGCTATTAAATCCTTAACAATGCATGACAGAAGACCCTCGGAGTAGCCAAAATCTTCTACTAGCAAGAGTCATTCCGTCCGCCTGAACAGCAATGGTCACAGGGGACTTAGAAAGTCCTGATTCATCTGGAGTAAGATATATGACCGACCTGCCAGTATTAGTTCCGGCAAACTTGCCCGCCGAGCATTGCCATTTTAAATCATGAGCAGGAAACAGGCCATCAAGTAGAACTCGCTCTCCAGTGCTGGAAGTGAACCAGATTTGTTCTTTTTCCTTACCGGTAGAAGATAGCATCTTTATGTATTCAGAAGTCATTAGGTATCTGCCGTCATAAACTGGACCTGCAAGTACTATTTGGTTCTCCAGTTCATCGAAAATAAGTTCAGGTCTGCAGATTTCACATTTTTTATTCTCAATAGGTAGCATGTTTACCTGATCGACAGACTTAACCATAACATTCGCCAATGACGATAAGCCTTTACCAAAGCCCTTTTGCAACTGAAGTTCTATGTATACTTTATATTCTAGATCTCCAGTGGTGTGCTTTAGCTTGAGTCGTATTTCAATTTCCTTAGGAGATTTGGTCAATTCAAGTGGAGGATGGTAGATCACACATTCGCCGTAATCTCTAGAAAGATATTCTGCTTGATCAGAATGGCCTACTTTGAAGGCACCGAAACTCTCACTTTTACCATCAATTAGCCACTCAATTTTGGAAGGCTTGATGGCTGCTGATAAGATATTATCAATACCATGTCTACATCTGGCTTCCAGCTTGGCAATGACTTCGCCTGAAATCTTGATAGGAAGACCATTCCTGTTCCTGAATGTTACTGGAATGGATGGGTAAACGAGGTTTACATAGGCATTGCAACTGATTAATAGACTAGAAAACGAAGAGCCAAATTCATCTGGGACTTGGACTATCAAGTACAACTATTATTTATGAAATCCTTAAAAAAGCTTGATTTCAGGCATGACGGATTTCAGCTCTATTTATCATGTTATGTATTTTTCACAAGTCAGCAATGTCATAAAGTGCAGCAATTAGTGGCCATATCTGCATTCGAACTACAGCAGCAATTGCTGCTGCTGCTCTTGTTATTGTTATAATTGCTTTCGTGCACATCGAATTCACTCTTGCAGTTTGCAGAGCAGAAATAGGTTCTCTCACCTCCAATTTCTGACACATACTTGGCTGTCTTTTCGTTAACCATCATATTACATACAGGGTCTTTGAACATACATGACTAACATGAAGTCCCATAGATAAAGACCAGAGTTTACAATTGTAAGGCTGTAGAGCATAGTTCAAATTTTACAATTGTAAACCCACCTTGCTATATAACCAACCATTCTATCAAACCATAACTAAAATGACTACCAATAAACAACAAACAATAGGTGGTAATAACAACAAACAAGAATCAATTATTGCTATACAAGATCCACGTCGCTGGAAAGCACTAGCGTTACTTTCACTAGCACAGTTCTTAGTTATTAGGGATACACCAATCATTGGAGTAGCACTACCCGCAATACAACAACAGTTCGGATTCTCACAATCAGACTTGCAATGGATTTTTAGCGCGTATGTGATTGTATTTGGAGCACTATTGCTACTTGGTGGAAGGCTATCCGATATAGTAGGATAACGTAGAATATTTGTAATAGGCTTTGCTATTCTAACTGCAGCATCAGTTCTAGCAGGATTGGCTCCTAATGGAACAGTGCTAAACGCAGCACGTGCTCTTCAAGGAATAGGTGCCGCGCTTATTGCGCCTTCTGCCATGTCAATACTAATGAACCTATTCACTATTCCCTCAGAAAGAAACAAAGCTATGGGCTTTTGGGGTGCAGCAGCACCAGCTGGAGGAACAGCAGGTGTCTTCTTAGGCGGCATAATAACCGCATATGTAGACTGGTCATGGGTATTCCTCATCAATGTTCCAATCGGTGTTGCAGTCTTGGCTCTGAGTTGGGTGTTGATTCCGCAAGGAACAAGGCAGAAAGATCGTGTTGACTACCTAGGAGCAATCTCTATCACAGGAGCGCTGATCCTCTTAGTCTATGCAATTGTCACTGCAAATGATGCTGGATGGACTTCAGTGCAAACTGTGTCTTTGCTCTTGACATCTGCAGCTCTATTGGATGCATTTACCATAATACAAAAACGAAGTAGAGAACCACTCATGCCTTTACGCATATTTAAGACTTCTAATCTATTAGCTGGCAACATTGTGATGGCTCTACTTGGAGCAGCATGGATACCAATGTAATTCTTCCTCAACCTCTACTTGCAACAGGTACAGGGATACGAGCATTTGAAAGCGGGCTTGCTCTCCTTCCTATGACAGTTGCGATAATGGCTCTGATGATTGGAGCATCCTCGAGGGTGATACGTCGTCTGGGAGTAAAGCACAGTCTGGTTGCAGGTCTAGGACTGTTAGCAGCTTCAATGCTGATGTTTGTGGCTACTCCATCTGCTAATGGAAGCTTCTTTATGCATGTGCTTCCAGCTTCCTTAGTCGCAGCAGTGGGCATGTCTCTAGCTTACATACCCGCACTGATGTCTGCTGTTTCACATGCAAGAAAAGAAGAGTCAGGTCTTGCATCTGGAATTGTAAACACAAGCTATCAGATTGGTTCTGCGCTTGGCCTAGCTATCATGGTGGCAATTGCTTCAGCACAGACGTTATCCGACCAAAATTGCGGCATTAGCTCAATTGATGCATTAAACAATGGCTTCCATCTTGCATTCATAACTGCAGCAATAGTGGCTGCTATTTCAGCTATCGTGGTAGCTACGGCTATTAAGAAGCTTAACACGCCTGGTGGAAAGGAGAACCAGGAGGAGATAGTGGCGCCAACAGGGTAGTAACAATTCCAAGAAGCAACAAATTGGTATGGCGGATTAGATGAGCCATTCCTTTCTACATCTTTAATTTAATCAACAACGAAGCCAGAGTGGCTTACCACTCAATATTTGCTTTCTAGACCATGAGAGCACATATACACATAATTGCTCTTTTTAATTAGCTGCTGATCATTCTCTTTACTCACTAGTACAAAGGCTGAACTAAGTATCTATTTATTAACAGCAATTCTTTGACGGTCTCTAAGTAATTAGTTTCTACCAAAAATCAGGTCAGTTGCTTCGCCTCTTTTTGCATCTCTTTGTACTGTTCCACTATTGACTGTATCCTGCCTGCGTGCTTCTCTCTATAATTATTCTTGCAGCCAATACAGCAAAAGAATCGCTGAAAATTAGCAAACTCCAGTACTTTAGGCTTGCCATTTATGGGTCCACCACAATATTCGTATTGCATCTTTACCTTCATGCTGCTGTCTACTTTCACATGGAAGTGCTTCTTTTGTTCCTCCAACCTCTTGATGGTTTCTTCTCCAAAAAACTGGCTTTTCTTCTCTCAATTTGCTTTAGACAAGTCAATTTCTGGTTTGACTGACTTGATAAGCAAGCGATAGAGTGCTACAAATCCACCAGCAAAAATTAATAATATGCCTGCAAACTGCCCGATATGGGAGGCTATCCAGAGAGGATCCTCCGCGCATACTCCAAAGATAAATGGATTGTTCATTAGTTCTTCGCCTGTACCCTAGGATGAAACACGAGGGTGGATACAAGGGCAATAACAAGACCTGCAAGGAATGCTATTGACCCCATCCGAAGCGTAGGTCGCTCAAGTTCCGCAGTGCTTGCAACCATTGTTCGACGGATGCACGAATTACCTTATTACTATTGCGAAGCAAAGTGCTAATTTTACATATAACATAATATAATATTATTTGCCTAGATTCAAAATAAATTAATTAGTTCGGTTAATACAAGCAAATAATGAAAGAGACTGTGGTGTGGTGATAAATTGGAGTTAACCCAAATACTCCCCTCTCTAAATAATAATAAGGCAGTCAATCAGCCAAAGTCTCCTGTATTCTGATATCACAGAAGATATCGAAGCCTATGCTACTGGTACCTAACAAAGAATTTTTGTAACTAGCCAATCATCTAACTAACATATTGTTTAAGGCAAAAATTGCTGTCAGTCAATCAGTCAGCCAAAGATTATGGAACAACTACCTATTATAAGGGTTGATCAAGTCTTAAGAGTGGCAATAAACTTTCTTGCTACTGTGTTGATCAGGGCAGCTAATATCATGTAATTCATATAAGCATCTTCCTTGCCACCTGTATAGTGAGTTGATACTGTCTGATTTTGCCGACCTACCACATGTACTAGACCGCTAGAATAGTCATATATTCGCGAAAACGGCTCGATTAGTTGGCTAGCGTTTTTTTCCTCACTACCGCTCTGTTGCTTAATCAATTCTTTTATAAACGTACGTATATTTCCCTTAGTAAAAGGTTCAATACTAGCTCTGCATGATTCGGCAGCTTTTTCCAATCAGCCTTCCTTATATCTTCATTAATTTCACCTGAATTTTCTAAAGCTCTGACTAATCTCGTCCTTAATTCCCGTTGATCTTCCCCTAAAGATGCCTCATCCATACCTTTCAGATCCACTGTAAGTTGAGGTATCTCTACAATCATGAATTTTCCAAGACCTAATTTTTCTTGAAAGTCATTTACCCAGTCACTTGATGGTATTTTAATTGTAATTTTCTTGTCATAAACCTCTGATAAGAATAAAATATCAGGATGCTTGTTGCTATGTGCAGATGCTAAAATATTGAAATCTAGATCACTTTCTGCCGGATTATTATCTGGTGCTAAAATCACTGCTCGCTTGTTCTCTCCTACTAGGCTGCTGTCAGATCTGAATGGACCTGCTCGAATTGTGCTTCCAAGTGTTGTCAGTATCAGATGAAACCTAAATATAACATCACGATTTTTTGCCAAGTATAGCCTATCCTCCAGATAATCAAGTGCCTTTTTATTAAGAGTAAATATCATATCATGCTCATACTCCATAGTGCCATTGGGTTCATCCTTCAGACTAAGAACATTACTTGACCGTGGTC
>DATFCN010000173.1:0-18846 GCA_035253045.1 Nitrososphaera sp.
ACTCGTTTCGCGTTTGATGAAAAGCAGGCCTGAAGAAGCGTATGAAATAGTAAAGAAGTGTAGCGGTTGCATCTTTATTTCAAAGACCTCTGAGAGCAGATTACAATTCGGCCAAATGGGATCAAGGGCTGGCGACATTTACTATTATGGGCACACCTGCAAGAAGGCTGGTTTCAGTGTTCCTGTTGAAATGCAATTCTGCCATGCACCCCTGTTTGAAATCTATGCAAGGCTACGCGACCATACTCCCATTATTCGTATTGAAATTATGAACAGTGTAAGTGAGCAAGAAGTAAAATCGGCTTTGAATAAACTGCGATATCATAGTGTAGTCGGCTATCCGTACTGTCTGAAGTTGGCACACAATACCTGTAAGATAACTAATGAAGACATAGATAGACTCGCAAGCATATATGGCTTGCAGAACGAGCCGGGGGCAAGGGATGCACTAAATGAGTGAAGATCTAGGTATTCTGATCGGTGTCACCAAGCCCGACGAGGTGACATTCGAATCAAAAAGACCTGTCAGCATTGGCGAATACGTTATTCTAAACTATGGTGGAGACAAGGTGCTTGGGCTTGTTGAAAGGTCATCCATTAGCAGCGATGCACTAGGTAACAGTATTCACAACTACGAAGAAGCATCTGAGAGCAAACAGGTTGCCGCTGAAAACCTTCGAGATAAAAGTTACAAGGGACATGTGCGCATTCTTGGCTATGTATCTGAATTGAAAAAGTGCAAAGCAATTCTTCCTGCATTGCCTCCCGAGCCTGGCGCTGAAGTGTATGAAGCCTCGACTAAAGACCTTGCTGCCATTTTTGCACCCTCGGGACAACAGTGGATAATGATAGGTAAGCTTCTCCGCAACACTGCAATTGATGCTCGAGTGGACATCGACAAAGTCGTTTCGCGCCACCTTGCAGTGCTTGCCATGACTGGCATGGGTAAGAGCAATCTAATCTCGCTTTTGGCTAAAGAAGTCGCCAGAATAAGTGGTACGATGGTGATTTTTGATTACCATGATGACTATTCTACACTTGACATGGGATCTAGCAACATCAACCTACTGGACGGAAGGATAAACCCTCGACTTTTGTCAGCAGACAAGCTCGCAGAGGTCATTGAGATTCAGGAAAATGCTTCAAACCAGATGCATGTGCTTAGGATCGCATTCACCGAAGAGGTCAAGCAACGTAAGGCTGATGACTTTTGGGAGGCGCTCATGAACGCTGTATCGGGAGTTGGTGCCGACAAGTTATATCGTGAGGCTGCGGCCAAAGTCGTTGACAAGATCGATGATGCCCGACGCAAGTTTCATACTATTTTGGATCCTAGCATGACTGATCCCTTGGCACTTCTCAAGAACTACAAGATAAACGTTATCAATCTAGTAGAACTTACTGAGCGACAGGCTAATATTGCTGTGTCTTTTTACCTCGAAGAGCTGCTGGACGATAGGAAAAAGGCAACGCGGCAAAAAAAAGGCGCCGTTAAGTCACAACCACGGTTTCCAGCGCCGATACTTGTGGCAATTGAGGAAGCCCATGTGTTTATACCGAAGGATGAAGACACAGATACAAAATATTTCGCTTCTAAGGTTGCGCGTGAAGGGAGGAAGTTTGGACTTGGCCTAGTAATAGTGTCACAACGTCCTAGAGGAATTGATGCTAACATCCTAAGTCAGATGGGATCGCTTGCAGTAATGCGCATAATCCAGCAGGACGATCAGATGCATGTTTCTGCTGCAAGCGAAGCACTTAGCCGGGATCTTATTGATCAGCTGACATCATTAAACCCTGGCGAGGCAATTTTCGCAGGTCAATGGGTCAACCTGCCGACGTTTGTTAAGGTGGACGAAGTCAAAGAGCGGAAGATAGGCGGCGACCAGAAAGCGGTAGAACAATGGAGGCAACTTGCAGCATTGAAGCAGCAAGTCGCAAAAGAATCATCGGAGGCATACCTTCCATCAGGCTATATACAGGATTAGCAGTTGACTATCTTATAGGATACAAATGTTAATCTCACACATCTCCGACCTTCACCTTGGATATGCACAATTCAGCTTAGAGGAAAGGGAGGAAGACGTCTACCGGGTTTTTCATGAGGTAATAGATGTGTCAATAAAGGAGAGAGTAAGGCTTGTAATTTTATCCGGTGATCTATTTCACAATCCTAGGCCATGTGGTAAGGCGATAATCACGCTTGGCAACATACTGAAAAAGCTGAAGGAAAAGCAGATTCCCGTAGTTTTTGTGCTGGGCGAACACGACATCAGCCGGCTTCGGGACGTGCCATTTGTCCACATTTACAGCAACCTTGGACTTGCAAAGAAGCTTCGATGTGATGAATCTTTCAAAATTGAAGATTGTGTATTGTTTGGAGCAGACAAGGAGCGGCGCAGTAATATTGATTCACTAATCGAAAATATCCGTCACGCGGAGCGTATTGCAAAGCAACACGATGGCAAGAAGGTGCTTGTGCTGCATCAGGGGCTGGCTGACTTTAACAAGTTTGCCGGTGAGCTCAATTCTACCGATCTTCCTACTGGGTTTAACTACTATGCACTGGGACACTATCATGACCACATTGAAAAGAGATTTGAATTCCTTGGCGGTCCCCTTGCTTATCCTGGCTCAATCGATTTGACTCCAAGCGAAGGGATCAAAGAGGTAGACAAAGGCTTTATCATAACCGACATGTCTTGCGAGGAACCATCAACACAATGGGTAAGGCTTGAGAGCAGACGTCCGCAATTCTCTGCCAGAATAGACTACAAGGACATTGCAAATGAGGTCCAGCAAATAATCAAGAAGGCAACATCCTATGACAAAAAACCAGTTGCAAGAATAGAGGTAGCTGGGAGTAGTATTGACTCTAAGATTATAGCTGAGCATTTGAAAAAGCTCAATGACTTCTGCCTTCATTACATTTGGCAGCCGCTAGAAGAGCATCTTGCTACTACTGTGTATGATTCCCAGCCTGCAGACATTGATTTTGAGCTCTATCGTCTATCAGCGGAAGCACTTGGGTCAGATGATCTTGCCAAGTTTACGATAGGTGAAGTATTACCATTGGCAGCTGATAAGGATGCCAAGTCTGTTCTGGAGATACTGTGGCAGGCGTACAAGTTAAACAAATTTGGAGGTCACAATAATATTAAATGATAAAGGATATTCAACTGAAGAATTTTATCGCACACAAAGACACCAAAATAGAATTTTGCAAGGGAATAACAATATTTCTAGGCCATAATGGCTCAGGCAAATCTTCAATCATAGATGCAGTGACGTTTTCGCTCTTTGGCAAGCATACGAGAAAATCAAACAAGAACCTCGTAAGGCGAGGCTCTAACCATGCTATGGCACAGATGCACTTTGCTCTCAATTCCAAAGAGTTTGAGGCGACAAGAGCGCTAAACGGCTCCGGCCTTCAGTCCTTTTCCCAGCTTGTACTTGTATCAGACGGCGACAAGGTAGTAAATAAGCCAATTGTAGGCGGCGAGCGCAGACAATTTGGTGAGTCAATGAGTTTCGAAATAGCACGCGTAATTGGAATGAACTATGAAAAGCTGCGTGTTGCTGGGGTAGTACAGCAGGGCGAGCTGGTCCGGATAGTAGAAGCGCAACCAAAAGACTTTAAGGAATTGCTAAATGGCCTGATTGGCATTGACAGACTCGACTCAGCTTATGAAACAATGCGCAATGTCATCATAGGCTTTCGAGAAAGGCTGCGTGATGAAATAGGCTACACTGACGAGGAAGTTCCAAAGGTGGAAAGATTGCTAGACCAAAAAGAGAAGGAGCTAAAGGAAGGATCATTGCTTTTGAAAGAGTTCGAAGATGAAAGGAGGCTGCTTGAGGAAAAATTAGGTCAGATTGAGAAGGAAATTGAGAGGATGGAGCCAGTAATCCAAAAGACACAGGAACTTCAGAACTGTGAAAAACTGCTCGTCCGACATGTTATTGAAAGGCGCAGCCAACTTAGCACAGAAGTAGATCGGCTGGAAAGAGTAGTCGTGGAAGCAAAGAACTTGCTAGATGTATTGAAAACCAAAGAAGAGGTGCAGATACGACTCAAAATGATAAAAGCAGAATCAGAGGAGATCCAATTAAAGCTGGAAGAAAATGAGGGCATGATGGGTAAGCTACATGGCTTTCTAGAGTGTGCCGGTAAACTGCATATAGCGGATGGCAAATGTCCCGTTTGCAACTCTAATGTTACAAAGATCAATGAAATGTATAACATAGACCATATTCAGCTGGAAATCAGGCGTAGATCGGAAGAAAAATACAAACTGCAAGTAGCTAAAGTTGAGCTCAAAAAAGAAGAGCATCAGCTGTCAGAGCAGGACAAAAAGATAGTGACAGCAGAAAAGTTCCTGTCAAATAATTCAATAAGCTCTGAAAACGACTTGGTCAAGATTGAAGATGACTTCAATAGCAAGAAAAAATATCTGGCCCAACTTCCTCAGCAAATCGCTTATGTAGGAGCTGATCCTTTCAGGCTGGTAATAGATGGTGTCTCAAAGACACTCGCTGAAGAAATTACTACATTGCGCAGACAGATAAGTGGGTTGAGTCTCCAGCAATACACAGATGCGAAGCTAGAGAGATCACGGCTAATACAAGAATTGCAGAACGCAAGTATCAAAACTGGTGAGTATAGACGTGTAATGACTGACGCCCAGGCAGAGATATATTCTGCGAAGCATGCAATAGATCAGCTAAGACAGGCATCTGAATTCTCCAAAATGCTGGAAAGAATACGATCAATGATATTCAATAGGGATGGAATGGTGGGCATCAGCCTTCGCTCGTGGGCGCTAGGAGTTATATCTCAGAAAGCGTCAGAATACACCTCACTTTTTAACATTGGCATTTCGAGGATCGAACTTACAGAAGAAGCGCGTGAAGTAGCAATAACGTGTTATGGCAGGCAGGGTGAAATTGATATGGACTCACTTTCTGGAGGTGAAAAGGTGGCCGTAGCCCTTGCACTTCGTCTTAGTATTGCCTATATGATGGGCTCAAACAAACTTGATTTCATCATACTGGATGAGCCTACCGCACATCTTGACGAAGAGAGAAGAAGGGGGCTTGTCAGAATACTGTCGGATGCATTCAGAGAAGGTGTAGGACCACTGGCCCAGCTGATAATAATAACTCATGACTCGGAAATTTTTGAAAACTCCGAAGTCGATCAAATATTTAGGTTTGTCATGACAGCTGATGGTTCTTCCATCTCAAGAGAATAAGGAAAATCATCTTTTGTAATTCTCTTCCAACATCATAATGTCTTTGCTTCTTCAAAGCTACCCTGCAAATTTTCCAGAATTTTGATATCCTTGAAATCCCTCCGTTGAGGATCCGTCTCTAGAGTCATTATTAATATGCCTTGTCTCACTTCTTTCGCACCTCTGTAAACAGCTCCCTATATTGCCCTTTTTCATTACCTTTCGCAATTCCAAGCCGTTATTATGAGAGACATTTATAACAATCTCTTAGCATTATCTTGTAACTTTAAGCAGTGACCTTGTATGCATAGTATGATATATTGTGGTAGGACGGTACCCTGGAAAATCAAAGTTCAATCTGTATCCTTAAAGGGTCATAGTAATGCGGAAAGATCGAAAGATTTGAGCTTCCAAGACCTGGATTCTATAGAATATTTCTTCGCAGACAATATAAGTTCGTATCTTGTTCCCAACTATGACTCTAATGGCATCGCACTATTTCGCTAATAGTGAAGTGCATAGCACCAAAGCAAGGTGGCTATAGACTATTGTCTTCTGCTCGCTCTATACTTGTGGTTGATGACGAGCTCGATATAGTGCTGATCTTTAAGCAAGCATTGAGCAGACAGGGCTATACCGTATTTGGCTTTACTGATCCATTGCTGGCTCTTGAACATTTTAAGGTAAACTCTGTAGATTATGGTTTGGTAATTACAGATGTTAGGATGCCCCGGATGAGCGGCTTTGAGCTCGCTGCAAACATCAAAGTTATCAAGCCAGATGCAAAAGTAGTATTTATGTCTGCATTTGAAGTAAGTGACCTTGAATTTTCAATGCCAGGAGTCAAGATAACTGACTTTCTCAGAAAGCCGGTTAATGTCAAGACACTTGTGCGAAGAGTTAAGCTGGCTATGGCAAAATGAGAGTTGCCTCTCATCGTTGCAACTTATTGCAAAAGTATGATCATAACCGAACTACAAATAGGATAAGCAATTATTATATTTAACAGCATATGAATCATGAATCATGATCCTTTGAATACCCACGCAAAAATTTTACGAACGCATACCACAGCTATGACGTGAAATATAATGCAGTACTATACCTTATGACTCATGTTAGGTATGTTTGCTGTCTTAAATAGCAAATTGAAAGGAATTAACACTGCCAATGATTCACATACCTACATTGAATCAGGTCTCTACATGCTGCAGAATGGTGACAGGACATGTGTATATTAGAGCCCCTGCTACTTAATACGGAATTTGCAGTTGCTCAAAAGGCTGATTTGTTTCTGAAGAGTCGTCGTGTTTATTTTATCCGATCTGCATCGACCTTCCAACTTGGCAGAAATTTATATGTTATATCATAATTATTTATATAAAGATAGTTTAAAAATCCTAACTTTGCAAAACCTACGTGATTATCTACTCTATATGTCATAGACTGACCCATCTCAAATCGGTTCTCACAGGTCGGACGATCTGTATGTGTGTATCTATCTATGCTAATGGTATGCAGGCGTTCCAAAGGCTACCTGTCATTAGAGAATATACATCCTATTAACCGAGCACAAGCTGAATTTGCAACGATCAAAAAGAAAATATTGTGTGAGATTTATGTTATGGCATGTCTCAAAACGAGATCGTGTATCTAAAATACCAGAACCTAGAAGACATGCTCAAGGTAATAATCTACTCCGCTCAGTCGATGCTTGGAGTCATTCCAATGCTGTATTATATTCACTATAAGAGCAATCATGTCCTTTTTATTCAGACAGGGGCAATTGGAGGTGTGACAGTTCACTATGTTGCTGAAGATCAAAAGCCGACCAAAAAGTTCATTCAGTTAAGGAGGCTTTCTGGAGAATTCACATTTGTAGATAGCATAGGCACTGATGCACAGTCGCTATATGTTCCCATACTGGGGCTGGAAAATTCTACTCTTGCGTTTCCAACCCTATAGAGGGAAAAAGTTTTAGGGCGAGGCAACATACACATTTTCCATCAAACCTCGAAAATTATCAAGAAAGGTAAGACCTGCAAATGAGGTTTCAGAGGATGATATCAGTGCTTTTTTGCAAGCGATCAGCAATTTTGATGGCTATCCGAAGCTAAGAACACTTCGCAAGATGCTTCCATCCCTAACCCCCCTCCAGATAAACGTTATAATACACTACTTAGAAAGGTCTGGGGCAATAATTATCGACGCTGAGGGATGCATCACGTGGATGCGCAATAAAGATCCGGAACCGCTGACACTTGGCGAGGTGGCCGATATAAGCACTGACCTCAAGGAACTGCTCAAGAAGCGTCCTACATAGATAGGATTTAACTTTTCTTATTGGTTCGATGACGAGTCAACTAAATAGAATGCAGACAATCAAAGTCTTAGGAAATTCTATTAACTTCTATCCTGCCGCTTAATATTGGCCTGAGAAATCTGTTAGCGCAATTAAATGGTCCTCTGCCATGTAGATGCAGTGTATTTAACAACAATGATTTTAGATTAATAGTTTTTATGCTTGTCTGAATAGACGGTCATATGTGTTGTTGAAGCCGATTACTTCAGATCAAATGTATGCTATCGAACAAAAAGGCGATTCTGTCTTTGGCATGCAACGTTTTCTCATGATGGAGAATGCTGGCCATGGAGTAGCGGATTTTGTTGTCCGAAAATTCAAGAACTTGAGGAATAAAAAAATAGTTACCGTATGCGGCACCGGCAACAATGGCGGCGATGGATTCGTCGCATCACGTCACATCGCTGGATATGGCGCCAAAGTGGTGGTCATTTTACTTGGGAGTCCTTCTGATCTAAGAAGCGAAGAGGCAAGACTTAACTGGAGCATAATCGAAAAAATGGATTCAATTGAATTAATATTTGGTAAGGAGCTAACCCGCGAGATAAAGAACCAGATCGCTGATGCTACCATTATCTTGGATGGAATATTTGGTACAGGCATCAAAGATGAGATCAGGCCGCCCTATGACTCTGCAATAGATGCAATAAACAAATCTAAAGCCTATGTCTTGGCCATAGATGTTCCCTCAGGACTTGACCCAAACAGTGGGCAGATCCATAATAAGTGTGTCAAGGCGGATGCAACTATTACTTTTCATAGATTAAAGGTTGGGCTTGCAGAAAAGAAGAAGAACCGACAGAAATATTCCGGTCCTGTATATATAGAATGGATAGGGATACCGCCGGAGGCGGAAAAGGGCATCGTATGAAGCCCGCTGTATTGCAGATTGCAGTAGGCCAGATGGCCAATTTCACCTACGTAGTAGCTGATGAAGAAAATGGCGAAGCTGCAGTCATCGATCCTTCGTGGGATTTGGATAAAATATTTCAAACATTAAAAAAGAACAATTGGCGGGCCAAGTACATCATCAACACTCATACTCATTTTGATCATGTGATTGGAAATGATCAGACGGCAGAGATAACAGGTGCCAAGATAGTGCAACACAAAAACTCGCAGCTGCATAAAGACATTGCAGTATCTGACGGAGATATCATCGAAATAGGGAGCATCCAGCTAAGGGTTTTGCATACGCCTGGTCACTCACAGGATAGCATCTGCCTCCTACTTGATGATCAATTCATTCTAACTGGCGATACACTCTTTGTGGGCAACTGTGGTAGAGTAGATCTTCCCGGAAGTGACGCAAAAGAAATGTACTATAGCCTATTTGATAAGCTGGCAAGCCTGGATGAAAAGCTTATCGTTTATCCAGGTCACAACTATGGTCCGACCTCTATATCTACGATAGGACAAGAAAAGAAAACCAACTATATACTCCAGCCGAAATCAAAACAAGAATTCTTGGAGCTTATGGTAGCTGATGAATAGATGCTCGACATAACAGCATCTGACAGGCTTGCACTCAAAAGTTTTGCGACGAAAAGTCCTGTTTTTGTGTGTGTGATCTCATATACTGCCACAAGCGAGATTTCTGGGCTTACAGTAGCAGGTGCAAATGCCCAACTTGTGAAATACACATCTCCCGCAGACGCTGAATTTCTGTACCATGGGCGCTGCAGCTGCATTGATGTTGTACCTGCTACACCTGATGGCAAACCTACACCGGCACTAATTACACGTACTGCGTTACAATTGGCAACGATCCCTTTTCTAGTAGTTGATGCAGGAGCAAAGGTCAAACCTTCAATACCTTATGTATCGTTTGGAGTGGAACCGGGTAGAAACATCATGATTGAAAATGCGATGGATGTCTCAAGCGTCAAGCGTGCGTTTGAGCACGGTGAGCTCCTTGGAAAACGATTGGCCATAATATCAGATCTAACTGTATTAGGCGAGAGTATTCCTGGAGGTACTACAACTGCACTTGCCGTGATGAGAGCACTTGGCATTGATGCAAGGTTCAAGGTAAGCAGCAGTATGCCAGAAAATCCTCACAATCTCAAAAACAAGGTAGTAGATTCTGCAATAGAGAGAGTCATTGCTGATGGAACTAAAAATGCAAGTTCGCCCTTTGAAGCCATCTCTATTTTTGGAGATCCAATGATGCCTTCTGTGGCCGGCATTGCAAGTGGTGTGCTGTCTGCAAATGGCAAGGTTATGCTTGCTGGGGGTACTCAGATGGCTGCGGTCGTTGCAATATTGAAGCGCCTTGGCAGGTCGCTAAACGGTCTTTATATCGGTACTACAACATATGTCACGAAAGATCCGTCATCAGATCTGTATGGCCTTGTGAAAATGATTTCAGAGCGAATTCCAATTCTATCCTGCGATCTTCATCTGGGCGAATCGAGCAAGCCCGGCTTGCAGGCATTCGCAAAGGGGTTCGTGAAGGAAGGGGTTGGTGCAGGCGGCGCTTCAATTGTTGCTATTACAAAGTCAAGAGGTAAAATAACAGGTGAAAAATTAATGAATGCCATTGAAAAAGAATATGAAGTTTCTATAGAAGCGGGTGGGCGCTAGCTGTATTTCAACACTTCTATGTGGGTTGCATACAGTTACTTGGCTTTTAGGTAACTGCTACATGCTACATGTTTATTGATACAACGCCTAGAGTTTGACTGCAAGCTTTGTTCTTGTCTTTCACAAGTAATAGTGCAGACACTTTAGTTTTGTATCTCCTATGAATTGATTTAATATTAAAAACTATTGACAAAGCTTGTCTTGTCGTTAATAATCATAATAGCGATTATAATTAACCTAGAATTTGCGTGAAATAAAGGGACTGGATGGGTCAACGAAGCGCCATTCCTTGTCCACTGCTCGAGTGATGCCGATCCTAGGTGTAGTTACAAGATGCTTAGGCCTCTTACCCGGCTCAATATATATCTCCGATTCAGGATTAGTCATATCAGTTCCATTGAGCGATGATGTGATATTGAGAGCTTGCGTGAGCTTGCCCGGGCCTGAGGTAAGTGAAAAGATATTGTCGACTCGCCGGAATTGACTCATTAGGTCAACTCCTTCTATTGGCTCAATCCCTCGAATCAGGACTGCGCCTGCCTCTATATTGCTTCTTCTTGCAGAGATATTTAAGCAAAAGTGGTTGCCGTAGGTGAAATACACATAAGCCCTTCCAACATTGCCAAACATGACTTTATTTCTTCCTGTGGGGCCAATATATGCATGGCTTGCTAGGTCATCCCTGTAGCCGTATGCTTCTGTCTCTACGATTACCCCCGCCATCAGAAATTTCTGATTCTTGCTATTTATTATCCTGCGAACAAGCTTCTTACCTACAAGATCTTTTGCCACAACTTCAGTAGGCCGCTTATAAAATGAGCTGTTCTGACAGCTCACAAATAATCCTCCATAGATCCCTTGCTATCTTCTTCCTTATTGATTTCAGCCGCCAGCTTTTTCAGGTCAGCTTCCAGTGCAGAAAGGAGACTTTTATTGTAAATAACGGATGCTGGGTGAAAGGTCGAAAAGTACTTTTGGCCTGACCTCTCCACTATCTTGCCTCTATTTGCTGTTATTGAACTGCCACCTAGAATCGAAGAGTGTGCAGTTCTACCAAGTATACAGATCACTTTTGGCTTGATCAGTTCAATCTGTCTGTCAAGGTATGGTCTGCAGGCGATCATCTCGTCTTCTTTGGGCACTCTGTTATTTGGAGGCCTGCACTTGACTATGTTTGTGATGAACACTTGAGACCTTTCGATGCCTACATTCTTTAGCAGGTTGTCCAGGATTCGACCAGCGGCTCCGACAAAAGGCCTGCCCTTTTCGTCTTCCCTACGGCCTGGTGCCTCTCCTATGAACATTACCTTGGCAGAAAGCTGACCTTCGCCTGGCACAGCATTCTTCCTTGTCCGTGCCAGCTCGCAGAGTGGGCAGCCTCTTACATCAGAAGCAATCTTCTCAAGTGAGTCTTCATGCTTTTGTGTCCCCATTAGATGTTCTCTTCTTTTCTTCTTCTTCTACCACATATGTCTTAAAAAGCATGTACACTCTGCCTCTTTTTTATTAGGCCTATTATCATAAGAACAATCCCTACGATGATGCCATATATCGAATAGACATATGAATTCGTAATAATGGAGCAGTTCCTCTCCATTTCTTCTACGCTCTCTAAGGTTAAAATAGACCTGTCAACTTGCACAAGATCTGACAAGCACTTGATGCCCTGAAAGTTAAGGTAAATAGCAATGGCTCCGCTGGCAATAAGTGTTATTGCTCCGATGTATATGTACCCTGCAACGGTTGGCAAGCCTATCTCCTTCCGGACCTGATCTGGTGTATTATATCAAGTACGTCGTCAGCGTCCTCCGCCTCTGGGTTAATCTCTAAATAAGAGTTCAAAACTTTTAATGCTTCTAAGGGATCTCCTTTTTTAAGGAGTACGATCCCTTTATCCCTTACTGCGTCAGGATTGTACTGATCAATTGCAAGCACCATTTCATTTGCAATATTGTACCTGTCGATGTCCTGTGCTTCGTAATAGCTTCCTTTCACATTGTTCAACATCCTAATTACAACCTGGGCCGCTGTTGCTTTCTCCACAAGTGCATGTGTGAGAGGAACACTTTGTTGAGGATATGTTTGTTCGATCAACGCTTTGAGTGAATAGTCATCCATTATCCTACCACCATTAAACGGATCGACGATGATCTCCCCGCTGTTGTCCTCAAGAATATGTTTGATCAAAAAGTGGCCAGGAAAATTAACAGGGTACATCTTGAAGTTCACCGAGCGAGCGACTCTCATGTAGAGTATGCAAAGCGTAATAGGGATCCCTCTTTTACGTTCGATTACTATGTTGAGATAGCTATTGATTGGATTGTAATAATCCTCAGTATTTGGTTTGAATTTTTGCACGTTAAAGAGATACTCATTTATCTTTTCTATTATTTGGGTTGGTCGCGGGGGCATATTGCCACCCTTTTTCAGCATTCGGGCGACATCTTGTCCCATTGTATCTATAGAGGATAAGAGCCCAAAGACGTCTAAGCTAGGGTAAGCAAGTATCCTTGCAAGATGTAGAGCATACTCCGCCAGCCTATCAGTGTCATCAGACGACGTGACGTGAGTGACGACGCTACCTCTCCAATCTTGAATCAAGGAATAGATATCGGCGGGCAATTGTGTTCTCAATTGGCTGGCGCATATTTATGTCAATCATAGAAGTTCGAATTGCCAACTCAGTTACGAAGCACTCTATCATAAAATTTTCCTTTTACGTTATTATTTTCAGTTTTGTGACAAACCAAAATATACCTAGGTTAATAAAATTTAAGATAAATGCTTTTATTCAAACTTTCCAGCCTTCATTTCTATGTTAGACGGTAAAACGAAGAGTATTCTTGATAGAAAAATCACTTTTCTGGGTCTAGCTGCTATGATAATGGCGCTGGCTGCCGTTAATTTTTCTGGAACTGCACTTGCCTATACAGCTGATGATCCTGCAGTAGTGTATTCCTGCTTTGAAACAAACGAGGATGGAAGCTACGTGACACAAACAAACAATGAAACTGGAGAAGCAGAGCTCGTTCCCTGTGAGATTGATACTGGTGACCATGCATGGATGTTGACAGCAGCTGCACTCGTTCTCATGATGACTCCTGCAGGGTTGGCAATGTTCTATGGTGGTCTGACAAGGCAAAAGAATGCTGTGAACACACTCCATATGGTATTCATTACGACTGGAGTTATTGCCGTGCAGTTTGCACTGTGGGGATACAGTCTTGCCTTTGGACCTGATGCTGGAGGATATGGATTCATAGGAACCTTCGACTGGGCTGGACTGCAAAATGTACTCCATGATGTCCCATCAAACCAATATGCTATCACAATACCGCATACCACCTTTATGGTATTCCAAATGATGTTTGCTATCATTACCCCTGCTCTAATCGTGGCATCATTAGCAGAGAGAATGAAGTTCAGCGCGTTTATTATATTCATAGTCATATGGGCAACATTCGTCTATGACTTCGCCGCCCATTGGACATGGCAGATTGCCTCACCTGACAACTATGGAATGAATCCTGACTATTGTGGATTCGGATGGACCGGTTGTCTGGGATCACTTGACTTTGCAGGTGGAACTGTAATCCATATCACCTCCGGTTGGGCCGGTCTTGTGATCGCTCTCATGCTTGGGCGGAGACTGGGATATGGCAAAATCCCGATGGAGCCACACAACATCTCCCTTGTTGTCTTAGGTGCAGCTCTTCTATGGACCGGATGGTTCGGTTTCAATGCAGGTTCCGCTGGCGCAGCAGCATCCAACGCCAGCAGTGCCTTTGTTGCAACGCAAATTGCTACAGGCATGGCTGCAGTAACTTGGGCTCTGATCTCGTGGGCACACACTGGAAGGCCTTCTACAGTAGGTGCTGCTTCTGGCGCAGTCGCTGGGCTTGTAGCTATCACACCGGCATCTGGCTTTGTGTCGCCAATGTCTTCAGTAGTCATAGGGATTTTAGCATCAATTGTTTGCTATGCAGCACTTACATTCAAGAATAGGAGGAAGTGGGATGATGCACTTGATACGTGGGCTGTACACGGCGTCGGCGGTCTTGCAGGCGCATTATTGACTGGCATCCTTGCAGAAAAGCGGTTTACTTCATGGGGAGACAATGGACTTGCCTTTGGTAATCCTGCACAGCTGTATGAAAATGCAGTAGGCGCATTTGCCGCACTGGCATGGGCGATGGGCATCACTGCACTCATTATTAAGGTAATGGATATAGTCTGGCCAGGCGGAATAAGAGTCACTCCAAAGGAAGAAGAGGTCGGTCTGGACCTTGTACAGCATGGAGAAAGAGCATATGTAAGCGGATAGGACTAGTATTGCATCTCTCTTCTTCTTTTTTGTACTTACTATCTATATAGCTACGAAATTACCCTTGTTCTGTAAGGGACAATCTCTTGCTGCTGAAACATACATAACAGGCAAGGCCGGTGTCTAAGGTCTGCTGCTTTCCCTCCTGTCTGATTCATTTTGCTGCCTTGACTGGTGTGAGCGAGCACGAAGAGAGTATTTAACCAAAACATTTGTCCTTCCCATTGTAAATAGCATATTACTGATGATGTCAGGTCTTGATTATTTTAACACAATAAATGAAACTCAACTAGCATGCTATATACAGATCAATACTTGTAACAAGTATTAGCCTGTCAAGCCAAACCGCCTGAGGATAGCAATATGTTGCTGATCTTACAATGATTACAAATGTGGGGCTCCATCTGTTCGCACTAAACACCAATACTTTGCATATGATAAGGGCCTAGTTGCTATATTTTTCCATTTCATCTAAGTTATATAGGAATCATGCATTAAGATTATATACAAGCATTCAGTTTGGTGCTGATACCCTTGGAGACTCAACAGCAAAGGGAAGCTGAGATTATAAGCGAGGTTCTTCTCAAGGCAGCCAGCGAGCCAGAATTCCGAAATGAGCTTATCAAAGATCCAGAGATAGTTTTGGAGCAGTATGACGTTTCACCAGAAGCTAAGCTGATCATCCGAAGAAGCATCATAGACCTAACGCAATAACTCCGTGATTTAAAACACAACATCAATGGACAATGCAACAAAAACACACAACAGCTTATACTATAATGCATATCGACGTTACAGTACACTATAGTATGCGTAACATCGTTAGTCTAACAAACTAATATTCAACTTTTAAACTCTGGATTGCATATATCTTAGGCCCTCGGGATATCTCTAGGAATGACGCAAGGCGCACACACATGCATGGATACTAACATGCTTATGATTAGACTAGTTGGGGTTAGCGTCTTGCTACAAAGATTACTACACTCTGAGAAAATGACTTGGAATCTATCCTGAAATGTCAGTAGCGCTTAGACAGTGGGTAATGCAAGAAGCGACACTATGATAGTGGGTTATGATGTGGTGGCACTCAAACCCTGTAGAACCGCATCGATCGATTACATCTATTTCGATAACCTGCCTGAAGTATATAGAGGGACTTGTTTGAGGTCATTACCTGGGTAAAATGACAAGAAAAGCAAGGCTGATACAACAGTAAAGAAAAGTAGATTGGCTAACCTGTCCTGATAAGCCTTCTGCCTGTATACCATCTATAGATAAAGTATCCAGCGGCTATTATTGCTATTGCTATTATAAGCGGCCAAAGTACGTATATTATTATAGCAGCCACTATCACGAGGGCTGCAATAACCACCCAGTCAAGTGTTCTTAGCGGTCTTGCCATAATAGGGGTGATGCGCCAACATTGCTATTCAGCATTTGTAACGATAGTTATTAAGTATTTAATCACCATTTTTTACCTGCAATGTGTCTTGTGTGATAGTAAAGATACTGTTGAGCATATCCTGCATATTTGCCAAAATACTTCCTTGCTCCATCTGACAGCTGCTCATACTGATGAGGGCTAATCTTATCCTGGATTGTGCTTTTGTGAAGCCAACCATAATGGCTAGCAAGTGCTCTTGCGATCCACACATCAATTGGAAATGCATCAAGCTTTTCAAGTGAAAATAAAAGCACACAGTCGGCTATCTTGTTTCCGATTCCGTAGATTCGCAGCAATTCTTTTTTTGATTCATAATAGCTCGCTCTCTTTAACAAATTAAAATCAAGTCGTCCACTTACGATCTCCTCAGCTACAGTCTTTATTGCCTTTACTCTATATCCAAGCCCGCAGGCTCGTAGCTCATCTACACTTGCCTTGTTGATATCTGCAGCGCAAGGAAATGTGAAGAAATCTATTCCATCAACTTTTATGCACGTGCCAAACCTCCTTGTCAAATTATGGAGCATCCTTCGAATCATGGGTATGTTGGTGTTGCTGGCACAGACAAATGAGAATAAACATTGGTGAGGCTTCTGTCTTAAGATGCGTAGGCCTGGATACTCCCTAGTAAGTCTAAATACAAGAGGATCATGCGATAGTTCTTCAAATATCTCTTTGATGTTGTCATCTTGCCTGAATATTTTTTGACCGCAGGATTTGTCTTCCGGAAAGGAAAAAAATTCAATACCTTTGTCAGACTGTGTAAACTTGATAACTTGGTCACCATATATGCCATACCAGGAATTCTCACGTCTTTCCCAAAGAAAGACCTGTCCACTATTTATAGTGATTATGGGATCAAAGGTAGAAAAAAACGTCTGCAATTCTGATATATCCATCATATGTTGTTATTGAACTTTTTCTAGTAGTATTATCTAATTCTACGGTTTGCATGAGGTGGCTCAAGGTATGAATTCTTCCTTCCTGGACCTTTGCTATTCTTTGTGGATTTTCTATTATTATTATTAGAAGCATCTTTGGTTAAAGGTGGACAAGTCGACTAGGTAACGTTAAATAAAGATATTTGTGTTTGCTACTACACATGAGTTCTAATAATTCCACAGATCCTATGGATTCTTTTAAAAAAGCAATCACAAAGGGAAGTGAGGCACAGAAGGACTTCATCCGCCAGTTTTCTAACGTTCAGCAAGATGCTATGCAGAACTACCTTGCAGTTCTCCAGAGTTTGACGTTCCACAATGCAATGTTCAAGACTACAGTACAGAGCGGAGGCAGGATTTCTATTCCTGAAGCGGAAAGGCAGGCGCTCAACATAGAAGATGGAGATCTTGTACAGGTGATTGTCGTACCTATAGAACGTCGACGGAAAGGATCCGCACAGAAGGAAATCTAATTATTGCTCTCTGCCCACAAGAAACTTCATGATAATTTTGATAAATGTCTCAGGCTTTTCAACATATGGCGTGTGACCGCAGTTCCTAATCACTATAAGCTCCTTTTTTGGTATTTCATCGTATTCTTTAGCATATTGTAATGGTATCATCCTATCGTGTTCTCCCCACATAAGAAGAGTTGGAGCCATTATTTTGGAAAGCCTGCCGTTCAGCTTAGGTGCATATCTTATTCCAAGAACCGTGGACATGAAAGCATATTTTGCATTGGTGAGCCTCATTCTGTTCACAAAGTCCATAACTATTTGTTCGTTGACGGCATCAGATTCGTAGGCCATTTCTCTGAACGCCTCGTATACATGCTCGTACACTGGATACAGAGCAGCCATGATGTATCTATCAAGAGTCGGAGTCGATGTCTTCATCATACCTGCAGGTGATACCAGAACTAGCTTTTCGACCATGTAGTTGAACCTGATGGCAAATTCTGTGGCAACATGACCTCCAAATGACGAACCTATGATGCTTGCCTTAGATATGCTTAGATTGTCAAGAAACGATCTGAAAAAATCAATAAAGAAATCCATAGTGTACTCCACTACCGGTTTGTCACTGTAGCCAAAACCGATAATATCTGGAATTATTAAGTGAAAGTACTTCGATAGAGATGGGATTACCGGAGACCACCTTTCGGCGGAAGCGCCAATGCCGTGCAAAAGAATCAGAGTCTTACCATCGGGCGGTCCATAATCGAGATACCTTATGGTATGACCCTTAACATCGATGAACTTTTGTGGCGTTGACTGCTCGCCCAACCCGTCCCATATATGGAAACTCATGTAATATATCTATCAGTCATCAGGCGGTACGAATGATCGTTTGCACAGATCACCCGTATTTGAGAATCTTCTCTATACTGCCTTGTACTCTCTAGGATCTCTCGAGTGTTCCTTCCTGATGTATATACATATCTTGCGGTGCAAAATTATATTTTGACCTAGTGACTGATTCTATATCAGCCTGTTGGAGGTTGTTCTTCAGGTTTAATCTCTTCTGCTTCTGAGCTTGCGTAGTCCTGCAGTTCCGGCTTTTCTTCCTCTGTGACTGGCGGGCTAACAACATCTTTCGGTTGCTCTGCTGACTTGTGTTGCTCGACCTGCTGTTGCTCTTTGCCCTCCATGGCCTCGGCCGTTGCAAATCTATCTCCTACATGCGTTACCCTAACCCTAGTTTTCTGTCCGACTCTTCCACCTTTTACAAAAACAATGAATCCCTGAACTCTGGCAACTCCATCGCCTTTTCGACTAATCTCTGTAACCTCTACATCGTATTCTTTGCCACTTTCAACCGGCTTTGGACCGCCGAAGCGACTGCCTCCAAATCGTCCTCGTCTGTAGGACATTCACTCTCGTAGTGGACAGCATGACAATTAAACAGAGGTGATCTAATTATCTTTCAAATTGTTAGCGGTGATTTCTTTA
>DATFCN010000174.1:0-11041 GCA_035253045.1 Nitrososphaera sp.
ATCATGTGTTGGCTTGGCATCATGCTTGCCTGCCAAATGAAGGTGTAGAAGAACATAGTTAACTTGGTTGAGTAAGGGCTTGTTTGATTCGTCACCTTTGCGAGCTTTTTGCTTCAGGTCAGCCGGAACAGTATTCCACCAGTCATCAAATTTTCTAACCATAGTCAAATTCTAAGAATTGAACTTATTAAGGGTTTTCCGTGTTGCAAAACAGTGTTATATAAATCGCGAGAACTTGCGAAACCCCTTAGACATATAAGGATTGACAAAAAAGAGCATGTAGATGCCGTTTGCAATTGACGAGCTACGCAATGCCTATAAATCTTATCGGCAGTTTCTGGATTGCAAACCACTTCCTCATCATGTACGTTACATCTTTCCTTTTTTTAGAGGTTCATATTTCGCATACCGCAAGATAGACATATTTCGGACTATTGCGATTGCAAAGGCAATTTCTGATAATCCGAGCTATATCGATATCGGATGTGGCTACGGCGACTTTCTCAATAAAGTGCGACAGCTGTTGCCAAATGCAAAGGGATTAGAAAAAGATGGAAGCATCTTTTATGCATTTCAGATCTTGAAGCCTGATTACATTAGCCTGATGCCTGCAGAGGATTTATCAGAGCCTGTCGATGTCGCGTTTGTCGGTTGGATGGAGCCTGGACAGGACTTTCGTAGGTTTGTGGCCAAATGTGCAAGTTGCGTTATCACAACCTTTGATACAGGAGGCCAGTGCGGCCTAAACTGTGCGTGCGAATATGAAGAATTTGGCTTTCAAAGAATAGCGTGGTGGAGAACTCCATCGTGGATAGATGTAAACACAGAGCTCATGAATCGCTATTATGCACCTTCGCTTGACTACCGCAAGAAAGAGCAGTTGGCAAAATTACGGACTGCACACAACTTTTGGCACATATATGCAAAACCGGAACTTACAGACAAGATCAAGTCAGCCCTACAATGGTGGTTGGAAAAAGGCGAAAATCCAAATGATAGATTTGATTTTGAATCTATTCTTGACGAATGCGGCTTTCATTACATGGAGGATCTTCCCGGACTTGCAAACAACAGAAAGGTGTGGGAAGTGAAGTTTGACTAAATGCCATATACTCTTGAGGATCTCCGCAAAGCAAGATATCATCTAACTCAGTTTGTTAGAAACTCACGGTCACCAAACCATATCCGTTACATCTTTCCTTTTTTTGAAGGCTCCTATTTTGCATACCGGAAGGTCGATGTTTTGCGCATTGTAGCCGTTGCGAAGGCAATCTCAAGTAATCCAAAATACCTCGACGTAGGATGTGGCTACGGAGATTTTCTAAAACAAGTACGAAACTTTATCCCAAGCGCTGAAGGGGTCGAAAAGGAGGCTGGAATTTTTTATAGTCTTGGTATTATAAAGCCAAACTATATTAGTATTGCCGACGCCCATTGGATAGACAAAAAATTCGATATTATTTTCGTTGGTTGGATGGAGCCGGGCCAAGATTTTCGCACTCCTGTCGCGCGCAGTACTGATGTTGTGATTACAACGCTTGACCAGGGTATCAGCTTGGCAGCTGAATTTGACGGCCATGGCTTTCAAAGAGTAGCGTGGTGGAGAACTCCATCGTGGGAAGATGTCAATACTGAGATCATGAATAGGTACTACACAACAATGCCAGAAAGTAGGCGAACCGAGCTTACAAAGTTGCGAGGAGCCCACAACCTTTGGTACGTGTATGCTAAGCCACAAAAAGTGCAAAGTGTCAAAGAAGCGCTCAAAAGGCAGGTTGAAAAAGAATCACCTTTAGACCCCGGATATGACTTTGAATCCGCACTTGATGAATGTGGATACGGTTATTTGCAAAAGCTGGAAAATCCAGAAATACTTGAACCAATGTGGCACGTGCAATGGGATAAGTAGCAGAATGTTTCAGTAATTATTTGTCATCAATCAAGAAACATGGTAGCAAGCAGATATTGAGATAAAGCGCATGGAGTGAGATTCGAATCTACGTATCCTTTCAGACATGTTATTAGCAAGATTTAAAGAGAGTATTGCTGGGATCTCTATATAGTAATAATAAATTGAAGGTTAAGGTTCTGGGAGCGGCAAAGGAGGTCGGCCGCTCGGCATTTCTTGTCAACTGTGACCATACCAACATACTGATGGACTATGGCGTTTTGCTCAGGCGTGAACCCATTTTTCCAATGCATGTCAAGCCTAAGGAAGTTGATGCTGTAGTTATCACCCATGCACATCTTGATCATTCTGGGTTTGTTCCTTCTTTGTATCTGTCTGGTTCAACAAATACTCCAGCACTTGGCACCCTTCCTACTTTTGAGCTTTCTGAATTGCTTATTGAAGATATGATTAAGCTCTCTGGATTCTATCTGCCATTTGAATACATTGATGTCATGACTATGCTCAAAAGCTCCAAGAATCTGCAATATAGAGAACCCTACATGGTAAATAATGCCAAGGTAACGCTCCATGAATCAGGTCATGTCG
The DNA here is from genome assembly GCA_035253045.1 of Nitrososphaera sp. Classification (GTDB taxonomy): domain Archaea; phylum Thermoproteota; class Nitrososphaeria; order Nitrososphaerales; family Nitrososphaeraceae; genus Nitrososphaera. The sequence goes on from DATFCN010000174.1 coordinate 2,498, forward strand.
TCGGCGGTGCAAGCATTGTAGTAGAACATGAAGGCAAGAAAATATTTTATACTGGTGACATCAACACGCGCGGCTCAAAGCTTTTGCGACCTGCAGACCTTGATTTTGGCGAAATTGACCTGATGATAATAGAGAGCACCTATTCTCAGTCAGAACAGCAACCCCGCGAAGAGGCTGAAAAGGATCTCATTGAATTTGCATATGATGTCATTGAGCGCGGTGGAACCCTTTTTGTCCCATCTTTCTCAGTCGAGCGGGCCCAGGAAATAGCATGTGTGCTCAAGGCCTACAATTTCAAGCACAAAGTTGTAATGGATGGCATGGCTCTTAAAGCAAATCAGATAATGAGCCGCCACCCGGCATTCCTCAAAGATGCAGAAATGTTCAAACGAGCCATAGGTGAGGCAGAATGGATACAGGGCTGGAGCAGAAGGCGTAAAGTAGTAGAGGAGCCATGCGTCATAATCTCGCCAGCAGGCATGTTGGTCGGAGGCTCAGCCATATTTTACACACAGCAGATAGCCAACAACGAGAAAAATGGTATTGCGATTGTGTCATACCAGGGTGAAGGAACACCGGGCAGAATGCTCTTAGAAAAGCGTGTGGCCAACTTTGATGGCAAGATACGAAAATGCTACGCTGATGTTAAGCGCTTTGAATTTTCTGGCCACAATAGCAGGAGTGAGCTTTTTGAAATCTTGGATCGTGTCAAAGGCAGCCCCAAGGTGTTGACTGTACATGGCGATGGTCCATCATGTGTCAAGTTTGCCGAAGAGATAAAGGAAAAGTATGGCTATTATGCTCATGCTCCTGGGCAAGGCGAAGAGGTAGAGGTTTGATTATTAAGAATACCGACCCTTACAAGACTAAAAAATGTGTATCATGCAAGCGCAATATTGCACTAAATGTAAAATATTTCACCTATCCACTTTCTCTGCAACAGATCTGCATAGATTGCGCAGAAAAAGAGATCCCAAAAACTATTGAGTTATTGGAAAAGGACTTGCAAAAGATTAGAGACGAAAAAGCTAGAGGTTGATGGTAGCTCCTTTTTGTAAGCTACTATACTTTAACTACTATCATCTTTACTTCAGAGCTGTTATTAGCATGAGCGATCTATGAATATTGCTCAAGATCCCTTGACCAATTTTTTGCCTCCATAATAAACTAATATCTAACTATTCAGGCTTTTCCCTCTTGACCCATACTGTACGTCCCTTGTGATCTAACAGCTCGACTGAGCGCTCTAAAAGCTTCGTTCGAATTTCATCTGCCTCTTTGAATCTTTTTTCAGCTCGAAGCCTATTACGCTGCACAACTATTTCCTCAATTTCCTTCCTTTCTGTGTCGTTAGCTTCTATAATTTTCAGTCCAAGAATGTCCATCATCTTTTTAAGAATTGGCAATGAGCCATCCGCCATATCTCTGGTTAGTTGATCTGCTGCGATGTACCTGTTAAGCTTTGTCACAAACCTCAGTAACTCTGCAACCGCAAGTGATGTATTCATATCCTCGTCCATTGCAGCTTCAAAAGCTCGCATCGACTCTTCACATATTCCCCTCAGAGATTCGATCTCGCCACCGCTGCCAACTGCAAAGTACAGTTCGTAGACGCATGTCTCTATCTGGCGCCATCGTTGGATTGACTCTTTTAGCAATTCGTCAGTATAATCAAGAGGCTTCGAATAGTGTGCCGATAGGCAATAGAGCCGGAGGGGATTTGCTTTCCATGCTTTTAGCGCCTGCTCTATTGTGACAATATTACCAAGCGACTTGCTCATCTTTTGTGAATTGATAGTAACCATTCCCGTATGAACCCAAATCTTAGCAAGCTGCGCGTCAGTGTATGATTCTGATTGGGCTATCTCATTTTCGTGGTGTGGAAAAACTAGATCATGTCCGCCGCCATGAATCTCCAATGTGTCACCGAGATATTTGTGCGACATGGCAGAACACTCAATATGCCAGCCAGGCCTTCCATTACCCCAGGGGCTTGGCCAAATTGTCTCATCTGAATAAAATTTCCAAAGTGCAAAGTCAAGTGGATTCTCTTTTGAGGGATCAATCTCTATTCTTGCACCAGACTCTAACTCCTCAATTGACTTTCTTGATAACTTGCCATAACCTGGAAATGAGTTGACTCTAAAATATACGCCGTTGAGCGTCAGATAGGCATGTCCCTTTTTCATCAGACCCTCAATTAGCTGAATCATTTCCTTGATGTTATCCGTAGCCTTTGGGTGATAATCTGCTCGCATTACATTTAGGCTGTCAAAGTCATTGAAATATCTCTCAATGTATCTACTTGATATTTCCTCTGCCTTTTTGCCCTCAACTTTTGCGCGTTTGATTATCTTGTCGTCAACATCAGTAAAATTCTGTACAAAAATCACTTTATATCCTCTTGATAGCAAGTATCGCCGCAATACATCGAATATGATGATTGTTCTTGCGTGTCCAATATGCGAGTTGTCATATACTGTGACTCCACAAACATACATCCTTACTAGATGGTTTTGCAGCTTTAGCTCCTCTACTTGCCTGCTAAGTGTATTGTATAATTTCACTATCGCGATTTGGGGTGGGCTTGCCCCTGCTTTTTTAGTTTGCTAGGCGTCGATATAGATATCGTTTCCCCTAACATCGACGTCGTAGGTCGTCAGTTTTACTCCTTCCAGATAGTCTAGCAACTCTCCTGTTTTGATGTTGTAGTGCCACGAATGCAGGGGACATTCGACCACTTCGCCGTCTATCTTGCCAGGAGCAAGCGAACCGTCCTGATGGCGGCAGAGCGCCTCAATTGCATAATATTTGCCATTTGCATAGAAGAGAGCAATCCTTGTGCCATTAATGTAAAGCTCCTTGCCGCTATTCTCTTTAATCTCGCCCCGCTGGGCGACCTTGACAGATGTCAATTATCATGACGTTGTAATCAATCTGCCTATAAATTGGTTATCGGGCAGCCAAAAACGCAGTTCTCCGCCACATCTAAATATCTCCCCCCAGTGCTATAGCAATATCAATTCCGGCATGACATCGTCATACAGGCTCATGATGGCCGGCGTTCTGGCTCTTATGGTTTTTGGCATAGCTATGGCACTTTACGGATACCAGCAGGCCATTTATCCTGTTGATAGCGCTCTTGGATATCTCAAGAGAGCTCAGACTGCTCAGACTCCTGAAGCTCTAGCAAGCTTTGTGGCACGGGCAAAGATGGAGCTACCCGAGAGCGGGAATCCTGTATGGATTTTTCCTACTGCAAAAACAGATTTGGCACTCATCCAGGGCAGCCTAGATGATATCGTGATGCGGGCAAATTCGATAGCATCAATGGAACCTCATAGTACTGAATATAATTCGGGCATGTTAGACATTCATGTATCCCTGGAGATCATCCAGCAGGATATGATTGATGCAATGCCGTACCTCTTCGTCAGTTTTAGCAACATACTGTTAAGTGTGGTGTGGATAGTGATAATACTTGCACTCTTTGTTCTCATAAGAAGGGGAAGAGCAAGGTTTCGCGAGCAAGAATATGAAAACCAGTAGCTTTTATTGCATCCTTTATTATCCATAAACCGTGCCCGGAAAAATTGCGGATAGCAACCTTGCAGACAAGGGAAGGCGTTCATATCAGTGGGCCGCCAGCCGTATGGGCATAGTTGAAAAGATACGAGCAATGAATGAGAGCAGTCAATCCTTAGCAGGTTTTCGGCTTGGCATTTGCCTTCATATTACAAAAGAAACATCAGTCCTTGTGATGGCTGCAAAGAGCTTAGGCGCAGACGTCGCAATTTGTTCAGCAAATCCCTTGTCGGCACAGGACGACATTGCGGCTTTTCTGTACAGCAACGGCGTAAATGTTTACGCTTGGCGGGGCGAGACAGTATCAGAGTATAATCAGTGTATCCATAATGTGGTTGATTTTAGGCCTGTCATAGTGACTGATGACGGGGGTGATCTCCATTCAGCGGCCCATCAACAAAGTGCAAAAGGCATCGTGGGGGGCACCGAGGAGACGACATCTGGAGTAAAAAGACTTGTCGCCCTTGAAAGGTCCAACAGGCTACTTTATCCTGTTATAGCAGTAAATAATGCGCGTACAAAATACCTATTTGACAACAGACACGGTACAGGACAGAGCACTATTGATGGCATACTGCGGGCAACTGGTATATTATTAGCAGGCAAAAATGTCGTTGTATGTGGATATGGCTGGGTGGGCAGAGGTGTCGCAACTAGAGCAAAGGGCATGGGCGCTACAGTGACTGTTACCGAAGTAGATTCTATAAAAGCAATTGAAGCCAAGATGGATGGATTTGAGGTAATGCGGATGTCCGATGCAGCCATTGCAGGTGACATCTTTATTACATGCACGGGTCAAACAAGCGTCATAAGAAAAGAGCACTTTCTTGAGATGAAGGATGGGGTCATTTTGGCAAACGCCGGTCATTTTGATGTGGAAATCGATACTAAAAGCCTCCATAACATCAGCTTCTGTCCACCTCTGCAGATTAATCCAAATATTGAGCGCTTTGATGTTAATGGGAAGAGGCTCTTCCTACTCTCAAAGGGAAGGGTGGTCAACTTGGTTGCAGCCGAAGGCCACCCGCCGGAAGTAATGGCTCTGTCATTTGCCAACCAGCTGCTATCTATTTTGTACATTGCAAAAAACTTTGAAAGGATGGAGGCAAAAGTGCATAATGTGCCAGAACAAATAGATCAGGATATTGGAGATTATGCCCTTGACTCCATGGGCATAAGAATAGATCAATTGATAGAGGAGCAGAAGCGTTACCAGCATTCCAGTTAGGTTAAAATGCTCTGCATTGATTGCAATTGTGGATGCCGGATAAAACCATTAGTCAAAACAGAGTCATTACAAGTGCACTCCCCTATGCAAATGGAGAAATACATCTGGGTCATATAGCTTCCACCTATCTCCCGGCAGACATTTTCACACGCTTTTTGAGACTCAAGGGGTTGAAGGCCTATCATATCTGTGCTTCAGATGATTTTGGAACTCCGATCTTGATAAGATCCGAGAAGGAGAAAAAGAGTCCACAAGACTATGTGGAATACTGGAACAGACAGGACAAAGAAGATTTTGAATCATTAGGTATTTCATTTGATTTCTTTTATAAGACAAGCTCCAAAGAAAACGTTGAGTTTGTCCAATACGTTTTCAAGCAATTACACGAAAACGGCCATATTTACAACCAAAACGTAATTCAGTTCTACTGCACCTATGACAACAAATTTTTGCCAGACAGATATGTAATTGGCAGATGCCCTTACTGCAATGCAGAAAACCAGTATTCAGATTTGTGTGAAAAGTGCGGTCGCGTCCCCGATCAGATACTGGAGCCCAAATGTGCAATATGCTGCAGGCCACCTGTCAAAAAGGAGAGCAAACACTACTTTTTCCGTCTATCAAGCTTTAAAGAGAAACTGAAAGACTGGCTCTTGTCAAACCACCACTTGCAAACAGATGTCAAGAACTATGTCATCGACTGGATAAACGAAGGGTTGCAGGATTGGGACATCACCCGCGACCTCTCATGGGGCATACCAATACCTCTGCCTGAGGCAAAAGGTAAGGTCTTTTACGGTTGGTTCGATAACCATCTATGCTATATCTCGTCACTTGTCAAGTTGGTCAATGATAGAGGAGACAACGGTAAGAAATTCTGGAACGAATCGGAGATTTACCATTTTATCGGAAAGGATATTATCTACCACCACTACCTTTTCTTGCCAGCTATACGCCTTGGCATCAATTCAGAATACAAGCTTCCTGACTATATCCCGACAAGAGGCCACCTTATGCTGCAAAACCAAAAGATATCAAAGAGCAGAAGCTGGTATATTGGGCTGAAGGATTTCACTTCCGCATTCAACCCTGACTTTTTGAGATTCTACATAGCCTCAGTAGTTACATACTCGCAAGATGATCTGAATTTTGACTTCAATGCGTTTTATGAAAGGATAAACAATGAGCTGATAGCCAACGTCGGCAATTTCATAAATAGGGCTCTTTCATTCACGCATAAGTCGTTTCAAGGGATAGTACCTGAGCCATCCCACATTGACGATATAATAGAGAAAGAGTTGGCAGCTGCAGTGGATGAAACAGGCAGCCTGTTGTCGAGCAACGAGATAGACAAGGCGCTCAAGAGGATCTTAAAATATAGCAATTATATGAACCATTATTTCCAGACAAACTCACCTTGGGCAAACAAAGATACTTCAAATACGACGGTGTACGTATCGGTTAACGCAGTACGAAGCCTGGCGGTCCTGCTTGAACCATTTATTCCCTTTTCATGTGAAAAGATCTGGGCCCAGCTCAAACTTGGAGGTGGCAGCATTCACCAACAGGTCTGGGAGTCGGCAAAGAACATCAGAGCAATTCCTGCAGGCCATGAAATTGGCAAAGTAGAGCCGATCTTTCGCAAGGTAGAAGCAAAGGAAATAGAAGACTGGAAGAATAATCTAGGCAAACCACAATGACAAGACGTGGACTCATGCTGGGACGGTTTCAGCCCTTTCACAAGGGTCACCTAGCACTTACAAAACAGATCCTACTCGAATGCGATGAGCTTGTGATTATAATCGGGAGCGCACAGTTCAACTTTATCGGCAAGGATCCGTTTAGTGCTGGCGAAAGAGTGCTAATGATTCATGAAGCGCTAAAGGAGGCAGAGGCTGATCTCTCAAAATGCTATATTATACCTCTTGCAAATGATGAAAACAATGCTCGATGGCTTGCCTACGTACGCTCAATGGCTCCACCATTTAACGTGATATTCTCAGGTAACGACTTTGTAAAGTACCTTGCACGCTCTCAAGACGCCAGCATTGCCGTAGAAGACCCCGTTTTTGCAGAAAAAGAGGAGTATAATGGCACAAATATTCGACATCTCATGCAAGAGGGTAAGCCCTGGAAGCATCTGGTACCACCAGCGGTAGTCAAGGTAATAGAGCAAGTTGGAGGCACTATGAGAATAAATATACTAGCTGGCTCGGATAGCGACCCACAGAGGTGGTAATGGAAGATATGGTAGTGGGCCAGAGGGCATGCCCGATCTGCTCATCGTGTGGCTCAAAGAAGTTCAAAGTGATAGATAAAAGCGAAAATCAAGTAATTGTTGAATGCGTATCCTGTGCCAAGCGCATTACGATTTAATTGAACGGGGTAAGGATATATCATCCTCTAGATTGCAATATGGAGTACTACTACCGTATTGATGCAAGCTAGGGAAAGTGAAAGGCTCTTTCCTCGACTATGCCTGCTGAACCTCTCAGAAGTAAGCACCATCACAACACCTGAAGCTGATCATGATAGTTAGTGCTGCGTGACTAACTATCGTAAAAGCAAGTCGATTAATCCGACCAAGTCCCATAATATACTAGATGAAAAATACGTTTAACGTGTTAGGAGTTGCTGGTAGCATCCGGCAGGGATCTTACAGCACACGGACACTCAAAATTGCACTTGAGTATGCTAAGAAGCAGGGTGCAGAAGTTCGCCTACTCGAGCTCAATACAACGGTGTTGCCCCTATACGACCCGAGTGCCCCTGCTTCAAAAGCTGTGGAACATACAACTGAGGCTATAGCTTGGGCTGATGCTTTTATCCTTGCATCTCCAGACTATCATGGCTCGATGTCCGGTGCTCTTAAGAACTTCCTTGACTACTTTTATGAAGAGTTTGCTGGTAAAGTATTTGGATACATTGTTGCGTCACATGAAAAGGGCCTTACTGTAATGGAGCAAATGCGCACAGCAGTACGTCAGTGCTATGGATGGAGCATGCCTTATGGAGTGTCGATAAATGGTCCACAGGACTTTACAGGGGGTGAGATAGGTAACGTAAAATTATCGAGTAGGCTGCGGATGATGACACGTGACTTGGTGATATATGGCAGGCTCATCAGGGATCAATTTATACGCGATTTTGGTTCTAATGAGTCGGATACATTTGCAGCGAATTATAGACCATGAAGAACGAAAACAGAAGAGAAGACGAGAAGATATCGCTGCGACATAAAGAGCTCTACTAAGACTAACCAGAATTTATCATACTTTAACAATTTCCAATGCAACAATGAGGAACCATATCACAATTGGAACATCAGCAAAATTACTATCCTATTTGATAAGAACTTTTTCAATCAGATGTTTGGATTCGTTCTATCATAAACGCTTGAGAATTAAGCCACTGACATATGTTGATTAAATGGATTGGATACGTCTTCCTACATCTTTACCCTTTCCATTTACCTCTGTATATTTTCGATATGTGTCATAATCATGTCAAGATTTGTTGGCGTGCAAAGTTCATCTGGACATAAGAGTCTGGGATAAGAAATTATGAAACCATCCACTGTTTCTACTTGTGCCACTGCATTAAGGTTTTCTTTCATGACTCGCATAGTTTCATTTACGTCGACTTCACATGTTTTGTACACACGAAGACTACTGCCTTCTGAGTCATAGCAGTTGCTTGCATGTCGAAATGAAAGTTGAACAAAAACCTCT
>DATFCN010000175.1:0-4379 GCA_035253045.1 Nitrososphaera sp.
ACTGTAAACAAAGAGAAGAATTCACTTCTTCCTTTATTGTTGATTACTTTCATTGGAACTCTAGGTTTTAGTATCGTTCTTCCCTTCCTAGTGTTTTTAGTCATAGATCTTGGCGGTAACGCTATAGTCTATGGCATATTAAGTGCAACATACCCTGCATTTCAGCTCATCGGAGCTCCAATTTTGGGGAGATGGTCTGACATTTATGGGAGGAAAAAAATTCTTCTCCTGAGTCATGGAGGAACATTGGCGGGATGGATAATCTTTCTTGTTGCACTATTTCTACCTGTTAATAATCTGTTCAACATCGACTCTGTAATAATAGGAACTTTTGTGATAACTCTTCCTTTGGTTGCATTATTCCTTGCGAGAGCTATTGATGGACTTACGGGAGGAAATGTTTCTGTTGCCGATGCGTATGTTGCAGACATTTCCTCCGATGAGGATAGAAGCAAAAACTTTGGGAAAATGGCAATATCCTCCAATCTCGGTTTTATTGCGGGACCTGCATTAGCAGGGATATTAGGTGCAACCGTATATGGAGAAGCGCTTCCTGTGTTGGCTGCGTTGACTCTATCTTTAGTGGTCTTGGCGGTAATATCCTTCATTCTAAAGGAAACCAAATGCTCGATTCTAATGAAAATCCCAGAAAAAAATGATGTCGGAAGAGTTTTCTCATTTGAACCTAAAGAGTGTTACAAAACTGCAAATCCTCAGAGACTTAAATTCCAAGACGTATTCAAACTAAAGTCTATTTCATTCTTACTTGTATTATATTTTCTCATTTTTCTTGGTTTTAACATCTTTTACACTTCATTTCCGATTCATGTAGTAAGTGGATTAGGATGGACAGTAACACAAATGGGAATATTTTACGCGGTACTAAGTGGGATCATGGCTTTGGTACAAGGTCCCATTCTACGTAAGGCATTAAAAAAATTCTCAGAGGAAAAACTAGTGATAATTGGTAGTGTGGTTTTGGGCATAAATTTCATTTTGCTTGTGTCACCAGATACTATCTTAATCTATGTTGCGGCAATTTTGTTTGCAGTTGGTAATGGTCTTATGTGGCCACCCGTAATGTCAATACTTGCAAACCGTGCAGGCACTGTTTATCAAGGTACAGTTCAAGGCGTTGCGAATAGTTTTGCAAGTCTAGCAAGTATCATCGGATTGTTGTTGGGTGGCCTTTTGTATAACATGCTTGGAGCAACTACTTTTCTAGTTAGTGCGGGAGTGATATTCACAGTTTTTGTCATGTCATTTCGATTAATGAAAATTGATGAGTAGCGTGTGGGGATGCAAAATGGATATTTTGAGTAGTTTTAACATTCTAGGATTTGCGAACACAAGTTCTGCAGCACTAGACCTTGTTTAATCAGTGATTGATCATACTCACTATAGGACCGTAACAGCACATACAAAGCCATATTGAGTCCTATATCCGTCTATGATCATATTTGACAGTTGTGCTGAACCTTTGCCCTCCTCCCCGACGTAGATATGTACCCTGTGCATCAATATCTATTGAAAATGCAACAATCATGCATGCCATGATAATGGGTTGCTTGCTAAAATCCAATAAGGATATCACTCCCATTCTCATGATAAATTGTACGTGAAGCTGAAGATAAATTCATACGCAAATTCCTAAGAGTCATCCTTTATCTCCTCTTTCATTTTTTTCCTAGCGCTGAGCAGCTTCATAAGTGAAATATGAGGTCATCTTTTTATGTCACAGAGCACTATCTTGAGATGCAATTCTACATGACAATTGAAGAAAGAATCTGTGGAGAGGATGGTGCGCCAATGAGGGACGCTGGTATCCAACCAGATGGTTCCAGGATGTTTATTTGTACTCGGAATCCAGGGCATGTTCTCTTTGTTAACCCATAGCGATCGGCGATAACTATCAAATAGGTACTGCTAAGATGCGTCTAGTATATGCCTTAATCGAGCAAATAACTGACATGGTGAACATTCCTTCTTCGAACATGTGCATCCAAAGAAGGGAGGCAGAATAGCAATTAGTAAAGAGGTAAAATCCCTTGGTTTGTCCTAGCTTTGCATATCTAATCTTCGTAGTTGGCATGCTAGCTCAAGTTATTATTTCCTCTTTTTGAAAAGTACATATACAAGGCAGAAAGGAATTGCAGCCAAACCAAAGGCAATTTCCCTGCCCACAGTAAATGACAATGCTATTTCTAAAGCCAGGTATAGCGTTAGTCCAGCAGGAATTAGACCAAACATCATGAATCTGTGACTTCTCTCCTTAAACTTTCCTAAATCTCGATATGGATATTGAAGGTGATGGTAGATTACAGGCATAACGAAAAGAGAAATTGCTATCGTTATTGAATACAATGCAACCAAGAGCGTTATTCTATTAGTTGTTGAGAAACTTTCGGGAGGGTTTATTGAAATATCTAGCAGAAATCCAAAGAGTATTCCTCCAGTAGTCGTAAGTAGTGCACTCTCTCTGACAATAGTATCATATCCTACGATCAGACGATCCTCTTCTTTCACTTTTTCTTTCTCCTTATCGGAATCAAACAACAGAGATTCACCTTTCCTCCATCGTACATGCGCTGTATGAAAAATAAACTTGACAAAAATTCTTGCAACGACGCATTCTTGTCAAATCAAAGAATCTGGAGATTTTTGATCTGAAATAGACCAGCTCTATTATCCAAGTGCTTTGTGCATCTTCTCAACCATCCTCGGCATCATTTCTACCGAGTTCTTCGCGAAGGGCAGGCGCGACGTGCGTGCCTATCAATTCGGTGGCTCGCAAGAGCTTCTCTTGCGGTAGTGAGGCGGGGTTCATCATAAAAGTGATCCTGGAGATGCCACCGAGGGCCTTGCTGTGCCGAACGATCTTCCCGACCACCTCATCCGGACTACCTACCAGCAGTGCGCCTTGCGGCCCTAGCTGAGCGTCATAGCCGGCCCGCGTCTGCGGAGGCCATCCGCGCTCCTTGCCAATATCGGTGAAGGTACGGGCATAGCCGGGAAAGAAGTCATCGGCTGCCACTTGAGTCGTCTCTGCGACATATCCCAGCGAGTGTATACCCACCTTCAATTGATCGGGTGAATGCCCCGCTCGCCTTCCAGCTTCCCTGTAGAGATCTATGAGTGGCCGGAAATAGCGCGTTTCGCCGCCTATGATTGCGACCATCAAAGGCAGTCCCAGCACTCCAGCACGAACAAACGATTGTGGAGTCCCACCAACGCCCAGCCATATCGGCAAAGGTTTCTGCAAGGGCCTTGGGTAGACTCCCTGTCCAGTCAAGGTAGGCCGATATTCGCCGGACCAATGTACATGCTCATTGTCACGAACCTTGAGCAGCAGGTCTAACTTCTCGGCAAAAAGCGAGTCGTAATCGTCCAGTTGTAATCCAAACAGGGGAAACGCCTCGATGAACGAGCCACGGCCAACAACCATCTCCGCCCGACCCTGAGACAGAAGGTCGAGTGTTGCGAATTCTTGAAACAACCGCACTGGATCGGCGGCACTCAGTACTGTTACGGCACTCGTGAGACGTATGTGCTGTGTTCGCGAGGCAGCTGCTCCTAGGATGACAGTAGGAGCCGAATCGAGGAACTCACGCCGATGGTGCTCGCCAACTCCAAATACATCCAATCCAACCTTATCAGCGTATTCGATTTGGTCTATCAGTCCTCGCAACCGCTCAGACGGGTTGATTGAGAGGCTGGCGTCGTCGAATGCCGCAGCGAAGCTATCAATTCCGACCTGCATGGAATCAAATTCTTACCTTGACTTTATTTCCTTCGACCTTTGTTTCAAAGGTTGCCTGGTCGTACGTCTTTACCTTGGATGTAATTTCGGCACTACGTGCAAACATCTTTTTCAAACTCTCGGGTAATGGTTCAGGGAAATTTGAGAGGTCTGGAGCCATTGGTTCTCCTACCTTCTTTCCTGTCGTAACATCAAACCTAGCACCATGCAGGGGACATGTTACAACCTTTCCATTTAGAGCACCCATCGAAAGTGGAGCGTTCATGTGACTGCACCTATCACAAAGCGCATACAATTTGCCATCTGAATTGGCGAGTAGTATTTCCTTTTCGTCTACCTCGATATGTTTCATCTTTCCCGAAGGAATATCTTGTATGTGGGAAGAATCGATGAACGGATGTGGTTCGACCTGATTACTCATCAGAGTAGTTATTCATCATTGGAGTATTAATGAATGGCAGCAATATCTGACTGAGTTAGTAATATTTACCTAACCAACCCGACATGAATCATATATCGTCACGCACTCGCACATTCTATCATCGTGGTACTTTAGGCCTGAGCCGTTTGATCCTTAATAGGATATGCATCACTATATAGTGCCTCATAGTTTATGATC
>DATFCN010000176.1:0-5019 GCA_035253045.1 Nitrososphaera sp.
CAAAATGAGTTCTACTTTAGATATCGATAACACCTGCCATTATATTGTTGTAGATACCACGTAACCGAAAGGATGTACTATGAAGAGTAACAAGAAAAAACAGAGACTCTATGATGTAGATAAGGAAAAGAGAATAAAATATGTAGCAGCGTCAAAGTTAAATGACTATCAGAGAGACTATTTCATTGGTTACCCATACGGATACTGGTTGCACAAAGCACTAGCCCTTATGCATTTTATCGAAGATCGCTCTAGGCTGTCGCTGCTTCGTTTTCCTAAAGACATCGATACCGACGACTTCATAATTGAAAACCTGAAAATGGAAATCCATATGATGGTCTTTCATTCTGCAGAGAGCCTATTCCTGACAGTACTTGGCCATTACTTCAATCCTACCATGCCTTGGTTTTGGATGTCTATATGTACTCAGAACAAATTTAACAACATCATGAACCTCTGGGAAGAAAAGGGACTAGGCTCCATAATTAAAGAAATAGAACCTGAAAAGTGGTTAAGAGATACACTTTATCCGACTATAAATAAGTCTCACGAGGGATATCAGAAAACGAAAGACTCTGCTACATTCGCCAAAAAGTATCTTGATAAGCTAGTCCATGAATACATGAGGCACAGAGAATACAATGCATACAAACACGGCCTGAGGATATTTCCAGGTCCAGGGCATTTTCAGGCCATTGACGATGATTATCATGCTTCTGAAGAAGAACAAGTGAATACACACATTCAAGGAGACTTGTTGGAATTTCTAACATACGAACTTGTGCAGGGACATAATGATGAATATCGGATTAAGCGCTCTTCAAAAAAATACAATGCCAAAGTTGCCATCAACATAATTCGCACGACTACACAATTAATGCAGAACTTTTTGGAAAGAAAACGCGTTGAAAGCAAAGCAGTACGAGGGCAGAAAGTTACCTTTAACTTGGCTTTATTTGACAACCTAAAAGTAGAAGATATTTTCCACTCAGACGGCTTCGAAATGACCATGTAGAAATGTTTAGTTATTCCTTGAATCTTTTCAGTGAATGCCTAATCTCGCTCTTCTATTATTCCTCCAATCAGGCGCGCCCCTTGCAGTGGTTTTATTGTTGTCCCTCTTCATCTTCTGCTACTTGTCTCTCTTCCTCTTCTTCTTCTTCTTCTGGCATGAAGCGAATCACGTCCACCTACTTCGTTGTCGTTTTGATTTCTTGTTGTCACTGCTGCCACCTCCACCTTGGCGTTGTCGCTTGCTCTCGCAACACGTTTCTTGTTTCTTCATCTTCAGAAGAGCAAATAGAGCACAACTAAACTATTGAGTTGACTGGCTACTTTAACCAAACAATGAGAGATACAATGGATAACTGGCAATCTGAATTTTTACAGCTGATGTGGCAGGTTGGAGGATTGTCCTTTTTGCTGTAAGCAGGATCCTCGGAGGTTCCCTCCTAAATAACTAAGCTAGCTTTAGTCATTATACCGCTTATAAACAACTGGTTGTTCAGTTCCGCAATTGCGGCATGAACCCATTACGTATTCATTATGTTTACCACAATTTGGACAATCTTGTACCCTTGAATTCATTATCATGCCCTCATTACGTTGTTTATAGTATAAAGCCCTGTGTAATCAGCTCGGCGAAGTAATCATCCACCATTTTTAGCCGCGAAGTGATAATATTACTTCAAAAAGAGGATTCCATACCAGTCTTTCGAAAATAACGAGCTCAAAACAGTTAATGCATATAGAAAAGGAGCAAATTTGGCAATAGCCTAGGAGACAAAAACTAATTAGGTTAGAATTGTTGTCATTGAATATTTGGAGGAGAACTATCTGACTCATGCTTTTCTCAAAGATACTCGTTGCAGTAGACGGTTCTGAGAGCTCTAACAAAGTTTACGAGACGGCTGCACAACTTGCTAAACTTTCAAATTGCAAATTACTCGTAGTTCATGTCGTGGTGCCACCTCTACCGCTAGGTGGAGGCCTATTTTACCCCGATGTTTCTGGCATTGACAAGATACGGATGGATTTAGAAGAGGCTGGAAAGAGGCTTCTGCAGAATTATTCTGAAAAGTCAACAAATGAGTATAAGATTGCCGTTGAAACTACTTTGACCCAAGGTTATCCACCAGATGCTATCATTAGAGAGGCAGACGCAAAAGGGGCAGACTTGATCGTTGTCGGAAGTAGAGGATTCAGTGGGGCTAAGCAATTTTTTATCGGAAGCGTACCAAATTCGATCTTGCATCATTCAAACATTCCTGTATTACTTGTGAAATGAAGTAAAATCTATAATTTCATAATAAAATGAATTAGTTATCTTATTTACAGATAGCGTGCAATCTATTGACTGAAAATATCAATTAAGCGTATCTTAGTTAGCCTTCATATAATGGGGCTCAACGATTGTGCGAATATGACCAAGTAGCTTAGAGAGAAAAATCTTTCAAAAACAGGCAATGTAGTTTTCGGCGAGCTTGTCAGGATTTGGATGAAATTATTTAAATTTTGTCCTATATCATATACTGCAGAATTAGTTATTAACGAATAGCAAAGAACTATCAAGGCGCGCCCTCGGCGGCATAAATCTATAATTTGCGTTATTATTAATGCACTTCCTCAAAGTACTAGTCAGTTGAGCTATCGTGACAATTCGGTAACCTTGTTACGTGTCATGGGTCAACAATGTCTAATATAGATTGGACTGAAAAATGCTATATGAAAAATTCAAAATTTGTGCTCGCCTTCGCGCTGGCCTCAGCAGTACTCGTCGTGTGTGTAATTAATGCGGTTGGGAATGTCGCGTTGGTGACAAAAGTAGGGCCTACACCTGTGTTTAGCCTGGCGGCAATAGTGCTAGCATCTGCAACCTTTATTGTGTCATGGAATATGAGATCATATCTAGTGGCTGGATTATTGGCTGCAAGTGGCATCATCTTTATGGTGCCGGCCCTCAACGCCATGGGATACTCTTTTGAGGTCATCGTATTTCCCGGCCCAATACTTGGGATAATTTTCGGACTTGTTATATTCGGCCTGGGTGTGACAAACGGTATAAGGTCAGCGAGGACTGTTTCACCACCAGTCCCCTCCCAATAGTTTTTCTCATAGGAGAGACGGAGTATATGAGTAACCAAGAAAAACAATCAAATCGCATCAGACGAATTGTAGGCTGGGGGATCATAGGACTAATAACTATAGTGGCAGCTTCGGTTGTATTATCTTATTTTACCCCCCGACCTGTTGTAGAAGAAGAAGGCTTTTACTATAATAACCCGTTTTTCCTATTTCGCTTTGGATGGGTCGGGGGCATCATCCTGATATTTATAACCTTCTGGCTGGCAAGATGGTTCTTGTGGCCTTGGAGAAGGAGAGGAGATTACTTCTCCTATGGATATCCGCATAGAGATGCAGAATCCATACTAAAAGAAAGGTACGCTAAGGGCGAGATCACAAAGGAACAATTCGAACAGATTATGTGCGACTTGCGAAAAACCTGAGGATCATTTTTTCTTTTCTCAGTTTGGTCTGCGTGACTATTCATGATTAAACTTGTAGACAGACCACATACATCTGATTATCCTCAGACAGGGCTAAATGAGAAGGCTTTGGGAAATAATAGCCAACCGTCTCTATAGCAAATGTCTAAGAAACTGAACAAAAAGAAATCGCGATGCTAAGCCTGTATTGATCGGGAGCCCATCGATCAACTGGCTCAGCGACAACTGTTCCCCTGCGTGCTTAGTTCTCTGAACTATATACAACTTTTCACTTTTATTTGAGGTTCGCTGGATTTTTCCAGAGGCTGATGACTAGGCTGTCATCTCTATCAGATTTTTCCTACTTGCCTTCTTGATTATAATGGCTATTTGAGTAATGTCACAGAGAGCTCGGCGGGATTTGGATAAGAATTTATTTGAATCTCAGGACTCATTTCGGCACTTGGTATTACCAAAAAGCCATCGATGGTAATGTCTCGTAGCCTTGCTAGTGTGCCTAAATTGTTATAAAGAGACTGATTAAAAGCTCCTTTGCAACGGAACAATTAGTATGGCTTTTGTTATTGTAATGATCTATAGAGAGACGATATAGCTAAAAGAAAGAAACAAAGAAGAAGTCTTTGATTCCAGAGCTATACCACTATCCAATAAAAATAGGACGAAGAAACCAAAGAGTTGAAGAGAGATGAGGGATGGAGGCATGTATGTCTCTCTTGTAGTCATTACATGCCTCCTCTGGGCTCCATCTCATCTCTCTTCCTCACTCGTACTATTATCAGTTAAAACTATACTGCCTCTCCCGCCCTATCCATGATAAACAAAAGAACTGATAGAATTTTTTTTAATATGCCAGAAGGCAAGGGAATGATTGATTGCTTGCTTACATCATTCTTAAGCTTGCAGTGTTATACTGGAATTCAAATTGTATCCGCCAGCCTTCGCTCAATTACAGGTAGTGTATTATCGATCCATTTGAACAGTCGTTTGGCATAATCTGTTGCATTTTCATTTGATGTCAGATTTGCTTCAGGCGCTTCAACTGCTTCTAATTTCAGTTTAGATGGAATACATGCGATCATACATTTCATATACAAAGCTGCATGGGTGTAATGCTTGTTAAGCATGGCGGTAAATATTGCTGCTCTGTATTCACTTATCACTTTCTTAATGCTGTCTCTATCATTATCGTTTTGCATGGCCTATGTTATAGAGACAATCAATATTAGAAGAGTAAGGCTGTGAGTAAACGGTTGGGTCTCAGCCGGTCTGACCCAGGCGCGGCAAATTATTCTACAACATTTCCCTACTGAGTTACACTCATATAGATCACTTTAATATATAATTCAATAGTATTAATTGTGGATGTCGGTTCATGAGACGATCGTTATTTTCCTTGGCATATAATAGAAAATTTGCCAAGAATGCAATGGAAAGTCACGCCACTAGGTTGGGACTAGGGAAGGTTAGAACATAGTTATGGACCTTAAACCTAATTTCAAGAATAATTATCTAT
>DATFCN010000177.1:0-4130 GCA_035253045.1 Nitrososphaera sp.
TTCTTGAAGCTCTCTTTTGGCCTCAATTCTTGCCTTTTGAAATTCAGCGCTAGCTTTGCCAAATGACCTTGCAAGCTCTGGAATCTTTCTAACGCCAAAAAAGACTACTACAATTAATCCAATAATAATGACCCATTCTAACCCTCCAAGGCCCGCAAACTGCATCAAGAGATTTGATAGTCCTTGTGTTAAGATCATCATTCTATATATAAGCTAGACGCATGAGGATTTAAGTGTTAAGTTTTTAAGACTGCTACCCTCGCTGCTCTTCTTTCAACAATTACCATGCCTGCAAGATAGAGAAATATCATCGGAACTGATACGAACCACATTGTTACGCCGCTGCCGTCCGGTGTTATTAGGGCGCCAAAAATGACCAGAATGAGTACAGCATATCGGAAATTGGTTCGCCAGAACCTAGGTGAGATCGTGTCAGTAAGGGATATACCATACATAAATATGGGCAGCTGGAAAGCAATCCCAAAGCCAAGAAAGAACTGCATCACAAATGAAATGAAATTGTTGATCGTGAGAAAGGTAGCGACGTTTAAAGCCTCTCCATACCTGTATAAAAAGTCTAGGACAAAGGGTATAACTAAAAGATAGGAGAAAACAATGCCTCCTATGAAAAGCGCAATAGAAGGAAGGAATACGTTTACCAATCCGATTTTTGTCTTGGTGCTTATCGCAGGTGAGATAAACGCCGATATCTCCCTCATAATGAATGGGATAGAGACGGTCAGGCCTATCAAAACAGAAACATAAACCTGGGAAAAAAATGCCTGACCTGGAGCAGTCTGAATAAGGCTCACATCGGCTGGTAGCAAGCTTTCTTGCATGTAGAACGTGAGCCGGATAGAAATATTGTGTAATGGGTCTGGATAGGGGTATGCAAGTGGAATGCCGTTAACCTGAATGGGGCGCAGATCGAACGCTGAAGCAAATATAGTGATCACAATTATTACCACGGCTATTCTGAGTATTCTGACCCGGAGCTCCTCAATATGCTCCCTGAAGGTCATCTCTGCCACCATTGATAGATGGTTGTTAGTGCCGGAGAAATATAATGCTATATCATCATTACTACTCGGTATATATTAGTCAGGCCCAACTATCGGAAGGGCCTTTGACGAGGGCAGCTTGAATGTCTCTTGGTCAATCTCTTCCTTGCTCATCTTTTCAAATTCGATCGTAAGTTCAACTGGAGCGTTGAACCTAAGACTGAGCTCATTAGCAAGTGTGCCTATTGAACCTGGGTCGGCGAACTCCTTTGACCCCTGTAGGAAGCCCCTGCTGTGCAGCGAAAGCAGCTTCCCCCCAAAGTTAGATTGCAGGAACGAAGAAAGTTCATCAATCTTTTTTTTGGGAATATCATTGTAGTAAAAGCATATGCCATGCACAGGCTCTTTATCAAAGGGTGTACCATAGCGATACCAAAAGACCCCAAAGTGCTCGTATTCTCCCTGCATACACTTAATGTCCCAATGGTTGGCTTTTTCTGTTGGATAGGTCGCGTGCAAAACGTCAGTAATGTTAAGCCGCCAGTATCTTACGCGCATACTTAATACGGCTGATACTTTTGGAGAGGGCAATATAATAACAGTTCGGAGACTGCATTGTAACCAACGGTATCGAAATATCTTAGGTCTTATTTCATGTTTGATTATATCTTTATTCTTATAGTTGCAAGCAAAAAGTGCTCCCTTATGCTACTTGCAGATTCTAATGTTCTATATCCTAACTGGAGTACCAACCAACCTCACTCGATGAACTGTAATAATAATAATAATAATTGACTGGATGTATCAAATCAAAATCTATCTTCAAAAGATCTTGGTGAGATAATAACGATAAATAATGATGTTTATGCTAGAGAATTGCGATTAGGATCACCACTTGCGTCTGGGAGTATTGGCAGAGACTGAAATTCTATTGTAAGGAGTAGTGTCGCGCAATTGACAGCCAAATTTAGAAGTTTCTGAGCGAAAAAATAAAAGGCCTTGCTCAAATATGATATCCTGCTTATTATGACTGACTCCATAGATTATGACAGGATCAAGCTTTTTGAAGAGATGGAAAAGCAATTTGAGAACAGGAATGCGCAGTACTTTAAGGAACTCCTCGATCATCACGATAACATAGTACGGACCCGCGCGGTATGTATCCTTGCTGGCATCGGTGCTGAAAATGCTGTTGAGCCAATTGGCCAAGTACTAAAACATGACAAGAATGCCCTTGTAAGACATGAGGCCGCTTTTTCGCTTGGCCAGCTTGGATACAGAAAAGGGATACCTTCGCTTGCAGATGCTGTAAGATCTGACTCAAGCTTTTTTGTCCGTCATGAAGCTGCAGTGGCACTGGGAGTAATAGGCTCAGAGGAAGCAAGGAAGACACTTAGCGAAGCACTCAACGATGAAAGCGAGGAAGTGAGAGAATCTGCAGTAGTAGCGCTTGCAAACCTCGACTACATCAAGGCAACCAATCGAGCTGACAGCCTCTTTTCAAAGATGACGGGTGGGTAAACTTGAGTAGTAGAAAGACCATTAATACTTGCGTTGAAATTTTATTATGAACGTTTTGGTGTGGATTCGAACCGTGTGAATGTTCTGCCACCTGTATCTTATTTTTGCTCATCATAGTTGTTCAAACAGCCGATGTCAACTAGCTTGCCATTATCTATGAGATCATTTAGGTCTATTTGGTAAGACTCCTTTTGTGTCCCATATTATGGAGACCCAATATCCCTGGTGTCCTCAAACAACCTGTCCTATCCATACTTTTTCTTTGTTAGTTTCAGTGCCAAACCCTCTTTACTGTGAATTCTTGTGCAGATTCTTTATCAAAGAAGTAATTTTACAAATTCCAAGAAAGGTTTTTTGCTTTCTCTCATTCTTTGACGAGATCTCGATCGACAGAGCTATCGCGCAGCTTGCGCATTATCAATCCTACGCATACTGATACGGTAGCAATATCTATAAGTGGTATCGGTATACACACACGTGGTATGGGAATTTCTGCCGTAACTTGGAGATGCCCTAGATGCAATCTAGACGTTGGTGGAAGCCTAGGGGAGCTAAGATATCACTGGAAACGGATTCACGGAAGTAATGCTGGAACAACAAATGAACCTCAAACCAATAATAATACGTCTGACTAGACACATCTTTTTTTCGAGTACTCCTACCAATAGATCTCCCCTATTTCAACTGAACTCCTTGGCTCAGTCGGGTGCTAAGATGACTGCAAAGACTTAACGATAGATATAGAGCGTGAAGCTTTGCTTCCTACATGTTACGATTTCAGAAGCATCAATTAGGCAACATAAGTTTATGCAAGAATTACTAATTTCTTAAATAGCAGATTCCTTGAATCATGTCATCCCTCTATCTACAAACGAGCCTCTGAAAGTACCTTTATTCCTTAAGTGGGCAGGGGGTAAATTGCAACTGATAGAACAGTTCGAGAATCTTTTTCCTCACAACCTCAGCAACTATTTTGAACCTTTTATTGGAAGTGGAGCAGTTTTTTTCTTTGTAAAATCAAAATTAAAACCTAACAAGGTGATTCTCTCAGACACCAATGAAGAATTGATAAATTGCTTTGTTGTAGTGAGAGATAGGCCATCTGAACTTATTGAAGTACTTTTGAACCACCGCAAGAAACATTCCAGAGAATACTATTATGAAGTTAGGAGCGTTGAATCTGATAAAATAGATAATGTAAATAGAGCTGCCAGGCTAATCTACCTCAACAAGACTTGTTTTAACGGTCTTTATCGAGTGAATTCAAAAGGGCTGTTTAATGTGCCCTTTGGAGATTACAAGAATCCTTCTATTTTTGATAGAAATAAAGTATTTCAAGCAAGTCAACTGCTTCAAGATGTACAACTACGGGTTATGACCTTCGAAAAAGTCCTTGATTTTGCTAGAAAGGATGACTTTGTTTATTTTGATCCTCCATATATCCCCATCTCTAAAACTTCAAGTTTTACTCGATATTCTAAGAGCGATTTCTCTATAAGGGAACAGAACTATCTATCAGAAGTATTCGAATTACTCGACTCGAGAGGATGCTTTGTTATGCTCAGTAATAGCGACCATCCATTAACAAGAGAGCTTTATAGAAAATAT
>DATFCN010000178.1:0-16673 GCA_035253045.1 Nitrososphaera sp.
AAAAACAATAGAGGAAAAATCCAGATAATGGGTGACGTGCTAGCGCTTGGCACTTCTGGAATAAAAAAGACCCACATAATGTACAAAGCAAATCTCAGCTATGAGCAGGTGCACCTATACCTTGGAGAGCTAATCGGAAAGAGGCTGATAATGCAGGATGTGTCTTCTGCTGATGGAGTAGTATATAGAACCACTACTAAGGGAAGGGAATTTCTGCAATACTACACTCGCTTGGTAGAGTTTCTTGAAGAAGAAACAAGACGAGACCCTGAAGTTGAGTTAAGTGCACCCTACGTCAGCAGACAGTAGTCGCATGATAGTCGTCGCAGGTGCACATGTTGCAATTTTTCAATTAGGCAAAAGATTATTAGAATAAGATGTAAAAATTTTTCTCAATATTGATCAAGGCTATTTTAGCCGTGTCAATTGTTGTGGTTGCATTTATCATCTTATTTGTATATTTCCAGTTTACAGATTTGGATGAGTATTTAGGTGTCAATATTCCATTTGTAGGGAATCTCGCGGAAACAACCATAGATGGAAGGAGGGGTCTTAACGATGATGCGTTTAGGGTAGGCCAAGTGGGCATAGTAAAAGCTTCTGATGCGCAGCTAACACTACCCCATCTTTTCCAGAAGGTGGAAAATTCAGTCGTTCAAATAACTGACAGCAACGAAATAAATGTCTTTGAATCGAGGCTCGGGTCAGGTTTTGTATATGACGATAACGGTCACATCATTACAAATCATCATGTTGTCGGCGGCGGCGGTGATAGGTTAGATGTGACCTTTCCGGATGGCAGCGTATATCGCGCTTCACTGATAGGTTCAGACCCGTCAGCCGATATTGCAGTACTTTATGTAAGGGGGGTGGCAAAGGAAAAGCTTCTCCCATTGTCACTTGCAGATTCATCTAAGGTAAGAGTAGGTGAACGTGTTGCTGCAATTGGCAATCCTTTTGGGCTTTCTGGCTCTCTTAGCACCGGCATCGTCAGTGGAGTAGACAGGCAAATCCCTGCGCAGGAAGATGAAGGTTTCACGATACCTGATATCATTCAGACTGATGCCCCTATTAATCCCGGCAACTCCGGTGGGCCGCTGCTCAATATGAGGGGTGAGGTGATAGGCATTAACTCTGCCATTTATTCGACTACTGGTCAGTTTGCTGGTGTCGGTTTTGCTATTCCGTCAAACACAATAGGTGAGATCGTGCCATCGCTTATCACTACAGGATCTTACCACCATCCGTGGCTTGGAGTCGCAGGCAGGGATATGACGCCCGGCATAGCTGATCGCCTCGGTCTTAATGAGCCCCGTGGTTTTTTGGTCATGGATGTGGTAGCTGGCAGCCCTGCGGAAAAGGCTGGGATTCAAAGCGGTGATGAAGATGCAGTCATTGATGGTATACCTGTCAAACTCGGAGGAGATCTGATAATAGCGATCGATAACAATACCGTGAGAAAGATTGATGATATCTTGGCCTATGTGGAAATGGAAAAGGCGGTAGGTGATGATCTGAAACTGACGATACTGCGTGACGGGCAGCCAATGGAAGTTACTGCAACTCTAACCGCAAGGCCTAGCCAGCAACAATTCCCTTAGTGGCAATTAATATTGTTAACATGAAAACACTGGATATTTATAATAATTGGCACGATGAGAACAATTTCCTCCCTTTTCTGTATTTCTTCTCCATCAATCGGCTTTGACTATCATGCACTTCCAACAGGATATCGGGTTTTCACTCGTTCTAGCGAACTTTAGCTTTTTGCCGCATAGACTGCAACAGCTGTGTCCTGTATTCTCCTCTTTCACAAATCTTGTAGGCCAACCTTCAACTCTGGTAAAAGAAAATCCTTGAGGGCTGGTCTGATAAGCATTCATAATGATAATTGGTTTAATGCTATCTTTGAAGCCATCAGAAGAAGCTCCCGCATATGCCGTTTAACGGGACGACACATTTCTTCAAATTGACGAGTCAGTATATGAAGTTAAAAAGTGAAGTTAAAATTTGAGAATACGTTAGGATGTCCATTGATTGAGGAAACTAACAAACTAATTGATACTTTTTACTATTCTTTTATCATTAATGCAATATACATTAAGTCCCTATATTGTTTATTAGTGATATACACTTTCCATTACTACTGCATTTGCTAATAAGTCATAACGTTGTCGAAATGCTTCACCATGCCCTGGAGTCTAGAGTAACGAAGAATGAAGCATATCAATTGATGGCAGAATGTCCCACCGATACATTACTTGTAGCCGCAGGCAGGATTAGGGATATGACAAGGCCCGATGTAATCACATATTCAAGAAAGGTATTCATTAATCTTGTAAATCTCTGTCGTGATACATGTACCTATTGCACCTACAAGAAAGAACCAAGTGACCCTATGCTTTCTATGCTGAACCCCCGTCAGATTCTTGCTATAGCACAGGCTGGCAAAGAATTTCGCTGTACAGAAGCATTATTTGTAACCGGTGAGCGGCCAGAGCAAAGGTATGAGCAAGCAAGAACTTGGCTTCGTTCGCTTGGCTACTCGTCAACTGTTGAATATATTTATCACATGAGTAAGCTTGTTCTTGAAAAGACGGGATTACTTCCACATACAAATGCTGGCAGCCTGACCAAGAAGGAAATGGTGATGCTGCAAGACACTAATGTAAGTCTTGGACTGATGCTTGAAACATCAAGCGAGCGGATGATGGAAAAGGGCATGTCACATGAAAATGCACCTAGTAAAAACCCGAAGGTGAGAATAAAGACCCTTGAGAGTGCTGGCGAGCTTCGGATTCCTATCACTACTGGTTTACTGATAGGCATAGGTGAAACACAAGAAGACATTATTGATTCATTGTTTGTAATAAGCCAACTACACGAAAAGTATGGTCATATACAAGAAGTTATAATGCAGAACTTTGCCCCCAAGCAGGAGACTGGTATGGCGAAGTTTCCACCAGCGTCACCTGAATACTTTCTTCGATCAGTTGCTATGGCAAGGATCCTGATGCCGGGCATGAATATCCAAGTGCCACCAAATCTTAATCCTGACATCTTTGGCCACTATATATCCGCAGGCATTAACGACTGGGGTGGCATATCACCAGTTACAATTGATCATGTTAACCCTGAGTTTCCTTGGCCTTCTATTAGACTAGTAAGAAAGGTAACTGAAAGCAAGGGGCGCAAGCTCCGAGCACGCCTTCCGATCTATCCTGAATTCCTCAAAGGTGGATTTATTACATCGGAGCAGCTGCAAAAGTATGCAAACTTGGTTGCTGATAGCTCGGGATTGGTAAAGGAGGATTATTGTTATTATGCCAATGATTGATTCGCTACTTAAAAATGTCGACCCTATAGTGGCGTCAGCCCTTGACAATGCACTGAGTGGTAAGGATATATCAGTGGATGATGCCGTCAAACTCTTTGATTCTACAGGACTTGAACTAAACCTTTCGGTAATGGTGGCAGATGAACTCCGCAAAAAGACTGTGGGTGATTACACAACATACGTGGTCAACAGGAACATCAACTTTACAAATGTGTGCATCAAACAATGCGGCTTTTGTGCATTTAGTAGAGATTTTCGCGAAGAGGAAGGCTATTTTCTTCCTACTGCTGAGATTGTGAGGAGGGCACAGGAAGCTGCAAGCCTTGGCGCAACGGAGGTGTGTATACAAGCTGGCCTGCCACCTAAGATGGATGGACATCTCTACGTCGATATCTGCAAGGCAGTTAAGAAAGAATTGCCCGACATGCATATCCATGCATTTTCGCCTGAAGAGGTATTGTATGGAGCAGTAAGATCTGAAACGCCCTTGCCAGAATACCTCAAAATGCTAAAAGAAGCTGGTGTCGGGAGCTTACCGGGCACTGCAGCTGAGATTCTTGATCAGAGTCTCAGAAATGTGATATCGCCTGGCAGGATTTCAGTGAAAGACTGGGTTGCAGTCATAAAGCAAGCTCATGCTCTTGGGATACCTACTACTTCAACTATAATGTACGGCCACATTGAATCTTCGCGTCAGAAGGCAGAGCACATCGACCTTTTACGGAATATCCAAGAGGAGACGCATGGATTTACAGAATTCGTGCCGCTCAGCTTTGTACACACTGAGGCTCCAATGTACAACCACAAGATCATTCCTGGAATCCGACCGGGGGCAGATGGCAATGAAGTCATCAAGATGCACGCTGTGGCAAGGATAATGCTGAACAATCATATACCTAACATACAGGTGTCATGGGTTAAGGAAGGGGCGAGGATGTCTCAACTATTGCTTGCAGCCGGTGTAAATGACTTTGGTGGCACTCTGATTAACGAGAGTATATCTACAGCTGCAGGTGCTCAGCATGGCCAGCTTATGAGACCGAAAGAGATCCGGCAGCTGATAAGATCAGCGGGCAGAATACCAGTAGAGCGCTCCACTACATATCGTCCACTTAAGGTGTTTGCAGATGAAAATGAGCATCAAGACTCCTCGCTTGACACCGTTGATAGTTCGCAGTTCGGGTCATACCACCAGTTAATTAAGCTTGACAAGTTCAGGTACAAAGATGACAAAAGCAATAGAAGAGGCATTTGACTCTTTTTTTGAACTCTATATTTGCTCAGCCTACTTTAGGGCTACATGCCGCCGTGTTCGCTCTCTAATATTGCAATAGGCCTTGCTTGGTATGGATTGGAGAGTTTGCTACTGTTATCAGTATCGACAAATCTCAAGAACATCGAGGGACTTTTTCTGTACGTCAGGACGTGCCATACTATCTGATCTGCCAATGTATCGAATATGATGATATTAGAGCGTCCAGAGAATCATTATATTGATGCGCAGGTGCTGCGCCGGTGAATTGGACTCCTGAAAATACAAACAGTCCTGCAAGTAGGACTGTAAGCGCTGAAACCGAAAGCATCATACCCCTGTATCTGATTGTGGAATAAGAGTATCTTATCATCAAAAATGAAGCAGCAATTGTCGCTGCACTTGCTATCGATGCGATGACGCCTGCATTTAGAAAGAATGCCTGCCAGTCTGTAAGAAGACCTGCAGCTGCAAATGCAATGGCTGTTAGCACTACACCGATGAAGGCATAGTGACGCGCCCCCAAATAGCGTGGTCTCCTGATCGCTTCTTCCGATGTGCTAGAATCATCTGACTGTACCTTCTCTTCTGTTCTCTTGAGCGGAGTAACGTCTGCATATTTGGGATCGACTTCTCGCAAAAGTTGCAGACCCTCCTCTGTGATCATGTAGTACTTCGAGTTCTTGGTGACATAGTTGCCCATGCGCTCAAGATGATAGTAGATGGAGCCTGTAGAAAGCCCCGTGGAAACTTTGATGTCTGAAAAGCCAGCTACACCATTTTTATCTGCTATGGCCTTCAGAATCTTGATTCTAGTCCTCCTCGCTCGTAGCTGGGTCTCTCCTGTCAACAACTACTCATCATCAATAAAATCCTTTATCGATTTCGAAATGAGTCCATAGAAGATGATAGTAGAAGATGGCTCTGAGTTAATTGTTAAATCCAATTATTGTACAGCTATATAGCTGCTTGTTGATCCGTTATGGCTGGCTAACATTTTGCGTGTTCATGTTATTTCTGGCCGGTTCAGTATCTGCCCAACAACCAAAGGTAGAATTGGCAACAGCACAGACAGTTGAACAGAGAGTAGCAGCATTTCTGCCGTCCAACTGGAGTATTTCGGAAAGCCAAACAGGTGTCATGACATTTGCTGCTTTAGTACCTGCAGAAGATGAGGACGCTGCCACTTCTAACTGGTGGAGTGCAAAAAGTGCTGGACCAAGCACAGCTGCTTTCATGCTATCTGAAAATGTGGACGGACTGACCAAATTCTTGACGGACATGAACTCAAACGAGGATATAATCTACAGCAACACCTATTCGATTGCGCTTAACAATACAGACGACACCACGGGTAGAATGGAGTTGCATGATCAGAAGGAGAGTCGCTTTATTAAATGGACAGATCCAAAAGAAAAAGTTGCAACTACATTTATCCCTGAAGGTTGGGGCGCAGATCTCCAGATTATCCGGCCATATAAATCCATGACTGGGTTTGTATTCTTTGCAAGAGGAGATGAAAACACGCTTGTATATGTCTTTCAGCCGTTCATGCCTTTGTACATTCTTCCAAGCACTTCGCTTTGCGAAACCGATGGCATTTGCTTTAGTTCTATATTATCAACAGAAAAGGTCCGGGAAATGTCCCTTGGAAATGCCCCAATTTCTGTTTCTAACTTTAAAACACCAGAGCAGTACTTCACAAGTGAAGTTTTGCCAACGTTGACAAGAAATTTGAACGGGTACGCTGTTGACTCAACAGAGTCAGTTTACGCGCCGGTATATGGCAGTAGTAATTCCACTGGACCGATGCCAGTCTATGATGTAGATTACAACTTTAACGTCGAAAATAAGAAAATTTCTGGAAAGGCGATGGTCTTTACCCGAAATCACACTACCACTGATGGCACAGGCATTTGGAATGGCTTTATTGTTGGAATCGAGTCCTCGGAAAATAATTTTGACAGAGCATTCCAGCAAGCTGCTGTGACTCTATTGAATTTGCGGTTTGAAGAAGAGTGGCTTGATAATGAAAGGAATGTACTACTCGAAAATGCAAAAACAAGTCAGGCGCTTGGTGCAATTCCAGAATTGATGGCAGATAGCACATTAGGTGACTTTTACCTAATTGTTCCTACAGCAGCTCACCAGCTGGTAAGGTCATATAACAATACTATGGTAGCAGACTACCTCGATAAAGATGGCGGTAATAAGTTGCATCTGCCACTATTTCCTGAGTCGCAGTATTGGTACCTAAATGATGGTGATCAACTTGTCGGCCGTGATCTAAGAAGAGATATGATGAATGCCAGCTCCCTTGAGCCTTTATTCTAGCAAGACTTATACAGACATCTTTATTCTATCCATAGCACGATGTCCGCCTAGTGGGGTCGTAGCGAAGCCAGGCATCGCAACGGGCTCCAGATCTGATAAAAGGGCTAAATTATCAGGAGAAAATAAGAAGAGACCCGTGGGTCAAGGGTTCAATTGATTGTGGCAATACCACGTCAGGACAAATCCCTTCGGCCCCACTACATTTACTCACTCCGACGACACTTGTTGTCGTAGAATTCAAGCAGGTTATTGCTGAGCTGGATGCCCATTCTCTTCAAGTCTTCTGTGAACTTATTTGTGTCACCAGCCTCGCTTGGGGTAGCTGGGAGCCTAGTACAATTTTCATCTGTCTGTTTAGCCTGCAGTTCCTTCCAACAATTTTCGAGATAGATGAGCATTCTTCCAAGAAACATGTCTTGATGCTGCTAGATATATAACAGACTTCATCTATCAACAAAGCTCGCTGAATTAGTGCGCTCAGAAAGATCTTGTTAGTCTACGAATGCTTGTGCTTGATTCAGAGTTCCACCATAATGCAAATTATAGACATTCTATAGTAAGGTTGGATGGCAAAACTTTGTCAGTCAAATGCTAATTTATCTTTGGGAACGAAGAAGTCTGATACTAGCCACTCATTTTTTGTCTTATAGTGAATCATACAGATGAGAATAGTATGTCTAACAAAATTCTTATCTATAGATAGAAAGGCTCTATCAACTGTGAACCGATTGAGAAAACGGATCTCAACAGAAACACAAGGCTTCGGAGTTTCAAAAAGGGAATCTCATGATTCTTCAAGCTTTTATAGTCGTAAACTTTGCAGACAGAGCACAACAAATAATGGAGAAAGTACTGATTACTATAAATATGGAGAGAATTGTGTTGAGCCCCAAAACTTAAACAAGCTGTTTTGTAAGAGCAGCGAAAAGATGGATGAGCTACCTGAGTATAGTGTTCATCTTATGGTTACTTCTCCTCCATACAATGTTGGCAAGGATTATGATCAAGATTTAAGCATAAAAGAATACCGAAGCTTGCTAAAGCGAGTTTTCAAAGAGACATTTCGCGTCCTTGTATATGGTGGAAGAGCATGCATCAATATCGCAAATTTAGGAAGAAAACCCTACATCCCATTACATAGTTACATAATAGAAGATATGCACGAATTAGGCTTTCTAATGCGTGGCGAGATAATTTGGAATAAGGCCGCAAGCTCCGGAATTTCAACTGCATGGGGAAGTTGGCAATCTGCCTCTAATCCGACATTGAGAGATGTGCATGAATATGTCCTAATCTTCTCAAAAGGAACTTTTTCTCGTAGCTCACATAACAAAGAAAATACCATAACAAAGGGTGAATTTCTTACTTTTACAAAGAGTACTTGGGATATTCCTGCAGAATCTGCAACTCGGGCTGGTCATCCAGCTCCTTTTCCAATTGAGCTTCCCTATCGTTGCATACAACTTTATACATTCAAAGATGAAATTGTGCTTGATCCCTTCTGCGGTATAGGTTCAACGTGCATTGCCGCTATAAAAAGCGGAAGGCAGTTTGTAGGATATGATATAAGTGAGAAATATATTCAAATAGCAAATAGAAGCATTAGTCAACTCCTTCTAGATTAGGTCTATCTTAATTTGCTAACTGTAGTGGCATCATACGCAATACGGGAACAATAAGAACCACAACAACGATAATACGCTACTCGTCTTGTCCATTTGAGAGACAATAAGAACAGAAAGGTAGAAAAGAGCCTTCCTTTGAATTAAGGGCAGTATAAATGCCTATCACAGATGCGGCAAAGAAACAGATTGCACAGCAGCGCAGGTTATTCTTCAAGATATGCTTCAAATGTGGAGCCAAAAATCCTATCTCGACTACAAGGTGCAGGAAGTGTCGTAGCAGCCAAATGAGACTAAAGAACAGGACGCTAGGAGCCAAGAAGTAACTAAGCTTGTTGTCTTTTCGACAATCTCATAACATATTACGAATTCCTCTATTCAAACATAAGCGGTATCAAATAAGTAAATAACCTCCTCCTGTAGAGAAAATGTATGAGAAGAACCATTATCTATCATCTGTATTAACAACTATGTGAAAAAGTCGTTTACTGCTCGAATATTTTATAAAGTTCAGAAATCTTTTTGGTGATTCCATGCTATTCTGTCAACCATGTCGTTAACCATACTGTAAACAATTCTCCGTATGCAAAAGTGGATGGGGAGAGATTTGAACTCTCGACCACCTGTGTGTGAGACAGGTATCCTAACCAGGCTAGACCACCCATCCGCCTTTTGTGGTCTTGACAGGAGGATAATTAATACTATGTCCCTTCATTGAAACCTTCAAGGTATGACTTTTGTGTAGGTGTTAACGAGTCGATTTCAATGTTCATTGACTGCAACTTAGCAAATGCGATCTCCTGATCTTGGCTCCTGTCGATATTGTATACTAACGGCTTCATTGTATCCCCTTGCTGTGCCAGCTTGATCACTGATAGGAACTGGTTAGCAAAGCTCATGTCCATGACCTCTGAGGGATGGCCCTCAGCTGCAGCCAGGTTCACAAGGCGACCCTCTCCGAGCAGATATATCCTGCTGCCATTATTGAGGACATATTGCATTATGCTTTCACTTATCTTATTTTGGCGTACTGTTTGTTTTTCAATCGCTGGTATAGAAATTTCAACATTAAAATGTCCTGCATTTGCCAATATTGCACCATCCTTCATCTTGGCAATATCGTTGTCGATGACGACATCCTTACAACCTGTTGTCGTGATGAAAACATCACCTATTTCAGCTGCTTTTTCCATCTTGGCTACCGCATAGCCGTCCATTTTGGCTTTGAGGGCAGCTATTGGATCAACTTCCGTAACAATGACATTGGCACCAAGGCCTGCTGCACGCCGAGAAATACCTTTGCCAACATGGCCGTAACCAGCAACAACCACATTCTTGCCAGAAATCAGAACATTAGTTGCGCGTATTATACCATCTAAGGCTGACTGGCCAGTGCCGTAAACGTTATCAAAGTCATGCTTTGTTTCAGCGTCATTAACAGCAATAATTGGATACATCAGCTTGCCCGCATTTTGCATGGCACGCAATCTGATGACACCTGTCGTTGTTTCTTCAGTACCTCCTCTTATTGAGTCAAAATTTTTCTTATGCATTTCAACAGTCAGATCTGCCCCGTCATCAATGGTTACGTGTGGTTCAATCATCATAGCAGAATGTATATCGTCATAATATTCCTGCTGCGTCACACCTCTGCTTGCAAATATTGAAATACCTTCATCCTGAGCTAGGGAGGCAGCAACATCATCCTGTGTGCTCAATGGGTTGCAGCCACACCACGACAACTCAGCACCGGCGGCCTTGAGAGTCCTAACGAGGACTCCTGTTTCCTTGGTGACATGCAGACACCCTGCAACCCTTATCCCTTTGAGAGGTTTAGTTTTTTCAAATTTCTGACGTAGTGCAACAAGTACAGGCATGTGGGCTTCTGCCCACTCAATACGGTTCTTGCCTTCTTTGGCAAGTGTGGGGTCTTTGATGCGAAATTTCATCCCATTTTGACAATATTCAGGCCATATATTAGTTCTACAGCAATAGCCCTCTTGAACGCATGATTTGGGTCACTTGATCGTCTGAGACTGGTCCAAACTCTTTATAAAACTGTCCTACTGATCCGAAATCGTCGGGCATGTACAGTACTATAACACAATCGGACTCCTGTTCTAGCACTTCAATAGACTGAGAGGGTGCAACTGGAACTGCAATAGTAAGGGTTGATGGATGATGCTTTCTTGCCCACCTTGCAGACGCAATAACTGTAGCACCTGTAGCAATACCATCATCAACTATGATGACGTTTTTGCCACTTATGTTGTAATTCAGACCTTGCTTCCTGTATACTGTAGATCTACGCCTGATTTCTGCGGCCTGACGTAGCCTTTCGCTTTCGATATAGTTCTCTGGTATTCGTAGCGCGCTGACGATGTGGATATTAATATATGAGGTGCCGTCTTCCATGACCGCCCCAATCGCAAGCTCCTCATTCTCCGGTGCCCCCAGCTTTCTTGGTATCACAATATCAAAGTCGGCACCAATCTTCTTGGCTACTATGTCTCCTAGTATGACACCTCCGCGTGGAATGCCAAGCACAATCGTGGGGGTATAGCTATTCTCGCTCAGCCTCTCTGCAAGAAGGTTGCCCGCGTCTGTCCGATCGCGGAATTTCATAGTATAATTTCTCCTCTTACCATTTTAAGTCTTAGTTGTTATTGGCATTTAGAATAGCTGGAATTGGCTGAGATTTCAATATTGAGTGTCTTGATTGTAACAAGGTTTTCAATGCCCTATTCCTGTCTGGTTTGGATAAGGATGCAAACACAGAAATAGAATAAGTCTATTTACCCAACACTTAACTTGTAGAGTTAATTATATCTGCGCCTAAAAGTGATGGTAGCATAATTGAAATCCCCCTAAGGTACTTGTCATAATTATTGCCAAAACGCTAGAACGGTGGAATGTAGAAAATAAACTACTGCTTCTTTTGTTCACTTTTGATTTGAGTTTTCTCAATTGAGTAATAAAAACATCTCTGCGAAAACTATAATTCAGACCGTGGTTATTGCTCAGGCCTGTGCGCAAGCTGCAGATTGCTGTGATTGGATACAACAAGGATAGATGTACTGAAATTGCAAGCAAGATGGCATATGAAGTAGGCAAGGAAATTGCATGTGCTGGCGCAGTGTTGATCTGTGGTGGGCTAAGCGGCGTAATGGAATCTGCATGCAAAGGAGCAAAAGAATACGGCGGCACTACAGTTGGGATAATACCACAGGATGATTTCTTGTATGCAAATGAATATTGTGATATCGTAATATGCACTGGAATGGGCTACGCAAGAGATTTCGTTGTTGCGTCTTCCGCTGATGGAATAATCGCAGTCGGCGGCGGTGTAGGAACACTAATTGAGCTAAGTGTAGGATATATGACTAAGAAGACAATGGTAGCGATATCGGGAACTGGAGGCGTAGCCGACATTTACGGTGGTAAGTTTTTGGATGAGCGCAATAGGGTCTCAATAGTTGTTGCAAAAGATGCAAAAACTGCAGTAGAAATGATACTTGCTACTACTGTGAAAACAAGATGACAGGGACCAAAATTGGCGTTTGGAGAGCGACATATGCAAGTCTAGCATGTGTCAAAGACGCTTTCTGTTGAATAGAATGGAACCTTGATATTCGCATGTAACATCTGAGAATCATAATTTTTTGTTGTGTGACTGACTAAGTATTCTTGAAATTTCAATTATTGTTGGAAGATCTGTCCTATTGATAGTTGACCAAGTATGGATCAGGATCATAGAACTGCCCATATTTTGCAGCCAAGTCTTGTAGACTGCTAACGATATTTTCGACTCCAAATTCTTGTACTGTGGTGAAAAGTTCCTTCTTCAACCCCATGCCAAGCTTTAGTGCCTTTTCTAAATCTTCTTTGCTGCAGACGCTGTTGGAAATAAGCCACGCTGCGTTGTTAGCTGCCACCCCGATCAGTGCAATTGGATCGTACTTCGCAGCCTCTTGCTCCGTAAGGTTTATGCGCTCGTACTTACCACCTTCGTACTCAAAAAACCCCTTGCCTGACTTTTGGCCTAGATTCTTTTCGTCAAACAATTGCTTTACCTTCGGATGAGGACGGATGACCTTCTTGTCTCTAGAATACATCTCTACAGTAGCTTTGTGTATAACGTCAAGGCCGCTATAATCGGCAAGCTCGAAGATCCCCATTGGAAATGATAACTTGAATTTGACTGCCGAGTCGATAGTAGTCATTGGAATGTTGTCTCTTTCTTGGCAGTACACAGCCTCGTGAACGAGTGGTATAAAGATACGGTTGACAATAAAGCCAGCAACATCTTTTCTACAGAGCACTGGCTGCTTACCAATCTTTTGCACAAGACTCGTTGCCATGTCAATCATGCTTTCGTTGGTTTTGCCTCCAGGTATCACTTCGACTAAGGGCATTAGCTGTGGTGGATTGAAAAAGTGAAGGCCAATAAAGCGATCTGGTCTGCTTGTCAATGCCGACATCTCTGTGATTGGAAGAGTGCTTGTATTTGAAGCATAAAGCGTCTTGTCCTCCGCAAAGCTGTCAATCTCTGCATACACCTTCCTTTTCAAGTTCATGTCCTCTGGCACCGCTTCGATGAGCAAGTCTGCATCTTTGAGAGCCTGCTTCAGGTCCACTACTGGTGTGATTCTAGCAAAGATCTTGTCCGACTCTGTCTGTGAGACTTTCTGTTTTTCAACCAGCTTGTTGAGCGACCATTTTATTTTCTCCATTGCTTTGTCAAGAAAAGACTGTTCGACATCTCGCAAGGCTATATTGTAGCCTGCCATTGCAGACACTTGAGCAATACCGTGGCCCATAATGCCAGACCCAAGGACGGTTATCTTATTGATTGTTGATAGTGACATTACGACATAATCATGGCTCTTGGGTAATTTTTAATGTTGCTAATTGGCATCATCATCGTCATCTTTAAAACTATTCTTGACTATATTGTTGTGATAATTGGATTTACAGCGCTTTGTGGCAGACGTGACATCGCTCTCTGACAGAATGTCCGCAGGCGAGTCTGGAGAAATAGTTGAGAGAATGAATTTTGTAAAGAACCGACTCATCGAGCTATATATGAGAAACCTTGTCAAGATAAATCATTCAGCGATGGAGCTTGTATGCGCCAAGCACCTAATCCGCTACGGCTATAAAGTCGACGTCGAGAAGCAGTTGACAGACATTTTGATCTGTGATGTGTATGCGGAAAAGGGAGATGGCGCAGCAATTGTTGAAATTGAAACAGGCTTTATTCCTCCAGAACATGCGCTCGATCCGCTGTCCTACTACGCCGCAAGGATTGCAAGCAAGATAGCCCGCTATAGCAAGCATGCAAATCAGTTTGTCTTGGCGACTCCCCCTGTCAGTGTCCTTCCGATACCTTCACTGTTCAGGCGTCCACCTCGTGACAGAAGATCAAATGAAATTAAAAAGGTCAAAGTTCTATGTGATAAATATTATAAGAATCCGCCTGTGACTGAAGATGAGATTCTTAACGGCCGACTACATATAACCTACATCATAAATATTGATGCAGGTAAGGTAATCGAGATGGATGTTGACTCCTACTTTGAGCATGTGGGCGGCATGTTGTCTACCTGCATGAACCTATGAGAATTTTGTGATGGTCTTTTGACCCTGCGTAGGCCTCCTGCCCTTTGAGATTCGAACAGTCGCAGTCCTTTCATCCTCCTTTTCAACTGCTGCTCTTACCACTTTTAGCACATTGTCATCCTTGGTACCCCTAACGTAGACTACATATACAAGCGCCTGATCCTTTCCATCTATTTTTCTTACAACTCGTCCGATCCTCTGTGCAACCTGATTCATATTAGACGTGCTAGCAATAATTATTGCAATGCCTACCTGAGGCACATCGTATCCAATTTCAAGTGTATGTACCGAAAGTAAAGGGAAATAATCTTTACCCCAACTTTCCAAAATCCGCTTCCTCTCTTTTGGTTTGATTCCGTTGTGTATTGTTTGCGCTGGTATTCTATTTGCTTCTAATATTGTCTGTAGTTGTTGGATTGAGTCAATAGTTTCACTAAAGATCATGATACGCTCACCTGTATGCCTCTTGACCAGCTCGGCTGCTTTGAGCAATTTTTGTCTAGTGGCACTGAGCAATTCTTTGCGTTTTCGTACATGGGCAAACCATATTTTCGCCATTGACGCTCGAGAGCCTCCATGCATCAGTATCTTGGTCATCTTAATCGGATCATATGCCTGAAGCTTTCTTGAAATGTCCTTTATCGCTATAGTTGCCTCGTCATAACTTTTTTGTTCCTCTGATGTAAAGCTGACTTCTACTGTTTTGACAATTGGTTTGGCGAGCCTGCCATCTGTCACTGCATCTTTTATCATGTATTTCTTTACCGGCGGGACTACAGTTAGGATTGTTTGATATCTAGGATCTTTTTCATTTATGGTTGCAGTGAGTCCAAGAATAGCCTTGCGCGAATCTTCTACAATAATATCAAAGATGCTGTCAAATGCAACTGCGCTTTCGCTCACAAGATGTACTTCATCAAGTATTACCATGTTAGCACTCCTTATGAGGTTATAATTATTAATTGCACTTTGGTATGTGCTAATGGTGATCTCTCTAATGTCCTTGCGCTCACCGTAGTAGATGCCTATGTGGTCATCAGAGATGCCATAACGTCGCAGACGTCTGACGTTTTGCTCTATTAGCACTATCCTTGGAACCAGAAACACTATCATAAAGTGATCTTGCCCTGACAGCTTAGCTGCCAATCTTGCACATTCAAATGCGATCTCGGTCTTGCCAGTGCCTGTGCTAAAGATGACAGATCCGCGGCAGCCATTGTTAATCCATGCTTTGGCAGCCTCTAGTTGATCCTTTTTTAGCTCAAATGGAAAATGCATTGTAGATATCGCTGGCGGCATGCAACAAGTGAAAGTCAAGCGAATAAAAACTTTAATGATCTTTGCTAAGCATGATGTGGTATGAACCCTTTGGTCTTCATGCTACACCAAGACGATCCGTTCAAGTGTACTGCAGCCAAGCTGGTCAGGTTCCGGTTAGCAGCACCAGTTAAGTTTATCTCAAGGACTACTATTGTGCTCAATCCGTTCTCAGAAGATCCTGTTTTGAGTCATGACCATAAAGTAGCAGATTCTGTATGCGCTATTGATTGCTCCTGGGAGCGCGCTGATGAGGTACTAAAACATAGACGTCTTTGTGCTCGCGGAATAGCTAGAAGGCTCCCCGCTATGCTGGCTGCGAACCCGACCAACTATGCCAAGCTGGGCAAGTTATCGAGCGTAGAGGCCCTTGCAGGTGCGCTCTACATCCTAAATGAAAGGGAGCTTGCTTCAAGAATGATGGACAAGTTCAAATGGGGTCATGCATTTCTTCAACTCAATGAGAATCTTCTAGACGACTACGCAAATGCAGAAACAGAAGAGCAAGTGGTTGCGCTAGAAGGAGAGTACTTTCCTCAAATGGTAAGAAATTACTTTAACAGGAGAAGTAAGTAACGCCTAGTTTTAATATCCATTCTATCGATTGATACATTGCGTGTGAGCCAGTGAGTGGGTCACTCGAAAGAGAGGAAACTCCTCCCTCGCTGCAGGCACCCGAATTAGCGATAATTAGCCGGAGACGGCTGGCAACGGAACAGAAAAGATATCCAGTCAGAATGCCCCTATGATGGTGTATAACCTGAGGTTTTTCTGATACTGGAATGAAACTGCCGACCCTGGTGGAGCAAGGCCAAATAGAGCATAAGGTCCTGCACCTGCTCAGGTTGGCTGCTCAGCGGAATCCCGCCTAGAACAGAAGGAGAGTTACTGCTGGCACGCACCATAATTATCAATACTCCGTTAGTCACTACATCAGAATATCAGTGAAATTATGTATTGTAGTGTCAATACTCTTAACCTGTGGTCCTACACATAGACACCCAAATCACCTGGAGACATTTCTTTGGATGTATAGAACATTAACTAACATGGCGTCTAGCACCATGGTACGATAACCTCATCATGTATACACTTTGCAGTGGCGAGTCCAAAAACTGATCCAAATGTTGACGCTTAAATGTCAGCATCTTGTGTATCTCTCTATTCTTTCTCTTGTCTCTATTTCTCA
>DATFCN010000179.1:0-62425 GCA_035253045.1 Nitrososphaera sp.
AATGGAAGCAGGTATATATATAGCGCCTTTATAAAGGCCCATATGCCGCAGACCAAGCCAATTGTAAGCATCGAGAACGTAGTAGCTTCTGCTACAGTGAACCAGACTGTCAACCTCAACCTCATCACGCAGATATTTCCAGACGTAGAGTATCATCCTGATCAATTCCCCGGCTTGGTCTTTAGACTCAGATCACCCAAAACTGCCACTTTGATATTTAGCTCTGGCAAGATGGTCTGCACAGGCGCCAAATCAGAAAAAATGGCAATTCAGGCTGTCAAGAGCGTTGTTTTGAAGCTCAAAAAAGGAGGAATACCACTTGAGCATGAGCCCCAAATTGAGATACAAAATATAGTGGCGTCAGCAAGCCTCGGAGGTAAGATCCACCTGGAGCTTGCTGCAAGAGTATTGCCAAGGAGCATGTATGAACCAGAACAGTTCCCGGGTCTTATTCACAGGATGCTGGATCCAAAGACTGTCATACTTCTGTTTGCATCCGGCAAGTTGGTATGTACAGGTGCCAAGAAAGAAAGTGAAGTATACAGAGCCGTGCATAACCTACACACACTCTTGGAAGAAAAGAATCTAATGATCTATGAGGGTTAGTTAGTCTATTTCATACTCTCCCTTTGTAACCATTTGTTTCAGTACCGACTCCAGCGCATTTTCGTCGATTAAGCCGGCAGTATACAGAGTATTTACAATATCGTCGATGCCTGTCACTGCGCTTAGTTTTATTCCCATATCCTTTAATTTGTCTTCCGCGCCCTCGTGTCGGTCTACAAGCGCCACCACATCTTCTACAATACCCCCGTTAGCCCGTATTATTTCGGCAGCGCCGCTAAGAGAAGTACCCGTCGTCGCAACATCGTCTACAATGATAACTTT
Organism: Nitrososphaera sp.; assembly: GCA_035253045.1. Taxonomy (GTDB): domain Archaea; phylum Thermoproteota; class Nitrososphaeria; order Nitrososphaerales; family Nitrososphaeraceae; genus Nitrososphaera. The sequence goes on from DATFCN010000179.1 coordinate 889, forward strand.
TGAACCCGGCTCTAAGAAGCCTTCAATCATTTTGTTGGTTCCGTAGGTTTTAGAGTCCTTTCTGACATAAATGAAGGGTTTATTCATTTCATATGCCAGGGCAGAACCAAATACAAGCCCAGATGTGGGCACCGAGGCAAAGGTATCGAACCTACCTACTTTTTCTGCCACCATGCCTTTCAATGCACTTATCCCAAGCCGAAAATATCCTGGAAAGCTAGGCAGTACTCGCAGGTCAATGTAGTAAGCACTCTGCTTGCCGCTTGCAAGAGTGAATACGCCAAAATTCAAAGAGTTGCTCTTAAGTAGAAAGGATGCAAATTGCAACACAAAGTCCTTGGGTGGTATCGGCACAACATACATGTAAAAAAAGGATTTATTTTAACCCTTCATAATACAAGGAATTTATGCCTGAGATTTGGCTGAGATACGGCACAACCGATGTGGTGCTTGACATAAAGTTTGAAAATATAGCAAACCAGATCTCTTCAACATTTCAGGTGCTATTGGAACAAGATATCAAGACGGCAATAATATCAAACGTGCCCCTAACGGATAAAATGCTCTTTCTAGGGCTGTCTGCGTCAAAGGCTGTGACCAAGATTATAATGATGCTGGCACAAGAAGCTCACGCAAAGGGGCTAAGGGTTACAATCGATGTTCCAGACAAAATCGCAAGCACTCTGCGCGCCAACTTGACAGGCATAGAAACAATCTCGATCAATCGCATCGGATACCAATCACTGAAGGAGCGAATGGACAAGTTCCAGAGCACCATCCTTGTATCAAGTGTTGCATACGATCCGCTCTTTGGATTCGCAGGTGCGCCTACTGCTTTGCTACATCACTTCCTTGCGGAACCGATGGCAGAGGCATTTAAAGCAAGAAAGGACAACAGGCCAGCACCGGGAGTTGAGGGTGATCCTTTAAGGGTCGCCACTTCTGCAGTTGAGAGTATACCAGCATTGTCTATTGAGCTGGTGGCTAACGGCGACAATGTGAGTGGTATTCATATTGGAAGCATCAAAGAAGCGTTTGACAAGGCAATTGAGCAGCTTCAATTAATCTCAAGCTTTGAGGTAGAGCCAGTCAAATGCGCAATAATAAGCACAAGCGAGGAAGCCAGCACACATTCAACGCTTGCTACTGCGCTCAACTCACTTTGGAATTCTATCTCCATCATCAAGAAAGGTGGCACTGCAATATTGCTTGCAGAAACTCGTGAAGGAGTTGGAGGTGGAGCGCTTCAGATGTACATTGAGGGCCGGCTCAAGCAGGAGCAACTCCATCTAGGTCCCTATATTGATGGTCTTGAACATCTATTGTTCATGGAAGAATTACGGGTCGAATATGATATGGGACTTGTCTCCACTCTTCCGCATTATTACACCAAGGCAAAACTTGGTTTTACCACTTATTCGGGTACAAAAGATATCTTGCAAAAATTACAAGAAAAGCATGGCAAGAGCTATAGGGCACTTGTTTTATCGAATGCAGACATAACCCTGCTCAAGCCCAAGGCAGGATAGAGTTTGGGATAGGTGCAGTCACCACGGCAATGCCAAGGGTTATGAAAAACAGCAACTTGCGCCTTTGAGATAACGATGTAACATCATCTAGAGGAGCATTACTTGGGATCCTTTGACTAAGTATCAAGACCAATATTGCCATTGGCCAAAATCCCATTAGGAATAAGGCTCCTATGCCTGCATAGGTAATAATTCTGTGCCAGCGTTCTCCAAACATCGCCCGAGCAAGATGCCCGCCATCAAGCTGCCAAGCAGGGATGAGATTGATAGACGTAAGTGCGAATCCTATCCAGGCAGCAAAAAGTAGAGGAGACATTACAAGGACCGTGTTCTCCACCACCCTGTCGGTCATATGGAGTGTAGCAATCATGAGCAGTCCAGTATTGAATGAAAATAGTCTGTTTTCCTCAGACAGCCTCTGATAATCGTCTAGAGGGATGAGGGTAGATATAGTAGAGCCATAAATTGATACAATTATCGTTATTATCAACCCTGCAACTGGTCCAGCAATGCCTACGTCAAACATGACGTTTTTGTTGGGCATATTGCTCTGCTGAGTTATCAAGGCGCCAAACGTCGGTATAAAGCCAGGAACACCAGGTATAAAATATGGCCATGATGCTCTGATGTTATAATGCTTGAGAACTATCATGTGTCCAAGCTCATGTATGCCCAGTATACCCATAAGCGACATTGTATAAGCTCCTGCAAGCAGGACAGGATCGCTTACATAGGTCTTTGCAAATATACTACTTGAGCGCAAGAAGCCATCGTAGAATACAAAGGCGACGGCAATGACAAAGAATACAAGGTGCAAAGGTACCTGTCTTTTGGCTTTAATTTTTTGTTTTGGAACCTTAAATACAGCGATAACAATACCATTCTCTATCTGTAGTCTTATCGTAGAAGACAAGGCAGGCATCAGTCTAGAGAAATATTTCTGCCGTCTGGCAGTAGGAATCATGCCGATCTTGTTCAGCTCTTTGATCAAAATCGAGAACTTCTCCTTGATATCAGTATCAGCTACCAAGAACTCGATGTAGTCTTCTCTGACATTCAGTTGCGTATCTTTTAAGACAAATAAGGACGAAACTATTGGAACTACACGCGAATAATCACCATTCAGGAAAGTAGTAGCCACAGGAGTTTCTTTTGGTTTTAATCCAATTAAAATATTGTTGCCTCCAGAAAATATGTAAGGTTAAATAGTGTGTTTCTGTTGTTGTAGTTATTACTTTGCAAACAGCTCTGCGAAAAGTGGGCGACTATGTTATACGCCGCTGCGAAGCAAGTGATCTGCAAGCGGTAATAGATATCAACATGGCTGCGCTACCAGAGCATTACTCAGACTATTTTTTTGAATCGATTCTGAGAGAGCTTCCAGAAGCATTCATCGTTGCAGAGCTAAACGGCAATATAATCGGCTACATTATGTGCAAGATCGAGTTTGGGTTTTCAAACTTTCGCAAACTAGGCTTTGTTAAGCGGGGCCATGTTGTTTCTGTTGCAGTGCTAGAAGAACATAGAGGTAAGAGCATTGGCAAGGCACTGATGGTTGAAGGAATTAACGGTGTAATGCATAGAAAAGCTGACGAGATATACTTAGAGGTAAGAGTCAGCAACACAAGCGCAATCAAGATGTACCAGAAATTGCGTTTTGAAATAAAATCCAGATTGCGATCATATTACAGAGACGGTGAGGATGCCTATCTTATGGCGTTAGAACTGGCTTAAAGGATTATTAATATATGCTGCAAATGCCTCTCCGCTATGAATATTAAACGGAAAGGAAGCAAAGGAACCGGCGCTGTACTTCTTTTTGTTTCTATTGCGGTGTTTATAGCTTATGCCTATCTCCTACTTGGAACAGGATGGAGTATGCTCATCCTGCAGATTACTGCCTTAGTTGCATTAGCAATCCTTCTGGCGGTGCTTGGATGGATAGGCTACACAATGCTTACTGCTCCAAGGGAAGAGCAAGAGCAGGACTAGTTTTCACCGAAACATCAGCCACTATCTGATATAACCTTGGGCCCACTCCTCTCACCACTCTAACCTGCTGTATATTATGGTTGTATTTTACAAAAGCGTTATGAGCATCCTGCAATCCCAGCTCTTGGCTGGTCTTTTTATTATCGGCCTTGATATGAATGAAATAATGCACTACACCTTCTTTATTTAGTGCAAGCACTGCAGAATCAATAAAATCTTTTGCTCTCTCAGGAAGTGGCATAAGCACTCTGTCAGCCTGGCATGCAAGCTTATCTTTTATCACTTTAGCAGCATCGCCATGAACTGAAACAACCCTGTCCTGCACCTTATTTAACTTGGCATTTGCTTCACACAGTTTTGCAGCAACAGCATTAGAATCTATACTATAGACTTTACATGTCTTGTTCACTCTAGCCATCAGAATAGAATATGTGCCCACTCCTGCAAACATATTGACTATGGTTTCACCTTCAGCCACCATGTTTGCAATCCGAAGCCTTTCAGTCGAGAGCCGAGGTGAAAAATATGTTTTGGCGACATCCACTCTAAATCTACAGCCATGTTCCTTGTATTCAGTAATTGTCCTATTCTCGCCTGCCACAAACTCCAAACTGCGCACGCGGTAATCACCTTTTACTGGCGAGACCTGAGCAAAAACTACCTTGGCAGTCTTAACGTTATCAAGGATCGTATAAGCAATAAGCCTTTTTTTTGGCATTAGATCGTCAGGTATCTTGATGATTACAATATCACCTATCTGGTCAAATGCGGAATATACTTGCGAGACTTCGTCTGACGATAGAATATTGGATAGCGCATTTTTCAGCATATGTGGCATTTACTGAATCTTCATGTAGTAGTAGTTGCCAGATTCTTTTTGTTCGCGGTCGAGCCTCCCACCCTCCTTATTAACGCGCGGCCTGCCCGTTGTTTCGTCGCGCCTATATGTAATGGAAAGTGCCTTAAGGAAGCGGTTCATACCCTCCTCTTTTTTAATCGGCTCAGTGGCAGAGCCTCCAAGGCCAGGTAGCCCTTCAAATATCACTAAACTATCGGCTACCAGATCGATCAACTGTATATCATGGTCAATAATGATTGCAGACTTACCCTGCGCTCTTATGAAGCGTTGAAGAAACTTAGCTAGGGATATCCTGTCTTCCGCATCAAGAAATGCAGAGGGTTCATCCAGTGCATAAACATCTGCTTGGCGTAAGAGAGAAGCTGCTACTGCAACCTTCTGAAGCTCACCACCGCTCAGGGTCCTAACATTCTTTTCATAAAGTTTCTTTACACCCATTGGTATAATGATCTGTTGTTCTACAGATGACCCTTCAATTGGGTTCAGATATGCCATATACAGAAGTGACCGTACGTCACCATCATACTCTTGGTTCAAGTACTGTGGCTTGTAGGATATAGTTGCACTCATGTCTATTTTTCCCGAATCAGGCTTCTCTACACCTGCCAACATGCGCATAAAAGTAGTCTTGCCCAGTGCGTTAGCGCCAATGATTCCGAGTATCTCACCTCTTCTTATTCTGCCAGCCGACACATCAAGTTTAAATGATGGAAATGATTTGGTCAAGTCGCCATAGCTGGCAATAGGGATATCTAAAAGGACATCTTCGTTTGAGGAAGTGATATCGAACCTGAATGCCTTGTCTCGAAAGCGCACATTTTCAATAGGCAGAAAACCTTCAAGGAAATTGTTGATACCCACTTTTGTGCTCTGCATACCAGAAACGATGCCGTATGCTCCGGGCTCACCATAAATAATATGGACGTAGTCTGACAGATAGTCAAGAAGCGTCATATCGTGTTCTACAACCATCACGTTCTTGCCCTGCTCCGCCAGATCTCTTATCACCTTGGCAACTGTAAGCCGTTGGTAGACATCATTATACGAAGATGGCTCGTCAAAGAAATAATACTCAGCATCCTTTGCTGCAGCAATAGCTACTGCAAGTCTTTGGAGCTCGCCACCGCTTAGCTGTGCGATGTCGCGATCCAATATGTTCTGCAAACCAAGTTGTGGTACCAGCTTGTCAGTTACTTTGCGTTCATCATATCTCTTCAACAGTTCCTTTGGAGTTCCTCGGAATGCCTTTGGTACAAGGTAGACGAGCTGTGGTTTGATTGAAGCGCGCATTGTACCATTTGCTATTTTTTCAAAATGGGATTTCATTTCAGTGCCTTGGTAATACTTCAGAATCTCATCCCATGAGATTTCATGCTCATACTTGCCGAGGTTGGGCTTCATATTGCCTGACAAAATATTGACAATTGTAGACTTGCCCATACCGTTTCTTCCTACCAAGCCAACAACTGCACCCTTCTTTGGTGTAGGCAGGCGATAGAATCTGAATGAATTAATGCCATATTGATGGACTTTATCTTCAGAGAGCTCTTTTGCAAGGTTGACAATTACTATAGCATCAAAGGGGCACTTCCTAATGCAGATACCACATCCCGTGCATAGATCCTCGGCTATCAGAGCTTTGCCGCTATCTGGGCGCTGGATGATGCATTCACCACCAGTTTTGTTTACTGGACAGTAAACAATGCATTCTAGACCACATTTTTTTGGTTGGCATAACTCATCGTCAAGTACCGCAACTCGATGAGTACTTTCTGCTTCCGAATTGCCCAATTCTATGTAATTTTTGTGATAAAGCATTATATACATACCGTTTCACTTATCAAAACCTACAAAGTTTTTAGGCTTACTTCAACATGTAACTTGCCAAGGTGGTTATCATCTAGTTCATTCTTTTTCCAGACATTTCTAGTGCTTCACTCCTCAACAAAGTACTTTCTCATAATGTTAGACATCTTTATCTTGCTAGCTACTTCTATGCTGTAGATCTCCAAATGTTTATCCCTCAAGTGCTTCAATGCGAGCCTGACCTCGTCACCGCAAATTCTGCACCTTGCCTTTCCAAACATTACCAGCTTTGTTTTTGCTCCATTGTCTTTTGAGCCTTCCGTTTGGTTGACCTCAATGGCGGATATACGATATAGTTTTCTATACAGATTTTATTTATTGTTTAATGAGATAAACTATACAGGCCCACGTACTGATGATAATAAGAATCCTATAAGCGTACAAGATATCCACAATATCACAGCGATAACCAACGCCTTGAACCATTCAATGTTATAGAGCATCTTAAGCGCTATCAGCCAGATTAAGCCGCCTGCGATTGCAGACAAGAGTCCGTTGCCAAAAAACATAGTAGGTCACAAAATAGATTACGGTACCAATGACGGCAGTGACAAATGCGCGTCCTATCCCTTCTTTTTGCCTAAGCAACTTTGTCGTAAAATAAACTAGGATTGTAGAAATAGCAAGCCATATTATGAATGCGAGGGCAGACAGCAAATCATATGTCGTATTTGCATCCCATGTTTTTGAGAAGAGATTATTCAAGTCTGATGTCTGCTACTATTGAAGCAACATTAAATTAGCCCTTTGACAGATATTAGTGTAAGCCGGTCATAGCGGCAGGGTGCGACCCGGTCCCATTCCGAACCCGGAAGTCAAACCTGCCGTCGCTGCTGTGTTACTGACCTGCGAGAGCGGTCGGGAAGCAGCAGTGCTGGCATCTTTCCATCACTACCTTTGAGCAGAGTCTCCTAGATGTATTCTCTTTAGTAATTGTCTCACATTGTATCCTATCCGGTCTATTGCGGTGAAGGCTAACGCAAGACCTGCCGGCTCCCATGCCTGCGTTTCTATAACGCAGCAATAGTTTGCTGATCTTACTGTTATTCTTTTCAATTCTTCCTTCATTATGTTTCTCGCAAAGTCTTTTGACAGTGCTGAATCTCTTGCCAGCATATTTGCAATAACGCCACCGCTCCATCCCATGTTTATTATTTTACCGTTGGACAGCGCGTAGTAAGGCGCAGAGTCGAGCAACTTGTGCGCATTGTCGTCAGTATCTACAATAAAGTCATTTTCTACAAGGCAGTAAATATCATAGAAGGGCCCCATGCGCATTACCTCCTCTATGCCGACGAAGTCAATGCTGCCGCTCATCATTCGGACAAAACCATCCCTATTTGAAAGCCATCGCTCAAAATAGGGTCTCTTCTCAGGATGCACATCTAGATCTACACTGCCTATTCTGCAACGAAAGCCCTGTTCTTCAAGGGCATGCACAAGTGTGCTCAGAGAGAAGTGCGGCATATATTCTCCATCAGGATCGTAATTGTTTTTCATCTTCCATCAGAAGTTTGACAAGTGTTCTTACTCCAAAGCCGGTAGCCCCCCTAGGATTGTAACTTTTCTCATGTGTTCCTTCTTGGATCCATGCGGTGCCAGCAATGTCAATATGGACCCAAGGGACATCGTTGACGAAATTAGACAGGAATGCTGCTGCTGTGATCGCTCCACCAGGTCTGCCCCCAATATTCTTGATATCCGCATAGGTGCTCTTGATCTGATCGTGATATTCATCGTACAGCGGAAGCTCCCACATCTTTTCTCCGGTCTTATCAGATAGCTTGCGCAGCCTATCTATCAACTGTTTGTTGCTACCTATCAATGCGGCTACATTTGCTCCAAGTGCAATTATAGCGGCACCAGTAAGCGTAGCTAAATCAATTACAGCCTTTGGAGTGTATGTAGCGATTCCATATGACAAGGCGTCTGCAAGTATCATCCGACCCTCGGCATCCGTGTTAAGTACTTCAACTGACTTGCCATTGTACATTCTGATGATATCTCCAGGTCTGTACGAAGTAGCAGATGGCATATTTTCAACAGACGGGACAATGCCTACAACGTTGACTCCCAGCTTCATAGAAGCGATTGCACGCATAACGGCTAGAACCGTGCAGCCACCACATTTATCGAATTTCATTTCATCCATTTTTTCGCTCGGTTTTATAGAAATGCCACCAGTGTCAAAAGTCACCGCCTTACCTACCAGCAGATATGGCTTTTGCTGAGGGTCGGCCGTGCCAGTATACTCTAGGACAATAAGTTTTGGAGGGTTATTGCTCCCCTTGCCCACTGCGACAATACCACCCATCCCCATATTTTCAAGCTCATAGCGATCCATTACTCGTACCTTCATACCGTAGTCTTGCGCTAATGAAATCGCGATACTTGCCAGATGGGCCGGTGGACAGTCGTTTGGCGGCAGGTTGCCAATATCACGTGCAAAGTTTACCGCTTCGACTACGAGGTTCGCTTTCTCAACAACAGATTGAAATCTTGGAGAATCAGAATTGATCAATATTGTGACTTCTTCAATTTTCGAAGACGGCTCTTTGGACTCCTTGTACTTATCAAAGGAGTATAATGCAAGTGCAATTCCCTCTATCATGACTTCTATAAGCCCTTCATCAAGGTTTGAGAACTGTAGTATTGAAAATTCCTTTATTCCAAGGTCACGAGCCTTCCGGGTCGCCTTGCCTGCACAGATCCGTGCACTTTCGTCCGTGAATTTTTCGCGCTTGCCCAGACCAAGCAGCATTATCTTTTTAATGGGCCCCTTGCCCAAAGTATAAATTAGTATCGAGGAGCCAAATGTCCCACGAAATTCTTTGTTCTCCAGTGTTTCCCTGACCGAAGAAGAAATTGCAGAGTCTAGATCTTTTGAATGTGGAAAATCCGGGTCGCCTTCGAATACACCTATCACCAAAAGCGGAGTCTGCTTTTGATCTATCTTAGACCTCTCGACTTTGACCTGTACCACGACATATTAGGTCCACTATTGACTTTATTTTAAGTTTAAAACCGCACAAGTAAGATCAAGATAATGAGATGAAATCCCCTTGGGACACATGAGCCTTCTGTGCTCGCCAAACTAACTTACATATTCGGGAGGACTAAGCGGTATAAGGGATTGTTATCTTAGGGCATATATGCATGCCATATTCTCTACGGCTACCCACTCTTCTAAGCAAATAACCTTGTGCTCGGTGGCATAGATATAACGATATAGTCATTGCGCTCATCATGCATTCTACATTGCGAAGAGAATGACAACCTATGTGTTAAATCTAAATGTCGTTCCCTTGCTAAGGGTGCATCTTATCCTCTTTAATATACCCGTAGGTGTATAGCACGACAGATTGTTGTTGATATTGCTAAATTCGCATGAGACGCTTATATCGCTAATATCGCTAACCTTCCCTCTTGTTCGAAAAAGACCTATGAAAATTTCCTTTATCATTGGCAGCAGGCCCGATCGGGCACCATGAGCGCCGCTCCTATTGACAAGCCAGAACATTTTAGTTGCATCATAGTCAGCAGGAAAGATCATTTCCTTAGCTTCCTTGGCTACCTGCGAATAGTAGTGACCAGCTGTCCTTATCCAGCCACGAGAAAGGATGCTAGCCATTTCGGCGAACTTGGCGCAGGAATAGCACTTGTCGTCATAAATAAGAAGGGGACGTTTGAAAGATGACGATAGCGACGGCAAGAGGTATATAAAAAATTGAGTTGTCTAACTTTTAAATCTTAAGTTGTACATAATTAGCAAGCTATATCTTTTTATTTTCCTGCAAGGAGCTTTTTCTCATATTGCTGCCGTTTGCATGGAGGAGACATTATGGGCCTTAACATGCGTTATCTTGATCTCAAAAGGAAAATCAGGGATGCTCGCATGTGGGCAATTCAAGGCATCACGGAGGCAGGTTCAGGACACCCCGGTGCCTCTTTCTCTGCTGCTGAAATAATGGGTACTCTATACTTCAGAAGGATGAGACATGACCCATCGAATCCAAACTGGAGTGAGCGCGATTATTTCATTAATTCAAAGGCGCATTCGGCGCCTGGCTTTTATTCGGCTCTTGCGGTTGCAGGCTACTTTCAGCCAGAAGAGCTCAGGACACTGCGTCAACTTGGTTCTCGCCTTCAGGGTCACCCAGTAAGGTACTCAGAGCATCAAAAGCACCATAGCGTTCCAGGTATAGAATACTCAGGAGGCTCAGAAGGGATTGGACTTTCAGTAGGCATAGGTATTGCACTCGCAAAAAAGCTAGAGGGTAAGAAGAACAGAGTATTTGTGTTGATTGGTGATGGCGAGTCAAATGAGGGTCAGATATGGGAGGCTTCTATGGCAGCTGGCAAATTCAAGCTTGACAATTTAGTCACCATTTTGGATCGCAACCGCATACAACAGGACGGCTTTACTGAAGATATTATGCCACTTGATCCTATAAAGGACAAGTGGACTGCATTTAACTGGGAAGTCTTTGAAGTAGACGGTCACAGAGTCGAACAGATCCTAGATGCGCTTAACAGGGCTACACAGGTGCATAACAAGCCCGTCATGATAATTGCCAATACGGTCAAAGGAAATGGCATACGTCATATGGCAAACAACCCCCAGTGGCATGGAAAAGCACCGCCCAAGAGGCAAACGGAAGTATTGCTGGAAGAGCTAGAGAGTGAATGTCTGATTGCACCTTCGATAATAGCAGGTGAGCGTGAGAACTACGAAGATAAAATAAGGAAGGTCGAGCGCGAAGGAGTCGATATGATTCATTTAGATGTGATGGACGGCCGATTTGTTCCAAATACTACATTCTTTGCCGATACTATCAAAAAGCTAAGGCGACTAACCAGTCTACCGTTTGACACCCACTTGATGATAGAAAACCCACTTGGGAGTATACAAGAGTATATCGATGCAAGATGCGATATCATTACAGTACATGCAGAGGCATGCACAGAAAATGAGTTTAGAGAAATTCAGAAAAGGCTTATAGATAATGGAATCAGTCCCGGCATTGCAATTAATCCAGGCACCGATGTGCCAAAGTGGCTCTACGACTGCTTACATAACCTTGATGTTGTCATTGTTATGTCGGTTAACCCCGGAGCTGCTGGCCAAAAATTCATGCCACAAGTGTTGGACAAGATGGTGGTGCTTAACAAGCAGCTGAGACAGCATGGTTTTAGAGGATATATTGAAGCTGATGGAGGCATCGATGCGACCACATTGCAACAGACATATGATGCTGGTGCTAGGATATTTGTTGCTGGTGCTGCTGTATATGGCGGAGGAGATATTCACGGTGCGGTAATTCATCTAAGACACAAGGCGGCAGTGGCACTTGAGAGAAGACTTCTTAACCACGCGACTCAGATTAACACAAGGGGGGACTGGATGAAGGCCCGTAAACATATATTGATTCCGTATGCAAATGAGCTTAGGATAGAGGAAGAGCTACATGCTATTAGGTAGCGAGAAAAGAACCGCAGACATGAGAGGAGCCTATGGTGATACTCTTGTTGAGCTTGGAAGAGATGACCCGCGCGTCGTGTGCGTTGGAGGTGACACAACTGAGTCTCTTAAGACGAAAAAGTTTGGAGATAAGTATCCCGAGAGAATGTTCAACGTCGGCATCGCAGAGGCCAACATTGTCTCCGTGGCGGCGGGTCTGGCAATAGCCGGCAAGGTTGCATTTGCCAGCACTTATGCCGCATTCATCCCCGGCAGGTGTGTCGACCAGATCCGTAACACCATCTGCTATCCTTACCTCAATGTCAAGTTGGTTGTTTCTCATGCAGGGCTTACGGTCGGACCAGATGGAGCATCTCATCAGCAGATAGAAGACATTGCGGAGATGAGAGCAATTCCTAATATGAGAGTGCTCGTACCAGCTGACGCAGTCGCTGTTAAATATCTCACCAGAATGGTAGCGTCTACCGGTGGTCCCTTTTATATGCGCCTTGCTAGACCCTCGTCTGATATAATTTATGCAGACCAATCAACTGCATTTGAGCTTGGCAGAGGAAACATTCTTGAAGATGGCTCTGACGCCACAATAATTGGATGCGGTCTTATGGTAAGTAGAGCACTCGAAGCAGCAAGAGAGCTTAAGAGGAAAGGCATATCCTGCAAGGTAGTTGACATGTTTTCAATAAAACCTATTGATAATGACTTAATAGCTAGATGCGCCAAGGAGACTGGTGCCATAGCTACTGCTGAGGAGCACAGCGTCATTGGCGGCCTTGGAGGCGCAGTGTCTGAAGTTATTGCTGAGACCTATCCTGTACCCATCAGGCGCGTTGGGGTCCATGACATATTTGGAGAGTCTGCACGTGATGAGGAAATCGATATGCTCTTGGAGCACTACGGTCTAACAGCGACTGAAATAATAAAGGCAGTGATTGAAGCAAGAGGCAGGAGTAGAAAATAATGAAGATCTTTCTCGATACTGCAAATATTCAATCAATCAAAAAGTACAGCGACATGGGCTTGATAGATGGCATCACTACAAACCCTACACTGCTTTCAAAGGAGAAGGGTAACCCTGCAGAGATCATGCGGGAAATAGTTGAAATAGTGAAAGGACCAGTGAGCCTTGAAGTCATCGGAACTACGATGGATGAAATGATGAATGAAGCCCATAAGCTCAAAAAATACGGACAGAATGTCGTTGTCAAGATTCCTATGATCCCAGATGGATTGAAGGTTGTCAAGAAATTAAAAGAGCAGGGAATTCAAACAAATGTCACACTCATATTTTCAGCAAACCAAGCGATCCTTGCTGCCAAAGCTGGTGCTGCCTATGTCAGTCCATTTATTGGTAGACTAGATGATGCGGGGCATGAGGGCATGACAATCATAAGTGAAATTATGCAGATATTCAAGAATTACCAGTTTAAAACTGAGGTGCTTGTTGCAAGCATTCGCCATCCATTGCATGTCATCGAAGCTGGCAAGATTGGAGCGCATGTTGTGACGCTTCCACCCGACATACTTGGCAAAATGATTTCCCATTCATTGACAGATAAGGGACTTTCCACTTTCTTGAGTGACTGGGAAAAGGTCAAGAAGGAGAATCCCGATATAGTCATCTAGTTGTTGCGCAGCAACTTGATTACTTTTTTTGGAATATCTTGTAATCGACTGACAGAAATTGCCTTCTCGTAGTCAAGGTACTTTAAATTGTGCCCTATATCTACAGAGTCATTGAGGTTGCGACCAACTCCTATTGCCATCATATGAATAGCCATTTTCCGGTATGAGAGCACCATCTGTCTTACTGCGTCAAAGTCTGATGGTTCGCCATCTGTCAAGGTGACAAAGATGTCAGGCTTAAATGATTTGAGCGCGGGCAAGAGTAGACCATAAACTTCTGCCAGAGGTGTGCCACCACTTGCTTTTATCTGTACAAGACGCCTAGCACTCACCACCGACCATTTGATGTTAGGCGGCTTGATGACCCAGCATTTTACTTGCTGCTTATCTGTGCTAAATGCATAAACAGCAAACTTTATTCCGAGGTAGTGAAGTGCTTCACAAAGTGCGATTGTCGCTTGCTTGTATTCTAACTCTACATCAGCTACACTGCTAGAATGGTCAAGCAATAATACAACCTTGGTCTTGATTGAGAGCTTGAAGTCAGCGAGGAAGGTCTTCGGCAACGCCTCGACGTAGCTTTCTACATCAAACTCGTCGCCTGATTCATCGTGTTGCTCAATCCATCCTGTTTTCCAATCTCTAAATGCCGCTTTGACTTTCTGTATTAGGTCAATGTCGTATATCTGTGTCTCGTCAAGGTCCATCTTGTCTGGAACACTTAAACCAAAGTTCTCTAATGACTCATAGCCTTTGCTCTCTGTCTTCTTGCTCTCTGTGATGAGAGTTTCGAATTCTTGAAGCACATCGAGGCCTTCGTAGACGTCTTTAGTCTTCTTTTGTAGGTCATCTTCCTTGTGTCGCATCTGGACCACCTTTTCCACTTGCTTGAGCGTGTCGCTTGGGTTAAGTGACGCACCAACCCTTGTCCTTGGAGACAATATAGGGATCGAAACCAAAGAATCAAGCTCAAGTATCTTGATCAGCTTTGGAATATGTTGCTCAATCCAGACGGTATCGTAGTTATTGTCTATAGCTTCTTTTAAGATTTCATTTGCATAATCAGTCGCCTTTTTCACCTTATCGAATTCGCTGCCGAATAACTCGCCTTTCAGGTAGCCAGTGAGAAAATACTGAGAAAATGCTTCTGCTATTTTGTAGCGGCCATATATCGAATTTAATAATTGGCGTGACATCCATGAAATGCCCTCGTTAAATATAAGCTCGTTGGCCATTCCTTCCCATTCTCGCAAGCCAAGGATCTCGATTCTCTTTGTTTCAAGCGTGTTGAGCAAAAACCCAAAAGCGTGTTCATTGCTCAACACCTTAGCAGAGTGTTTCATTCTCAGTGATTCAAACCAGAGTGCTACACGCCACTGCCTATATTTTTGAAAGTCGGTGCCAGGATAGTAGTTGAGAAGAGAAAGAATGATCTGATTCTTGTCCAGCTTGGCAGTTGGAGGCGTGTCCGGCATAATAATAATCACCACCTTGTCGTTGCCAGACCATCTACGGGCAAGAAAAGTCGCAATGTCCAGTAAAACATCGTTCCGCATCACAGGGCTTGTAGTTTTGACCATCTATCTGTCGCCAAAGATCGATGTTATCATATCCATCACTTTCTGATACTCGACTTGTCCCCACTGGTCATATACATTTGCATATACAACTTCAGCAGTCTGCCTGCCAGGAAGTCCAGTGTTGAGCATTTTGGCGAATGCTATTGTCTCGCGTATGGAGGGGCTGTAATAGAGCTCTTCAACTGCCGCTGCCTCGCGCAGGGTCTTAGCAAGCTGGATTGCGTGTTTCACATCTTTAACCTTTGAATCATCAATTGTCACATGGTGACTAACAATGTCAAGCTCGATATCTTCTGGCGGGTAATCAAGCCTCATCCTCACAGGGAACCTACTTAGGAGTTGCGGAGGTAACTCCTTTGTACCAACGTGCGATAATGGATTAATTGTGGCTATTACAAACCAGTCGTCTGCTGCTTTGACAATCTGCCCCTCTGCTTCTTTTAGTACAAGCTGTCGTCTGTCATCTAGCGCTTCGTCAAGTCTTAGCAGCACGTCTGCCTCTGCCGCATTTAGCTCATCAAGATATAACAGTGTGCCATTGCGCATAGACTTTACCAACACTCCTTCTACAAAGTTTATTTCACCCTTGTTTAGGGTCCTCGATCCCACCAGATGCGATTCTCTAGTGCGAAGTGAAAAGTTGACAGAATCAAGGTCCTTTTTCATTTCTGAAGCAAATCTCCTAACAAGAGTGGTCTTGCCAGTACCTTTTGGACCAATAATCAAAACAAAAAGGCCTGACCTGTATGCTTTTTCTAGAATATCAAAGGCATTATTCCAATCAACGTAAATTATTTCTTCTTGACCAAGTTTGCTTGCTACTGGCGGTGGCGATTCCATTTGCTTTATAAGCACTGTAACATATTTGAGCGTTGATATCAGATTACAATACTATTATCATTTCCAGTTCTTCGTGTCACAATGAAATGGAACTAACAAATCTAGGTCGCATTTGCATCTTCTCCACTCAACTCAATTAATTTTAAATTGAAGAACATTCTCCAATATTTCAAAAAACAAAGATTCTATGTTTTGCATAAAACTTACCAGTGACTCTGCTTTCAAAAGTATTCAAAAACATATGCAATAAAGTTTAGCTATGATCTGCAAAGAATAGAAACGCATTCTGCATTCAATACCCTGCAAAAAATCTTTTGTAATGTAATATTATACAATCACTTGCTTTTCGTAACAAACAAGCAATCAATTAATTGTCTTACATATTTATGATAATTAGATGAATCAATGAACTTCGCAAAACAAGCTGAATTGCGAGGACAACAACTACCTATGAGGTAATCTGACGCAACGGTGTCATTATCAGGCCGCAAGTCACAATTCAGAGTGAGTTTTCCCGTTATGTAAATATGAGGAGAAGCCAACTTTACTGGCTTCCGCACATCACATCAATCCATTATGCCAAGTGAACAATATCTCATTCGTTCTGTAGTACTCATAGGTACAACTTCATCTAATAACTGCCAACATTCTCGTATTTCTTTTTCAGAAATTTCAGACATTTTTTTTGCGGTCAATAATCTGTTGCCATTGTAAGACCCCAGCAGCTTCAAGATCCATTGTTTTTGCCATTGTTCCATCATAACATGGTGATCCACAAGTCCACTTTAAATAAAACTGCAAAAAATGTTGTCTACTTTATTAAATGCGACAACCTTCAGGGTCTTAGCAATAGGATCCAATATGGCAAGCAGTTCGAGAAAAAGAGATTTACATAAAAGCTGCTGCATAGGAAAGTGAATTGTCTTAATAATAAACTTACAATTTCTGCTAAGGTAATATGTAAGCTTGA
The DNA here is from genome assembly GCA_035253045.1 of Nitrososphaera sp. GTDB lineage: Archaea > Thermoproteota > Nitrososphaeria > Nitrososphaerales > Nitrososphaeraceae > Nitrososphaera. The sequence goes on from DATFCN010000179.1 coordinate 17,630, forward strand.
AACTCAGATAATAGTGCAATCAAGAAGTGCTAAAATCTGCACGTTGCCAGAATCAAAACACACAATCACTTTGGCATCGGAGATATGTATATGGTGCTAGGATACCAACCAGAACAACATAGTACTGTTTACCATTCATCTATGTCACTCCAATGTCTTTGATAGAGGATACTGTCTTGTCTTTATCTTATAAGCTCCCTTAAAGTTTTGGGATGGCGGAATCTTATAACAAGAAGGGCGCCTCCAATAGGAAATTGCTCCTCACTAGGCTACAGAAAAATAAACGCGGCTTTCTATGGGTCACGTTAGGCTTCTTCCTCATTAGCCTGGTTGCGCACTGGGTGTTCGCATGGTTTACATATGTACAAGAACAGCAAGCGCACAATCAGCTCGTTCAGATCGGCGACTATTTTAATATGACAGTTCGGGACATAATGGAAAACTGGCAGTCAGAGTTTCTGCAGCTGATGTGGCAGGTGGCAGGGCTATCGTTCCTATTGTATGTGGGCTCACCTCAGTCAAAGGAATCAAGTGAAAGAATAGAAGAAAAAATCGATTTTATAATGAAGAAACTTCAGGAACGAAACGAGGACCAAAAGGGAAGGGAGCAAATAGTAAGATGAAATAAGAGAGGTGGCAGCCTGTAGTGATCTCCACTACACATTTCATTTGTTTTGCAGTTAAAAGAGAACAGACAGACAGGCCATAAAAGAAGCTTCAGACGGCTAGTAAAATTGTTACTAAGAGCTTCATAGTCTAACAAAAATATTCTCACAGAGTTGATAATAATGTCAATATGCACAAAGAGTATTAGACGATGGAAAGAGAAAAGGAATAGGAGACATCAACATAACTGCCAAGAACTCAATGGATAGTGGTCTTTTTAGCTGTTAACGCATTATTCTTTTTACAGCGGGAATAGCATCGTATAAGGCGTGGCGACAATCTCTAATCGAATAAACAACCAGATTGCAGATTATGTAACAAACAGCGTTCCACCAACAAGACTTAATATCCTTGTCAATCCGCCTATTACTAAGGTGCGGTCATGGTCTAGTTTGGTCATGACATGGGCTTCCCAAGCCTATAACCCGGGTTCAAATCCCGGTGACCGCATCTTTACGTCAGCTCACAGTTGCACAAAACAACAAACAATAATAGATGCTAGGAAAGTTCTATTTTAGAACAAACCTCTTTCCACTCCTAAATGCTATTACCCTTGCCGATGATTTGTCCCGAACTCCACGTCTGTTAGCATCAGCATATTGCGGTAACGACGTTCCATATTCATCCACTATTTCAATACTAACGCTATCTTTGAATTTCATTTTCAGCTTGCGTGCGATCTGAATTGCCATATCAATATTGCCGTCGCCTATTTTCACGACTTTTTTACTAGACTCTATACCGCCAAGTATAGCTGCGACGTGGTTGATCGCATCCTGAAGCGAAGATTCGACAACCGAGCTTGAAATCTCATGATGCAGGTAGATGACAGATATTCCAATCCTGCTGCCTGGATCTATTCCTATAATTAGTTGATCGTCTACTACCCGTTCCCCCACAATACTTCGCAGGATCTTTGCCTTGGCAATTGCAGGGTACTTTTCAAGTTCAGTATCAATCATGACAATTCCTTTCCTATTTACGATGCCAGCTTCATCTTGTGTAGTAATAATGACTTTAGCATTTGATACCGCAGCTTCCTCGGGCGATAACGAGTCAAATTGTAGCTCCATTAGCCTAAGGGCAGATGTTATATTATAGTACGGGCGGCCTCGAACAGTTGCCACCGTGATCTTGCGATATGAAAGCTCCTCCTGGGTCAGGGGCGTTTCATCAACAATTGAGTTTAAACAAGAAACACTTTTAAAGTTTATGGATTAGCTGACTGGCTTGCCGTCTGCGGTATATTTCCTAATTTTAGAGGGCTGACGTACAGCAGATGATGATGATGGTTGTGTCTTTTTCTCCACATTTTGTGTAGGGGTAGTAAGTGGCAGATTAGCAGTATTACCCAGAACTGCCTGGACTATACTATCAACCGTTGCGTCAAATGATGCTTTAATGTTCTTCCTAATGTTAGCTAGGTTTGCTCGTCCAATCTCTCCTATTTCTTCAGACTCTGCATCAGCCTCTGCTCTGGCGCTATCCACTATTTGATTGGATTCCTGATTTGCAAGATTAATTATCTGTTGCTTTAGCTTCTCGATTTCTCCATCAGAGCTGGTGATTATGCGTCTTTTCATTTCCTCGACGCGACCGTACATTCCGTCAATGTCATTTTCAAGCTCAGACAAAGCACTGACAATAGTTTCAACTGCAGAATGGGAAGTTGGTGGTGGAATGTCAGTGTGCGTCGTCTTTCCCTTTGCCAAGGTCTGAAATCAAAAGTAGTAAAGAGGGATATTAAAACTAAGTGCTAGGTGGCAAGGCTAAGTATAGCTTGTGCTAGATCTCCCTTGCTCTCAGTTAGGGCCTGTATCGCCTTTTCCCTAGGAACGTTAGCCTGTTGCATGACTAGCATAACATCTTCTTCCTTAAAGACAGGGACCTCTCGATGTTTTTCTTCAATGTCTGATGCAATAACTTGAAATATAGTGCTGTCCTTGCCTTTCATTTCTATCACTTGCGGCTTGATGAGGTAAAGCTCCTTTGTCTCGGTCTTGATGATTACTTCTTCTATATTATCCATAGTCTTCATATCAAGGCCCATCTTATCGAGCATACGCCTCATTTCACGATTGCCGCGCATCATATATTGTACGTCGATTACTCTGTTCTACCTTTTATTCCTTGTCTAATCTTTACTGCTATGCCTTTGCGAAATTGCTTCATCAATTTTGAGGGCAGCATTGCAATACCTACAGCTATAACCCTCTTGCTACTTGCATCACTGGCTCCATTGGCTCCATCACCAGTATTGCCAGCGATGATGGCGACGTCTGACCCAACTTTGATATTTGAACCACACCACTCGACGTGCTTGCAGAAAAGCGACCGACCTTCGCTCACAAACGGTACCGCCTCGTTCAGGGGCTTAACGCAATTCTCCCAGAACTGTTTACTATTATCAAGCAAATACTGGGCACCCACAATGGTAAGTGCAAGCCCGCCATCGGTCCGCAACGTTACAGCAAGCCTGCCACCTATACTAAAGTTCTTTATTCTACCAGTCCGTCTTGAAAAACCGAATTGAATGTCATCAGGTAGGGCTTCTGAGACCCCTCCTCCAAATATTGCATCAACGTGCCTGCATACTTTTTCTCTAGTATCGATCGGCAGAGGATTCAAGGGTAGATAGGTTGGAGCATATACACTACATAAATTCGATTCTATTGTGGTCCTATCTATATAGATTCAAATACAATATATAGAACCGTCAGAAAATAGGATTAAATGGAAAAAATAGAGAGCGAAGAGCACGACAATGGCAAAGGCTTCTCGCAAAGAGAAGAGACGAGAAAATTACAATACACAGGGGGCTCTTCTTACATCGTATCTTTACCAAAAAAGTGGATACAGGATCTGGGCTTGAAGCAGGGAGATCACGTTGTAATTTTAAGGCAAGGCAACTCTACGCTCCAAATAGCACCTGCATCAAAGAGATTCATCAAAGAGCAAAGGGAGGCAACAATTGAAGTCGGCAAGAATCACAATCCGTATTTTATTGCTCGTAAGCTGATTGCTCTCTATTTCCTTGGCTTTAACGTGATCAATGTTGTTCCCAAAGAGGATAGGCTTCTCGTGGAACAGAGAGAAGTCATCAAAAACATCATTAGGCGCGTCCTTATGGGCACTGAGATCATTGCAGACTCAGCTACAGGCATTACGTTGCAAGTTCTTATCAATCTACTTGACTTGTCCGTCGATACAGCATTCAAACGAATGTTGCTTATTGCCAAGTCGATGTATCGGGATACTCTTCTTTCTCTGAGAGAGAATAATGTCGAGCTGGCACAGGAAGTAATTAAGTCGGACGACGAAGTTGACAGGTTCAGCTTTTACATTGTGCGACAATTAAAAATAGCAATCAAGAACGAATATTTGCTGAAAGAAATAGGGCTTGAGGAACCGCGCAATTGTTTGGGATACCGTCTGATAGCCAAGTCAGTCGAGAGAGTGGCAGACCATGCAGTAATAATAGCCAAAGACATCATAGAGATACGCCAGCCGCTCAACAAAGACATTGTGGAAAAAATATCCAATATGAGCTACTTTGCCCTCGAGGTGCTAGACGAGTCGTGTTTGTCAATGTTTAAACGTGACTATGAAGCTGCGGATAGAGCAATTGAAAAGGCGCGTAAGATAGATGAGATGGAAAAGGCAATACTGAGGACGGTGTCTAAACCTAGAGATGTCAATGAACTATACAGGATCAAGCTGATAACGGAGAACATCCGCAGAGTTGCGGAGTATGCAAGTGACATTGCAGAAATAGTGATCAACATGACAGTTCAGCAGACTCTGAGAAAAGGCTAAATCCGTGCCTCACATATTGGTCCAAATGTCATACTGCGAACTTTGCGGGCATCAGACCTTTGAGAAAAAGATGGTGGTAGTAGACAACACCGTGTTCAATGTTTGTATTGCATGCTCAAAACGAGGAAAGCCCTATATAATGCCGCAGATGGCAGTCAAGAAGAAAAAGCCATCTACAGTAAAACCACAGAAAAGGATTGGGCTGGCAGATGAAACTATCCTTACACCTAACTTTGCAAGTCTGATAAGAGAAGCCAGAATGAAAATGGGTCTGACACATGAACAACTCGGCATGAAGATGAACGAGAAGGCGCAACTTCTCAAAAAGTTCGAAACAGGCTCTCTCAAACCTGACGAGATATTTGCAAGAAAGCTGGAAAGGTACCTGGGGATCAAGCTGTACGTCCGTACCAATAGCGATGAAGAATAAATGACAAATTACAGAAAGGCGATCCTCATAACGTATCCTGTAGAGCGGGCGATAAATGAAGCAATATCTCTTGCAGATGCGGCGGGATACTCCATCATCAAGACTGTGACTCAGCGTCAGATAACAAAATCAAGATTTGGGATTGGTCGTGGGAAGGCAGAAGAAGTAAAAGAGATTGTCAAAGAGATCAACCCAGATGTCATTGTATTTGACGAAACGATCAAGCCAACTCAGATATACAATTTGGCGAGCTTATGTAAGGTGGAGATAATTGATAGAGAGCGACTGATCTTGGAGATTTTTGAGCGACGAGCAAGTACTACTGAATCTCATATCCAGATTAAGCTTGCTCAATTGCGCTATGATATGGCAAGGGCACGAGAAAAGGTTAGACTCGCAAGGGCAGGAGAGCAACCCGGATTCTATGGCCTTGGCAAATATGAAGCCGACATCTATTTTCTCGATATAAGGAGACGAGCGGCTATGCTAAAGAAAAGACTTGAAAAAGAGGAGACCAGGCGGCAATTGCACAGGAACCAGCGGGTAAAGGTTGGTTTGCCTACAGTATCACTTGCAGGCTACACTTCTGCAGGCAAAACGACTTTGTTCAACAAGATGACAGGTGAGAGCAAAGTTACTGGACAAGGTACATTTACTACCCTTTCTACATTTACTCGGGCAATAGATTTGCAAGGAGGCAAAGTGTTGCTAAATGATACTATCGGTTTTATCAGCAAGCTGCCACCGTATATGATAGATGCATTCAGATCTACCCTTGATGAGTTGACCTATGCAAACCTTACACTTTTGGTGCTTGATATTAGCGAGCCGATTGATGAAATAAAAAGAAAATTTAGGAGCTCTCGTGATGTAATAAATGAATTCGAGGTGCCAGATACAAAGATAATTTATGTTCTCAACAAGGTAGATCGAACCACTGTCGAAGATGCATTTGACAAGGCAGATCAACTTGGCATTTTGGACAGCAAACGTTTACTAGCATTGTCTGCTAGAACAGGCCATAACATCGATCATTTGAAAAATCTCATAACATCAATATTGTTTGAAACTAAAGAAGTGCAGAGGTAAATGAGATATTGAGATATTATTAACACTTAACTGGAGAGAATAAAGGATGAATATAGCCGTACTTAGGATTGGCCATAGGATGGTGCGTGACGACAGGGTGACGACACACGTTGCACTTGTGGCTCGGGCATTTGGCGCAGATGCGATATACATGACAGGCATTCTAGATGGATCTATCACGGATACAGTTGCAAATGTATCCAAGACGTGGGGTGGCAGGTTTAGAGTAGAGGTCATACAGGATTGGAAAGGTCTTGTAAGAGCTTGGAAAAAAGAAGGGGGCAAAGTGGCTCACCTTACAATGTATGGGATCAATGTTGATGACATTGCTGGAAGGATGCGTGAAGAAAACAAGATCCTGGTAATAGTGGGTGCAGAGAAAGTTCCCCAAGAAGCGTATGGCTTTGCCGATTACAATATTGCCATTGGTAACCAACCTCACTCTGAAATTGCAGCACTAGCAATTTTTTTAGACAGGATATTCGCAGGTAAGCAATTTAAAAGGGTCTTTGCTGACGCCAATATAAAAATAGTGCCCTCTGAAAAGGGAAAAAAAGTGCAAGAGAACAGCGAATAAAAATCTTTTTTTCGTTGTGCCATAAAGAGTCAAGGGGGTTATATGACTCTAACCCAGGCCGCTCGCCTCTTTCGAGTAAGGGGTATATAATTAAAATAATAATCATGTATGTTGGGACAAACAGATCCAGATATTTGAACGACGGTAATATATCTTGGCATACATCATAGCTACTGCTTCATTATGCTAACTATTGCACTGGCAACCTCCGGCTTGCCGAAGAGCAGCTTTATCGCATCGTCCTTGCGCTTTTTGCGTGAGTTAAGCTCTATAAAATTTAGATTGTTGTTTATCATGAATTCAAGATGAAGTGACTTTCTTATTATGCTTGCATTTCTTATTCCAAATCGCTTACCTACGAGACTATCAGAGTTTGAAGGGTCAAGCGACGATAGCAGGATAACTGCTCCTACAAATGAATCAAGTAATGCAAAGAGTGGATCGGGTTTGTCTTCTTTTTTTTCCTTCATGATGCCCCACTTTACTTTACTCTTTGTCATTGATGCCAAGCTATCAAAGCTTTTGACAAACTCGCCAAACATTGATTCCATAGTAACACTGATTATATGATCTTTTGACCTGACAAATTGCGTCGTTACCTTTTGGTCAGTAAATTCCATTCCATGATACTTGGCGTACAGCAGCGGCTGGCCGTATTTTACAACATAGGCTTCACAGCCATCTATTTGCGAAATAATGTGCATAAAATAATTTTTGGACGTTAGATTCTTTATAGCTGCGTTCATTTTGGAGATTATCATGAGATTTAGAAGGTTTCTGACAAAATCGTCGGCGTAGCTGGGAAACTCCCGGAAATCATAGAGAATCTCTTCCACTACCAAGACAATAAACATCACATACCCTGCACATTAGAATTTTTTTCTTGCACAATGTGTAACAGGTTACGTGTAGATGTAAATGTCACAGTTTAGTTGCAAATATTAAAGGCCTCGTCAAAAGTCGGATTATTGACTGAGAGGTTCACATTTGTACCTTCAGCTGACCAGATGTCTAAGAGCAATATTGGCAGATTCATGAAAAAGCATGGTATATCCAGCTGGCAACAACTGGTTGATAGGGCAAATAGCGATATCGGATGGTATTGGAATGCGGTAAATGAAGACCTGGGCATAGAATGGTTCCAAAAATATGATAAGACTTACGACTCACTAGCAGGCATCCCTTGGACAAAATGGTTCTTAAATGGCAAATGCAACATTGTTATCAATGCAATTGACAGACATGCCAAAAATCAGCCGGATAAAGTTGCTTACATTTTTGCAAGTGAGCAAGGTTCAAGAAAAATCACTTACCGCGAGCTTGACGAGCGTGTGAGCAGACTAGCATATGCTCTGGCAACAGCAGGTGTCAAAAAGGGTGATGTTGTTGCCATCTATCTTCCTATGATCCCTGAAGCGCTTTATGCGATCTTTGCCTGCTCCAAGATTGGGGCTGTTCATACTACAATCTTTTCTGGGTTCAGCGCGCATGCCCTCCACTCTCGGCTTGTTGATTCCAAGGCAATATTGCTTATCACCACCGATACAGCCAGGCGGCGAGGCAAAGACATTGATCTTGCAAGCCAGTGGAAAAAGGCAGTACAATGCACAAACGTTTCCAGAATAGTGACGGTCAGCGGCAATTATGTAGACTTTGTCAAAAATGCTGGCAGGGCCAGGACAGAGGTTATGGATTCAGAGGACCCTCTGTTTATTTTATACACATCAGGTACTACAGGCCATCCGAAGGGCACTCTGCAGGTGCATGGCGGCTTTACCATTGTTGCAGCCCAGCAGGCAGCATATCTTATCGATATGACTCCTGAAGATGTATTGTTCTGGTATGCAGACATAGGGTGGATAACAGGACAGGTATGGGTTGTATATGGAAGCCCGATAATAGGTGGGACTGCACTAGTGTACGATGACGCCCTTGACTATCCCACAGCAGATGCATGGTGCAGGTTGATTGAAGATCATAAAGTCAGCATCTTTGGAGCTGCCCCTACTGCAATTAGGCTCTTTATGAAAAACAATGTTCAGACTAGCAGATACGATTTTCAGTCACTTAGAGTTTTAGCTGCAACAGGGGAGCCAATAAACTTCAAAGCGTGGACTTGGTATTTTGAGAACGTAGGTAAAAGGCGCTGTCCCGTGGTCAACTTATCGGGCGGGACAGAGATCGGAGGCGCCATATTGAGTGTGCTGCCAGTCATGCCACTTAAGCCCTGCACAGTAGGATGTCCCGTCCCCGGCTTTGATGCTGACATTTTTGATGATGCAGGTAATAGAGTAAGTGAAGGATATCTTGTAATCAAAAAACCATGGCCATCCATGACACGCGGGCTCTTTGACGGCCTCAACAGATTTCTCGATACTTACTGGTCAAAGTACAAAGATGTATGGTATCACGGTGACTTGGTGCTTGTAAATTCGGATGGTCTATGGTACATGCAAGGTCGCGCCGACGATATAATAAAGGTGGCAGGTCATAGGATTGGTACTGCAGAAGTTGAGGCAGCTGCTGCGTCTCATCCGGCGGTAGCAGAAGCTATTGCAGTAGGCAGACCAGATGAAGTGAAAGGAGAGGCAATAGTTATGTACATAGTTGTAAAGGATGGCTACAAGGCGGATAGCATCCTGGCGGATGAGGTCATCTCCCGGGTAGAAGAATCGATAGGAAGATTTGCTCGCCCTCAAGAGGTGAGAATAGTGGCCGAGCTGCCAAAGACTAGGACAGGCAAGTTAGTGAGGAGGCTTGTTAAAGCTAAAATTACTGGAGGAAATATTGTCGACCAAGACTTATCAACAGTTGAAAACCCTTGGTCGCTTGAGAACATTTAACAAGTATTTCTATAGGCTTTTGTTTATCAATACCTATGGATGGAACCCATCTCTGCAAGGAAATAGCTAATCTACAAGACAATATTGTCAGCGCCGAGATAGTCGAAAAAGGCGTCACGATTGCTGCGCATACAAAGTCAGGTAAACTTTCAACGCTAGGAAGACTGTTTGCACAGACTGAACTTTACATGGATATCCTGCAGGCAAATGCAGAACATCTGGGCAAATCACATTATTTGATGGCCCATAACGACAGCATGGACCTCTTTTTCTTTTCAATAGTCGTCAATGGTAGAAAAATGATCCTAGTTGTAAGGGTTTCTGTTCCATATACTCACGAGGAAATAGCCAATAAAATGAGAGAATACATGGGCAATCTAAGGCCAAGATATTACTAACATCTCGATTAGTGGAACGGATACAGAGTTCAACTAACTCACATAGTAGCGAAAGATTATTCTTGAGATGGCCCATTTGCTACGACCTTAGCCGATGACAACATCAAAGGGGCTTTTTCACAGTTTTTTAGCTCGGATAACCAAAGCTGCCAGCGATGTTGTTGAAGTAAATATAAATTCTAAAACTCTCCAGCGAAATCTTATAAATGTCATGAGAATATAGAGTGGCGGCTATAATAGAGGAACAAGATCTAATAGATAGTAATTGCCCTACAGAGTAGGTTACACCTAACTACCAAACTTGATATATGTCTCTCCCATTGCATTTTTCTCTCTACAAAGACGGGTAACAGGTATAGCTGTGACATGATCTAAAAAGGCGACAAGGAAGCTTTATTTTGTCAAACTATCGAGTAGCACGTGTATATACTGAATGCATACCGATGAGGAGAACGACACAAAGAAAAAGAATTTCAAGCTTCCAGGCAGCAGAGCTCATTATGCCCCGTCGCTTTCTTTTGCAATTAACCACATGTGGCTTGAAATAGAGCCCGATTTCGAGAGGCGTGTGATTAGTTGCCAGCAAAGGCTGTTGATTGTAACTTTGCAGGACATTGACACCATAGAGCTTGATGCAGCGGAACTCCAAATAGAGAAGATCTCTGCAGTAGGCAGGCTTGATTTTCGCAATCTTGATGACAAGCTTGTAGTTAAGCTAGGTAGAACTCTAAATGAAGGGAATAAAATCGAGATCTGCATCTCCTATACTGCCAAGCCGCGCAAGGGTTTCTATTTTATGGGGCCTGATAAATATTATCCCGAGAAGTACCAGGAGGCATGGACACAAGGCGAAACGATTGAAGCAAAATATTGGTTTCCTTGTATAGATCACCCCCGGGTCAAGTTTTCAAGCGAGATTTCAGTGATAGTTCCGACAGAATTTACTGCGATTTCAAATGGTATATTGTTAAATGTAGAGACGCAGAATCTAAAACAGATCTACCGCTGGTCTGAAACAAATCCACACCCAGCCTATCTTACATCAGTGGTTGTCGGCAAATACATCGAGATCAAAGATGGCAAGAACTTGTACTACTATGTCCCACCAGAAAAAGAGCAAGATGCATTCAGATCATTTGAGCATACACCTGAAATTATCAGGTTTTTTGAAGAATACCTTGACATGAAGTATCCTTATGAAAGATATTCTCAGGTGACAGTCCAGGATTTCGTTTATGGAGGTATGGAAAATTCCAGTTGCACCACTCTAACTTTGGATACACTTCATGACGAAAGAGCTCATCTTGATTTTACAAGTGATTATCTTATATCACACGAGTTAGCGCATCAATGGTTTGGCGACCTTGTCACTTGCAGCGATTGGCAGCATATCTGGCTCAACGAAGGATTTGCCACCTACTGTGAGGCACTCTATTGGGAAGCGAGTAAAGGCAAGGATGAGTTCCAATATTACATGATACAGATTGCTGACGACTATCTTGAAGAGGCCAGAACCAGATATACTAGGCCGATTGTAACAAATGTATACAAGCACCCTGATGACCTCTTTGACAGACACGCATATGAAAAGGGTGGGTGTGTACTCCATATGATACGCCAGCTTGTAGGAGACAAATACTTTAGAAGGTCGCTTAGAACATATTTGCAGCGCTTTGCCAACGGCAATGCCGAGACAGACGATCTGCGAAAGGTATTTGAGCTTGAAACGGGCAAGAGCCTACAGCAGTTCTTCGACCAATGGATTTATAGAGGGGGCCACCCTGAGCTCGACATCGACTTTTATCACCATAGCCACATGGTAGAGATCAAAGTTAAACAGTTACAACCAGGCAAGCATTTTGAGTTCCCGCTTGAAGTAGAGATAGCTTTTGCAAATGGCCATAAGAAAATTTATACATTCAACGTCAAGAATAGAGAGAATATTTTCCAAATTCCTGTTGACCACCAGGTGGAATGGTTCTCTGTGGATCCAGAGTTCAAGATTCTAAAGAAGATTTCTATGAAGGCGCCAAAGGAGATGCTTTGCAGGCAGCTCCAAGAAGGAGATAATGTGATCAAGCGTGTAGAAGCTGCTAGAGCACTCAGGGACAAATCATCAGATACAGTCATTGATGCGCTGGCGAACAGCATACTGCACGACAAATTTTGGGGGGTGTCAGCTGAAGCAGCAAAGTCACTAGGGGCAACCAAGACAGGATATGCATACGAAGCATTGAAAGACTGCCTTGAAGTCAAGCATCCAAAGGTAAGACGTGCGGTTGTAAAGGCGATAGGAGAATTCAAAAAAGAAGAAACATTGGAATTGATTAGACCATTGCTTCAGGAGGATGAAAGCTACTTTGTTAAATCGGAAGCAGCAACTGCAATAGGCAAGACCAAGAGCAAGATTGCCATCGGAATCTTGAAAAAGGCTACAGAAACTACCACATTTCAGAATGTCGTTGCACAAGGGGCGATAACAGGCCTTAAAGAGTTTACCGGCGACAAAGATGTTGCAGAATTTTTGATTAAAAAAAGCAAATATGGAAATTACCACAGGGTAAGAGAAGCTGCTGTTTTTGCTCTTGGCAAATTTGCAGACAACCCTGCCGTCTTTGACCACCTTAAGACTCTATTAACTGACAAATGGTTTCGAGTCCGCATAAATGCATGCAGGGCACTTGCAGATTCCGAGATGATAGCTGCGATTCCTGACCTGACATGGACGACAGAGAATGACCAAGATCACAGAGTAAGGAGGGTGGCTGAAGAATGTATAAACATCATAAGAGAGGCTACAAAGAAACCAAAAGAGGTCGCACAGATGAGAGAGGAGCTTGAAGATCTCAAGTCAAAGAATCTGGAATTAATGCAAAAAGTGGATAGGTTGGAGCGGGAGATTCACTAGACTGGAATGGCAAATTCCACAATCATCCTGGTGAAGAAGCCCCCTGGTTGCTCATACAAGCCCTGCAATCTTATCCTTCCAACACGAGGGCATTTGCATACTCTGCAGGACGGATAGACTTACTTTTGGTTAACATTTTAATTTCTGTTCTCAGGTCAGAGGTTTACTTGAATAAGCGACAGGCGTACCAACAACTTTCGATTGTCAGTACAAGTTTGTAGTTTGTACATCCAATTACGGGGATTATTACGGCTTGAGCGCAGGAAGTGAGTGCTACTACACAGTGAGCTCAGTATTGATTTATGACCCATCTTTAACATTGCAAAAATTTATGTCAACCTACAGCGGAACTATATCACACAATTCTCCTCGGATTATGGCTCACGAAAAAAGATAAAAGAGCACATCACCAGCAGTTTCATTGTTAGATTCTTCAATGCTATTCATCGGCTCAGACGAAGTTGCCAAGGCAGGCAGTCAAAAGCAAGGATTTGCCAATGCAATCGTCAGAATGGATTCATGCAGACAGTCAACGTTAAGCATCTCTCTTACTAGTCCAGTCATAAGGGTAGAAAATGAGCTATAGCTGAAATTGCGTGTTGTAAAGTAGGAACTGCTCTTCTTCTTTTATCACAAATTTATCGATAGAGGACGTTACTAGTTGACAGTCGTAACTTACCAGCTGTAGACTTTCAAATTTGCCATCTAAGTAGAGGTTTGTTATGAACGAAACCAGGTGGCGGAGTGAGATTGCAGATGCGATGTCAAGATAAACTATTTGCAGTATGTTAGTCCTGTCCCAGTAGCCGTACTTGTTGATTATTGCAATACCATCAACGGGTACACCAGTCACAATTACACGTTGTTCTTCGACGAAATTTAGAAGTGTTGTGCGGTCAAATGTGTACCAGTGCCATGACTTGACATATCTCTTTCCAGAGACATAGTAGATCTCGGATTGCTGAAGGTAGTGCCAGATGTCATCTATATCATCAGTATTTGCGATTCTTGCGTTTGACTCTAGGCGACCTGGTGCACCTGATGCACTATAATACTTCCACTTTGACACTATCTTAAAACCGTTCTTTTCCATCATGCCCTGCGATGCAAAGTTGGTTACACCCACTATTGCAGATGCCTCTTTGACACCTTTCAGCCTGCCGTATTCTAGCATTTTTGCAAGAAGCATTGTTGCAATGTGAGACCGGCGATGATCAGGGCGTACTCTTACACCTTCAAGCCAGATACCCTTGCCTTCGGGACAAATAGCAACATGGGACATTGCAATCTTCTCGTCGCCAGACTCTACTACGAATATCTGGCCATTCTTTTCTGTATACCAATAATCCCACACTCTATCAATGTAGTCACCCCAGCTGAAGGTATTTATGCAAAAACGGAGGATCTCATCCTTGTCCGATCTTCTAGCAGGCCTGATCATTATCATCAAGTTTTCTATACCAGATGGTTTCATCCTATGCATAAGAGTTACTATGAGACACTCTGACGTTGTTAATGGGGTCTCTCATGAAAATCAATCTCTTGAATTTATGATGATATAGAAATGTCATACATCAAGATCTATGCGACATATTTTGCATACAAGTCTGAGATTTTGATCGATTGTTGTAAATGTGGTCTAGTCTACACACTCAAGGACGCTGTTGACCGGATTCTGCTAAGTATAATGAACGTGACACAGAACTTTCCTTTGCTTGCTAATATCTGTTTCACTGTCCAATCATGTGTGGTTAAATGCTAATAGTAGCACATAGTGACAAATTACATTATCATCTCTTGTTATTTTGCACCTAAATTTGGCAGATAGATCATAACATAGAACGTTACAATACCAACAGGTTTGAATGTCGGTTCTGTTCTAAATCCCTGCTTAAGTGCAACCCCTACACTGAACTGGTCGGTACAGGATAGTTTCGCAAGTTGGCTTACAACAAGTGTCTTTGTTGCTGAATAGGGCATTCAGATAGTCAATGTCACCAAGTAGGCAGGTAATTGAGGCAAAAAAAGCTGCAGGTTAAATTGCATGACATCAACCAGTACTTTTGCTTACTGCTTTTGCTGATGACTCGGGGTCTGCAGTAATTACTGAGAGCCAAGGTTTCAATAGGTCAGGGGGGAGCTTGAACAGCTCTACATTTGCATCTTTTAGCAACTGCGTGCCGTCTTCAGGATAGTCTGCAAGCACTACTATTCTCTTTATGCCGACACTTATAGCCATCTTGCTGCATTCTAAACAAGGAGCAAAAGTAGAGTATAACAAGGCACCCTTTGTGCTCCCAGCGTTGCCAAAAAGAGCACACTGCATTATAGCATTGGCTTCAGCGTGAGTGCACAGGCAGCGATCAAGGCCTTCGCCGGACTTGACCTCGCCCTTCGTTCTGGCAAGACAGCGGAGGCATCCACCCTCATAGCAGTTTTTCACCCCGGGGGGCGTTCCATTATAGCCAGTAGCTATTTGCCGATTGTCCTTAACAATCACTGCGCCAATGTGGCGGGTAAGACAATTTGAACGGAGCTTGGCTATTTCTGCCTGCAACATGAAATACGTATCCCAATCGGGCCTCTGCATTCTCTATCAATAGTAACAATTACTATAAAAATTGTTAACTCCTGACTTGGACATCTTTGATTCATAAGGATATTGATTACTGGATACTAGGCAATAAAAATAAAAGTTCACAGGAAACCTCTTCATAAACAGAGAGAATTCACTGTCGCAAATTGAGTGTGTGATTAAAACCAATAAACATACCTTATCATCTATACAAACTCATTAAAACTGAAAACTACTAATCGTTAGTTTCCTTTTCTTTTTATACCCGAGGCGGGGATATGGTAATATGTTAAATGCTTTTGTCTTTTTGAATTGTGACAATGGCCCAGAGCATGCCATCCTCAATGAAATAACTGACATTTCTGGTGTTTCTGAAGCTGTAGAATTGTCTGGCGTCTATGACATAGTGGCAAAGGTGAGCGATGAATTGAGAAATGATATAGCAGAATCAGTAAGGAAAATCCGTGCGATTACCAGCATCAGATCAAGTCGGGCAATGATTGCATCTGAAGAGCATTCAGAGAAGCAGATAGAGAAGATGGTGATATAATAATGCTAACACCTTACATGACGAGATCTGCGGTACACACCACAAAAAAATCAACTGGCTTTTGTATCACTTGTGGAAAAATAGCGACAACTGAAGCCTTCTTTAAATTGAGTGGGGTTACAATTATACAGAGGTATTGTGACAACTGTTTGTCAAACGCACATTACTGACTGACGCTATAAAGTAGAACGCTTCTTTACGCATCATAACTATCAACGTTTCTCCGATCTTTTATTTCATAACTGAATTAAAGTAATTCTGGGAACAATTACCGGAGCAAAACTTCAAGATGTCTATGGCAGAGCTTGAATATATAATACACCCGCGCTAAGGTTTGAAATTCTTTCCGCATGATGTACATACGGTTATCTTTTTGTTCTGGCATCATTACTCAAGCATACCAGCTTTAATATGTTTTACATTAGGTTACAAAGGAATAGACAGAACTATATATCGTCGTTCTGACGGGTTAAAGATGAGAAGGGCACATATTTCATTGTCGACGATTAGAGTCTATAAGAGAAACTCCACTTTTGTGGAACTATCAAGTTTAGTGGAAGAGCTCAGCAATATTGGATTGCGCGGAGACCTTAAAAAATTACTACAATGAGCCCGTTGAGCATGAAGCAAAGAGCATAGTTGCTGGATCCACCTTCATGCAATACCTGAACAAATTATTCAAGACTCAGATAGCAACAGAGATATACTACAGTTTGAGTCGGATAAACATAATAAATTCTCCATGTTTCCTAGACTGGCACATGGGACGAGACAATCAAGCTACAATGACAAAACCTAAGTTCCTCATAGTCACGCTTAACACTCCATATCGCAGGTTAAAGACCAATGTGACCAGTGCACATTTCTAATAAAATACCTAAATTTAAAGAGACCCTGCTGCAGTGCAGGAGTAGGCGGGCCGTAGACACCACCCAGTGCTAAAGGTACACAAGAACTGATTCGACCTGACATCTCCTGCGTAAACTATTGATGCACATTACTTCCAGATCCATTTTAGAATGCTGGTATATGCATTGTTGTGTTCCAAAGCTATTTCAAGATATCCTGAAGGGATGAGTTAGTTTAAAGATCTACTTTTGCTCCTCTTCATCAAGTAGACCGATCGGATTATTACAGCAATACAATTTTCCATTATTGCTAATGTGCCTGCTTAACTAAGAGGCTAGATAAAGCGCTGTAATTTAACTGAGTGTTGTTGGTAAAGTCTAGTAGTTTTCAATCATTATTCTCTTGCGTCTCAACAGCAACTCATCCTTTACCACACGTAACCCTATCAACCCCATAAGTACAGCCACAGTTGTAAGCCCTGCCACAGCATACCATTCCATTATAGAGTTCGAACCTCCTCCATCCAAACCGACCACTTCTTGCTAATCCACCGTATAGAATCCATGGCAGTAAGATTAGGGATGGATCCTGACACATTCCAACCGATCGAACTATACATTTTTTTCATTTGAACATAGTAGCAGCAAACCGGATGATTAACTCTGCTCAGGTGTAGTTTGTAACTATCAGTTGCAGATTATAATAATGAGAAGACAGACATAATATCATGAATGATTTTGAGCAGTCAAATACGCATATGATACAGCATAACTATTTGTTGCCAGAGGCAGGAAGTCATAATTTTTTCAGCCTATACTGCGCTACGTTCTAAATTTGGAAACGGCTCAGAGCTAGAAAGCAGTCATCATTACCGTTTCCATAATAACAGCATCTTTTATTGGATCAACCTAGCAGATAAACGTTAAGAACTCGGCTGGCAGATTTATCCCTTATCATTTGACAAAGAATTCAGACATTGCCAAGGTTATGCGTGACCTGGGATTCCTTACAGAGATTTCTGA
The DNA here is from genome assembly GCA_035253045.1 of Nitrososphaera sp. Lineage (GTDB taxonomy): Archaea > Thermoproteota > Nitrososphaeria > Nitrososphaerales > Nitrososphaeraceae > Nitrososphaera. The sequence goes on from DATFCN010000179.1 coordinate 35,353, forward strand.
AGAAGATCCTAATGTGCAATTTCGAGCCCGCGCCTATTATAGGGCGGCGGATACGATTGCCAGCCTCCCGGAAAATATTACCGACATTTACAGCAAACACGGAGTGAGAGGTTTGCTAGAGATCCCGTCGGTGGGTAAGGCAATCGCCTTAAAGATTGAAGAATACCTCAAGAGTGACAAGATACACCACCTTGAAGAATTAAAGGCAAAAGTGCCTGTCGATATAGATGAAATGTATGGCATAGAAGGTATAGGTCCAAAGACGATTAAGATGTTCTACACCAAGCTGCAGATAAAGAACTTAGATGATCTACAAAGAGCCGCCACGGAAGGCAAATTGAAGACCCTGCCAGGCTTTACAGAGAAAAAAGAGCATGATATCATTAACCAGATTGAGTTTTTCAGGAAAGGTAGAGGCCGTCTCATTATAGGCGAGATCTATCCGCTTGTAAAGCAGATCGAGAAGCGTCTTCAAAATATTTCAGGCGTGAAAAATGCGACTGTAGCTGGTTCGATTCGCCGCATGAAAGAGACTATTGGGGATATTGACTATCTAGTGGTATGCAGAGACCCCGATCAAGTGATAAATTTTTTTGTCAAAATGCCAGAGGTACAAGAGATTCTTGGAAGGGGCCAAGCCAAGGCATTTGTCAAGCTTGCCAGAGGAATAGATGCCGACCTATTAGTAGTGCCTGAAGAAAGCTGGGGTTCAGCTCTTCAGTATTTTACAGGAAGTAAGGAACATTCCGTTCAATTGCGCAAGATAGCGATATCAAAAGGCCTGCGACTGAATGAATGGGGGGTTTTCAAGGGTGGCAAGCGCGTTGCGGGAGCGACGGAAGAGGAAGTATACAAAACACTGGGCGTGCAATGGATCCCACCAGAAATGCGGGAAAACACTGGCGAGATAGAACTTGGAAGGGAAGGAAAGGTGCCTAAACTGATCGATTATGGAAGCCTGAAAGGAGATCTGCAGGTCCATAGCGAAAATAGCGATGGGACTGCAACCATAGAAGAGATGGCCCGCGGCGCTAAGGCATTTGGTCTTGATTATATTGCAATCACAGACCACACTAAGAGTCTGACAATTGCTGGTGGCCTTGAAGAACAGGAACTTATGGAGCAGGCAGACAAGATATCTCAACTCAATGATAGGCTGGGGGAAGAATTCCGCATCCTCTCTTCCGCAGAAGTCAATATCCTGAAGGATGGCTCGCTTGACATTTCAAACGCGGTGCTTAACAAACTAGATATCGTAGGCGCTGCAATACACTCGCATTTTAACCTGCCAGTTGAAACGCAGACAGAACGACTAATAAAAGCTGCCAAGAACTCAAGCGTGGACATCCTGTTCCATCCTACTGGGAGGCTGATAAATAGGCGTACAGGTTACCCTATCGATATTGATAAAGTGATTGATGTTGCAAAGGATACTAAAACGGTTCTTGAAATTGATGCTCACTATGATAGACTAGATCTGAAGGATGAATATATAAGAAGGGCAATAAAAAAGGGAGTAAAGCTAGTCATAGACTCTGATGCACATCATCCTATCCATTACTCATTTCTTAAATTTGGCATAGCACAGGCAAGGCGCGGTTGGGCGATACAATCAGATATCCTGAACACGCTGTCGGCTGACAAGTTACTCAATGCATTAAAGTAAATCATATATCATGTATGTATGGATACTTTATCCCTGTGCGCACGACATTTGAACGCGATGACTTGAGAGCAAGGAGAATATATCTGGGTGTTTTTTACTTTTGTGCCTTTGTCATGGCATCGGTAACCCTCTATGCCATCTATGTAAGCATTGGAGAGTATCTGCAGACAGGTAGGGTCATAATAGGAGAGGTACTGGTGGAAACTGAGTTCCCCTTCAAAGGTCTGGCCAAGCTCACCACCTATTTGATGATAGTGTCTGTGGTGGGATGGTATTGTGTGGTCAAATTGGGTGGCGAAAAGGTAAAAGGTATTCCTCAATGGCTCAAGGCTATCATTCGCTTAATGGTACTTGTATTCGCAGTTGTGGCTCTCTATGAATTTGTCTACAACTTTATCGTATGGAACTCACTGATTACTGCAGATGCAATGAGAGGTGTAATGAGGTTTGATGATCTTAGTGTGGAATATCCAAACCCCGAAAGTCCTTGGAACTTGGTGTTTGCGACCAAGATGACGCTTGCTGCATTCTTGATCTCAGCCCACTGCTTTTATACAATTTCCAAGTCCGATAAAAAGTCAGATTAGCCATTCTTTTGCTCTGACTCTTATTTTTATCAAAGTTATGCTTAGACAATACTTAACCCGATCGAGGGGTCAGCAGGCCTTGAAAAACTGCTTCGGGTTGCAAAATCATCTTAACAATAGTGTACTTAAACTATGCATCAACAATCAGTTATCGGTCCTCGCCTTAATCGAATCTCAAAAATGGAGTTCCAGAGGGCGCGGTGTATCCTCAATCTATCGTTCTTGAGTCATAGGTCTTATCAATATCTCATTTACATTTACATGATGTGGAGCCTGTACCGCAAATATGATGGCATTTGCAATATCTTCGGCATGTAGAGCCTCCATCTGCTTTGTCCTTTCAACATATTTTTCCAGTGCCTTGTCGGTTATGGCGTTTACAAGTTCAGTAGTTACGACTCCTGGCTCAATGCATGTGACTCGTATGTTAGACCTCTGGCTGAACTCCTGTCTAAGACCTTCACTGAAGGCGGTGATAGCATGTTTTGTAGCACAGTAGACGCTCCCTGCAGGATAAACAATCCTTCCAGCTACAGAAGAAATATTGACTATGTGTCCCGAATTTTTGTTCACCATAGTTGTGATTGCTGCAGCAGTGCAGTAAAGTACTCCCCTGATGTTAACATCTATCATTTTGTCCCACTCCTCAACCTTGAGATTCTTGAAAAAGCTTAGTGGCTGGAGACCAGCATTGTTAACGAGGATATCAATGGTGCCCCACTTTTTCAGGATAGCTTCTGCAAACGCATCACATTCTGACCTTATTGTGACGTCCAGTTTTTGAATAAAAACTTGTCCTCCATTTTTAATGATCTCCTTTTGCAATGATTCCAATCTATCCATGCGTCTCGCACCTGCTGCCACTTTTGCTCCAGCTTTAGATAATGCCAAAGCAGTAGCGTAGCCTATGCCGCTGCTTGCTCCTGTAACTATAGCAACTTTATCTTTTATCATCTGCTACCATGATCCATTCAGGTTTTTTATATGTTGTAATATGTGCCAATAGGCGTTAAGTTTAAGTATATTGCTTATTTTTTAAAACTCGTGTAGTAATGAGCCTCGAAGACAGTGATGAGCTAGCATATCTCTGGACGAAGGTAAAATTTATCCAAAAATATATGAATAAACACAACTGCAGCTATGAGGTCGCTGAGCACGAGTTTCACATATGGGTTGAAGGACTAATGGATAGCAGGATCGAGCGCGCAAATAAGATGCTAAACGCACATTAGAGGTTCTGCGGCGTCTGCTGCTCGATCTTTTGCTTTCTTGCCATCAACAGCAATACTGCACTAAACATTCCAAGTACTATTGCTAGGCCCTGGGCGCCACCATTTGGAACTACAAAAATATATGCGACTGCAAAAACGATGCAAGTCACTGCCTGCAGAAGATAGGATTTTGCAGCGTGCATCTTGGTCTTTTTTGCGACATATCCTATCACAAAAAACACAGCCGCAGGATATATAGTAAGAAGAATGAACTGATCAATATCAATGCCAAGATGAACCATTGGCAATTACTGTTAGCCAACGTTAAATAAGAGCTTTTAGCCTGAGTGATAGCAGGCAGACATTAATTATTATAGTTCATCAGACATATTAGGCTATTACTTGAATCAGGATTGTTAATAGTAGATAATAAAATTACCAATTTTTAAGATTATTCGACACATGTCTCGATTGCTCCGCCGCCTTCAATTATCGAGCGAGCGTTTTCGAATGGAAGGGACGCCACATCTTCCTGTGCATATGGTCCGTACTTGTTCATATCTATTCCGACAAATGCTTCCATCGGCTTGAGGAATCTGACCACTATTTGTTTTGAGCGCATCTTTGCAGATATCGACTCTAACACCTTTGGTCTACCTTTGGTCAAGGCGGCCATAACTTCATCTATTCTTTTGTTTGATTCCCGTTTGCCATCAAGGATATATTTTTCTTCACCAGTTAGCTTTGAATAGTCCAGTGTCTCCTCACTCGAACTGATCTTGGCCTGTCTTGTCTCTATCACAAGGATTGAGGAAATCGCTAGCATCTCGACCATTCTGTCCCTTATCTTTGCTTCGACACCTTCACAGGCCTGACCTTTCAGGCTGCCTAACACCTCTGCTACTTTCTGGAAAGTATCTGGCCCCATTGGCTGAAGTGTTGGTGTTTCAATTTCTTTTTCCAACATTTTATAGATATTCTTGAGCGCAAGGCTAGCGCTACTCTCGGCGTTTAGTTCATTGTTATTTTGTTGCCCAGCTGTTGTTGACATTTGGCTCACTAATCCTTAAATTATAGGATTTTAGTGCCTACTGTTGGGATATCTTAATTGCCTTATAAATTGGTTGATGGCATGATCGAATCAGTAACATTTAGTTCTGAAGAAGTGATGCGACGGCTCAAAGAAGATAACGTCAAGTTCCTCGATTTGCAGTTCACAGGGCTTTTTGGCCGATTCCACCACACCACAATTGACTCCAAGATGTTCCGGATCCAAGATTTCAATGATGGCCTTCCAAAGCTGGATGGATCTTCAATACGCGGTTTTACAGAAATACACGAATCTGATCTTATAATAAGGCCAGATTCAGTTACATATGCTACCATACCTTGGATCGAGACGCCTACTGCTAGGTTAATATGTGATATTTTGAGTGGAGGGAGTAAGCGCGAGATATTTCCTCGCGACCCTCGCGGCATTGCAAAAAAAGCAGAAAGGTATCTCATAGATCAAGGCTTTGAGACATCTTATTGGGGCCCCGAAGTTGAATTCTTTGTCTTTGACAAACTTGAGGTTAACACTATGACTCCTTATCAAGGTCAGAGCTATCACATTACATCAAAAGAAGCGCCGTGGTCTACCGACAGTGTGGGTTATGCGCTTAGGCTCAAAGAGGGATATCTTCCAAGTGCGCCAGGCGATACTCTCATGGAATATCGAAATGAATGTGTTGATGTACTTACGAATAATTTCGGAATAGTATGCGACGCCCATCACCACGAAGTAGCGACTGCGGGTCAGTGCGAAATAGACATTAGATTCGATACCTTGGTTAACGCCGCGGATGCTGTTCAAAGTTACAAGTATATCGTTAAGAATATTGCAAAGAAACAAAACATGATTGCGACGATGATGCCAAAACCCATAGCACTCGACAATGGCTCTGGCATGCACGTTAATGTCAGCATTTGGAACAAGGGCAAGAACCTATTCTATGACTCGGCTGACGAGTACGCAGAAATCTCACAGATCGCACGTTATTTTTGTGGAGGTATAATAGAACATGCTAGAGCACTTGCAGGAATCGTAGCACCTACTACCAACTCTTACAGGAGGCTGGTGCCTGGCTATGAGGCGCCAGTGTACGTAGCATGGAGCACAGGCAATCGATCTGCAATAATCAGGATCCCTGCTCATTATAAGGGAACCAATTTTGCTCACTTAAAGCGAATAGAGTTTAGAGCGCCTGATCCTTCATGTAACCCATACCTTGCGTTTTCAGCCATCCTTGCAAGCGGCCTTGATGGCATCAAGAAGAAGAAGGATATAGGAGACCCTGTGAATGAGGATATCTTTAGGATGTCCCCCGATAGGAGGCGCCAATTTGGTATAACGCAGCTTCCAGCAAGCTTGAGAGACGCATATGAGGAGCTTAGAAGCGATAACATGTTCTTAAAGCCGATATTTGACAGCGAGATCATAGATAGAATAATAGAGCACGAGGAGAAGGAGCACGTAGAGCTGGCTGTGAGACCTCATCCACATGAGTTTTCAATGTATGCCGACGTATAACCTCTTTTTGCATAATTAATCTCGCAACTCTAAAAAATAAAAAATCTCACCTTCTCCTTTCATCAATAAAGAGGCAAGACTGCAAGTGTTATCTAATCTCGATAGTAGTGGACATAAGTAATACTAGGAAAATTATTCGAGAAGGGACAAGTAATTAGTCAATGCTTGGTTCCAGCATTACCATAAATTTTTTCAATCAATAGAGGTTTACAGCAAGAAGAGGCTCTGCTCTCTTTCAATAGGTCAGGCGGCCTAGCATGCAGGTTATAAGAAACCGCAAAGACATTAGACATAAACCCAACCTCCTGACAGTTATCGCTAGGCAACCTTGAAAAACATGCAGGCTCAGGATGCAGGTATCCAGACACTAATAATAAAACCAAAACATGCAACATGCAGAAATAACTGCATTTCAGTAGTACGCTGTAAAATTATACATCATATTGATTATAAGAAATTATTAAAAGGTAATTCTAAGCGTTAGGATGATCTTCGTTGGTCAACAAATGTATGAACATAAATCAGATCAGACTCTTTTGGGTATGGAAAATTGTAAGAGGGGATCTTCTCTTTCTCAGGGTTTGTTATGATACAATATTATATAGAAGTGTACAAGATTTACAAATACACACATATGCTTTCGAAATCATGATATAAGCGCATTCGGTAGTTGAGATAAAATGTTGGACGATGATTCCTCTTTGTCATCCTCGGCTGCGATCCCTTTCCCAACACTTACAATCCTTTATTTACCATCAGAGGCCAAAATAGTGGTTGAAGAAGTGGGTCAGAAATATCCCAACAGTACAGTAGAGGAGTGCATTGGTTTTTTCCACGGCGTGCAGAAACATTATAAGAAGGTCACGATTTGGAGTCAGGGCATAGACAGTCTGTGGCTCAATGCGCTAGTAGCAAGGGCAAAGGAGCTTGCTGGTGTGGAATTTGTAACGCTTGTTTCAGGCGGCATAATGTACCTACTATAGTATCCAAAGATCAAATTAACTAAAGAATAGGTAATTGCCTCTCACGATTACGTTCACAGTATATAATGCAACAATATCTCAAATAACCAGGACAACGAGTCAAGAGAGGCAAAAAATGCAGAGTGCCTATTTTCAATATTTTGATCAGATCTGGATGATTCGTACAGACAGATTACCTCTTGGACCTTAATCTCAAATAATACTTGCAGCCATATGGTATGATATGAAAGAAGAAGAGAAAAAAGTAAAGCACTGTCCTATTTGTGGATGTACTGAGCACAGGCTCATCGGGTGTGGCAAACACTGGAGAAAACATCAAGAAGGGCCAGATGGCAAATGTATGACTCGCTCATCATTTTAGTTCATAAAGGGCGACTGAGAGTTTGAATGCCAGCTTATCATCAGTTGCAGTTGCAATCGGGACCACATATTTTTGGGTCTCTTCTTTGTATCTTGTCACCTTATCCTTGAAAGTCTGCCCCTTCATGTTTCGGATATCATCCAGCCGCTCTGCCAGTTTAATGTACCGAGTATCCTTGGACGCTTTTGTCATCTTAGCAAAATATTCTTCTGAGACCTTTTCCTTGTCCCAGGAATCAATAGCATTTAATATCGAATATACGCGATCTCCAAACTCCTTCAGATCGTCGTCGGGTATCTGAGCATCATGCAATAGTGCAGCGCAGACAAGATCAGTATCACGTATCTTGAGCTCTTCGGCTAGAATTAGCGCAACTCTCAGAGAACGGCCAATATAGTGTTCATATTTATTTACAGAATATCGTCTATTATAGGCCTTGGTTGCAAGCCCAAATGCTCTTGTGATCTGGACAACGTCATCAGGGTTATCGTCAAACGACCTGAGCAGCCTAGTGAACCCAGTTTTAAGGTCCGAATTCATAAATGTTAAGCCTAGACTTAAACCCCTAAATGTAACTTTGCCTCTTCCTTATTGTTCGTATCCAATTATTGGCATTCCTCCGAAAACATTTGTAGCTTCAGTCATGTTTTCAAATCCTACAACCAGTATACCATTTTGGATCATTATCGTGACAGGAGCATCTTGTAACACAGTGCTATTGTTTGAGAGAACATCTATCATACCTGCTAACACTAAATTGTTATTTATCTGATTAACGGAATGCACCTCAAGCCCGCTCATTCTAAACTCAATAGAGCCCGTACCGTTTGAGGGTTTGTAGGTAAAATTGGTGACAAATCCTGACGTACTGTTTAAAGACCAGTCGCCAAAGAGGACTGCTTCCACTTCACCGCTTGTGAGGTTGAGACGAGAGCTTGCAATCTTGCCTGATGATTGCATATTTATTTGAAGGTTATTATTCCCTGTACTTGTCACTATACTATTTGAAGAAGAAACACCATCACTGCTACTGCTTTCGCTTACTATAACGGAGTTACTCGAAGAGCTTGACTGTAAGGAGCCTGATGACTGCTGGGTTACCGTAGTATCATCATCATTTGAATACTGCTCGCTCATCATAGAGGACTGCTGCTGTTGTGTAATTGTTGAGGCGGCCGCAGTACTATTGTTGGTTCCATAACCACCAACGATAACAAAGGCAGCGGTGAAAAGTAATAGCACAGTTGCAACATACAGAGCCAGAATCATATTGGGCATAAACTAATAAAGCTTATAAAGATTGTTTATATAGCACATCAGTTTTATCTATTACAATTCATATATAGAAAATTAATCGAATCACAAATCGACTAAACTGATCAATTTTCTGCTTTCCTGCTCTACCAGGCATTAGGAACATACGCATCGGGGCTTTTAGACTGTATATAGACGTATATACATCAAAAATTTCTCATAAAATGAGAGTTGAATCTGCCTATAATGTATTCGCCTATCAGGAAGATAGATCTATCCAAAGAGAAAGGGTCTGTGCATGCGCCTCACCATCAAGGCCTACTGAAATATTTTCATAGGACTATATCAGAGTAGCACAATTCTCAGCTAATCTAATTTATCTACTTGTCAAAAAACATACAATCAATATCATATCTGTCGACTCGCTTCTCAATATGACCTTTTGCATTAAGGCGCCTTCTCCAGCTAGTAGTGGTGGTCTGTACAAATGTTTACTTAATCCACATCATCTGACCATCCTTAATAAGCAATCTTGCATAATTAGAATAACAAAACTACAAGATCAGTAGAGTCATCTAGGCAGTGGCCACGATTGGCACGTTGATGCATCGTTCATTTTAGTCGCTATGTTCAAATATTTCTGCATGCATATGGAACAGGTAGTCCTGCTAGTTGTCTTCACAATATTGATCACAGGAATGCAGGCTCATAATTGCTAACAGTAACAAGACAAACTTCCATAATTTTCATAAACATTATTCTGACGCCGCTATCAAAAAGAAAATACATCAACAGTGGTAGTTAGGCAGAGAGATCTCATATTGAGGATCAACCCAAAAGCCCGACCTCGGACGACATAGAGATAATTGGATGCACATTCATCACAGAGAGTTTGTATTGCTATTGTCATCAATTGATGGGAACTGGCTTTTGTCGCCCCCCATCGAGTCTGTTGATCCTGACACCTCCCATTCGCCTTGAGCAGGTGTAGGGGATGTCACTTCTTCAGATGCAATCTCGGTGAATGCCGCAGGACCAGGCACCTTTCCAACATGCCTGGTCTTTGTCTTAGACTCTGCTTTTCTTCGGGATGCTTTTTTCTTGCCATCCTTACGAACCTTGGTCGTAGCTTTTTTCTTTGTGTTGCCCTTTTTCCTTGCTTTTGAGATATTTGCTTGCTTTCCCCTCTTTTGTTTACTTTTGGCTTTTGCCATAACGGTTACCATTATTAATCACTTATTCTTAAGGTTGTCCTTTTTAGGCAAGCAGAAAAACGGTTTATAAAAATATGCAAAAAACAAATAGATACATAAAAAAGAGATAAAAGAAATGCGAATGTCCTTCCTACATCGGTCAATAAGTTTAATCTACAATGGAATAGAAGCAACAAAGTAGTAGGCTATTTGCCGCCCATAGCCCTGAAATAATTACAGATCTTCCTGTTCGTAGGCTGCTACCGACTTGGTTTAGGTGTTTACAATATATACATGCCAACCAACTTATTAACTCAAAAATATCCTTTTGTAATATTATACTATCATTACAACATTTTTTAGTAAACAGAATTTCGGTAGCCAGAAGTGCTAAATCTTTCATAAATTTCTGTGGCGTGGCATTAGTTAGAATAAGATATAATAATTCATTTAACTTACAAGTCTCCATTCTTGACTGACAGCAAAGACTACTATGCAGTTCTTGGAGTTTCAGAGAAGGCCAGCTACAAACAGATCAAGTACTCCTATAGGCGGCTTGCCCGAAAATACCACCCAGATAGGAATAACTCAGTCTATGCTGAAGAAATGATAAAAAAGATAAACACTGCCTTTGAAGTTCTGTCAGATGAGACAAAGAGGGCGCAATATGACAAGTTGGAATTTGACAGCTCGTTTGAGAGGATGCAGCCAAAACAAGAGCCAGTATATGCAAATCCCAAGTCATGGAAAACGGCAAATGAAAGTGAGACTCCAGATATTTTCAATGGGCAATACTTGCTTGATATACCAAGGGGCAGATTCCACATAATTGTCGAGCCTTCGCTTTGTATGGCATTTGGAAGTTGCGAAGTTCTTGCACCAAAAGTTTTTGTGGTAGAAAAGAACAAGATGGTCAATCCGAAGGCGAAGGTCGAATGCGAGACATGTGCTGACTATGAAAGCATACATGCTGCTGCAGCCACCTGCCCGACTAAGGCCATAAGGATCATCGACCGCTATACGGGGGATCAGCTCTATCCATAGTAAATTTAAATTGCTCTGCAATTGTGCTGTAACTCATGAAGCTTTTCTGTATTGGATGCGGTCCAGGAGACCCAGATCTTCTCACGGTGCGGGCAGCAGATCTTATAAAAAGCGCAGATATGATATTTGCACCCACTGCAAGAGAAGGCAAATCCAGCATTGCACTTTCTGTCGTTGAAAAATACATTAGCAAGTCTACCAAGACAATCAGTCTTATTTTTCCTATGGTGAAGAATAGAGAATCGCTCAGAGATTACTGGAAGAGAAATGCTGACGAAATTGCAAGTGCAGTTGCAACCGGCAAAAAAGTTGTGTACCTGACAGTAGGAGATCCAGCGCTCTATAGCACATGGATATATATCCAACGCGAATTAAAAATGACACATAAGGACATTGAAATTGAAATAGTGCCTGGTGTGACGTCAATGTTTGCAATTGCCGCCAAAGCGGGGATAAGTTTGGCTGAAGGTGACGAAACTGTGGCTATCGTACCAGCGTGCTACGATCTGGAAAAAGTCAAGCGCACAGCCAGCGCCTGTGATACAGTCATTTTTCTAAAGGATGGACGTTACTTTGATAGTGTAATCAACATGCTAGGCGAAGCAGGCTTTCCCGACACAGCAACTGTTGCAATAGCTCAGAATGTTTCAGAGGAAGGCGAATTACTTGAAATGAAAAAGATTTCAGAACTTCGAGGCAAAAAGGGCCCAACTGAAAAGTACTTTTCCATCATGGTGGCAAAAAAGAATGTCAGAGACTAGAACGGTGTATTTTGTGGGCTCAGGCCCGGGAGATCCTGAGCTTATCACGCTTAGGGCAAAAAAACTAGTAGAAGCAGCAGACACGATTATTTATTCCGGCTCACTTCTTAACCCGAGGATTCTGCAGTACGCCAAGAAAGATGCGCAGCTTTATGATGCTGCAATAATTGACAGAGAAAAGATCTATCAGATCCTGTACGACTCTGCCAAAGGAGGCAGGGTTGCCATAAGGTTCCATGATGGCGACCCAGCACTTTTCAGCGCAATTAGAGAGCAAATAGACAAGCTAGAGTCAAATGGCATAAAGTGCAAGGTTGTGCCAGGCGTAACTGCCTTATTAGGAGCTGCTGCAGACATGAACTTAGAGCTAACGCTACCGGGAGTAACACAAACTTTGATAATAACAAGGGCGGAGCTTCGCACACCAGTTCCAAAGCGCGAGTCAATAGCTGAGCTTGCTAAACATGGCGCAACAATGGCATTCTATCTGAGTGTGCACCTAATAGGCGAAGTAGTAAATGAGATACTAAAGGGAGGTGGAGGAGTATATACAGAGAAGACTCCAGCTGCTGTAGTCTACCGTGCGACATGGGAGGATGAAAAAATAATCAAGGGGACTCTTGGAGACATTGCAAAGAGAACAAAGGAAGCTAAGATAATCAAAACTGCACTAATAATTGTCGGCGAGGCTATTGCCCCATCAAAATATGAATATTCAAAAGTGTATGACTCAGGATTCACGCATGGATACAGAAAAGGGGCAGCAAAAGAAAAGAAAAAAGAGTGAAGAAGAAGGTTTTACGGTCTTCTAGCCCACAAGGTTATGACGCTTGTGCTAATGGCTGCTCCTGCCACTCCACTTATCAAAGCAAAAACAATGCTTGCATCCACATGCAAGATGGTTGATAATGCATGTGCAACCGTTGGCGATGCTATGAAAGCTAAAAATCCTATAGCAAATCCTATTGCTCCAAAGATTGCAAGTATTCCTGTTCTTGATACCATTTTACATCACTGTTGGCTTTCGGTGTCTGAGATTCTGAAGCTTCCAGTCGGGATAGACGGGAACCTGTCGTTCATCTTCTGCTCTGCTACTGCTGAAGCTTCCATCATTATCTGATCGATATCACTGCCAGAGCCTGTATTAATCTCAATTCCAGGACCGCTACCCTGTAAAGACTCCATCATGATACCATTGAGCAAAGTCTGCATGGTATTGATCTCGCTATCGGCACCGGGCACGAACCTTCCAAGACCTGGCTTTAGGCCCTTTATCGAGGTTATTGCAGGTCCCAACGCGACCATTATGTCCCCCATCTCATGTATCGTAGATAGCCTCATTGAGACTTGCTCAAATGCCATCTTGGCTTGGCTCAGTGTGCGCGAGACCTTGCGCACCTCTGCAAGTTCGTTTGAGAGCATCTTAGTAGTATCGGTGTCATGTCTCTGCACAGCATCGACTACTCGTCTAAACAAAGAGGCATCTCTCTCATTTAGTTTAGTAACTATGGTGTCTAACTTCGATATCTGTAACTGAAGCTTATTAGAGGCGGTCTCTAATCTAGGTTTAAGGGGGCCCTGAGTTGCAAGTGCTTCTTTCAACTTGTCTCCTGAGCTTACTCTAGGTTGATTACTCCAATTCTTATCGAAAGCATTCATAGAAGTTCGAGCAAGGATTTGCTATTAATTTCGTGTGTGTAATTCGATAAACTATAAGCTAAACTAATTGTCCTCTAGTTTTAAAGACAGTCAGCTTGTCTAATGAATAATGCTAATAAAGTCAGAGTGGCACTCTAAAGAGCTCCTTCTGAGTTATTGAGGCCCATGCGCCCATCCCCGGTCCGTTATCGCCGTTTGAGCCAGTAACCTGGCTTATCACGATCTCCTTTGGAGCCATGGGCGGCCACAACATCGCCACATAATCACCAATGTCACCGGCTCTGTCAAGGGATGCAGGGTGCATATTCTCTCTCAGGAATTTGGCGGCAACAAGTTTGTCCTTTATAGACTCTATTAGTTGATGTTGCCCGTGCACGATGAGGTGAATTTTCTTTGTATTATCGATCTCAAACATACTTTATTGCTGCAAGATGCATACAACTATAAGCACGTTAAATAGTTTTTCTCACGTGATACTTATCGACTCTTATATGGCCATGATCTTACCCGATGACATTTCTGACCGCATCTCTGGATTTATTGCAGGTAAACGAAACTTTCCCTTTGTAGACTCTGATGAAATGATGTGCATGATGTATCTATACGGCAGAAATAACAGGATAAAAGAACATGAGGTTGACGAAGTCAGCAGCCTTGCACAACATACTGCCACACAGATGGGTCAGGAGATTGATATTTATATGAACAGCTCAGCAAGCAAACTTGAAACAGAATACATCAGGAGTAAGTACATAAATAGAGAACTGCAATTGACTGTTGAAAGAAAACAACAGGATATCAAGAAGAGAATAGCAGGGGATCCAGCGATATTATCTGACTGCTTTGCGCATCATGTTGCTTACTACAAGCAGGACTACTTTTTGGAGCTATACGGTCCGCTTAGGGATTCTGAGCTTATGTCAGACATCCGCTCGGCGCTGGCTCACAGGATGATCATGGTGTGCTACAATAGAAAAGGAGCACAAGAGACAAGATTGGCACATCCCCTGATTCCAGTATATGTGTGGTTCAAGGATCAGACGGGTGCAAAGCCATGATAATATGGAATTTGGGAAAGCTCCTCCTGAGGCATTTGAACAAGGGATATCAAATGCCCATCTGGATCTTGGATTATTGCATGCTTACCAAATGGCTCCTGCTTAGGCCTTTTGTAGAATTTGACCCTTTTCTTTTTTAGGCTGTTGATGACGTCATCAAAATCGCTTATGCTAAACCCCACCAGCATGCCATTGTTCTTTTTGATCCTTTTTCTTTTCGCAGGGTGGAGCGCTAGCACTGTGCCGCGCGTTGAAAACTCCGTCCAGTCCTTTGATTCTTGCTTCAGATCCATACCAAGGGTGTCACGATAGAATTTGATCGATCTTTTCATGTTGGAAACAAGCAAAATGACCGCTCCTATCCGGCTAAACATTGCAGTAGTGTATTCATCCATAGATATAAAGTTGAAAACGCAATTAGCTGTAGTATTATATATATATCTAGATCACAGAATCTGTAGACTCTTGCAGAACGACAGGACACCTGCCCCCATGGTCAGGTTCTCAGAATTTCTTGGGATAGGATACTTCGGCGACAAAAAGCAGAGAGTCATAGCTCCAATTTTTGATTTGTACTCCAATGCAGAGCGAGGGTGGGAAAAAGTAATGTCAAGCCGGCAGCAAGAAGTCTCTATATTTCACACAGTATTTGTTGAACATCCTACAAAATACGAGTTCATCGCCTACCCCGTAGAAATGAGCTCTGAAAGGGTCAATTATGTGCTTTATCGTTCATCTTCTAGCCTGTCCAGCGTGAATAAATTCAAAAGTGATTATGGCAGTGGAACTACATATATCAAGTTTGGATGGCATGATGTAACAAAGCCATATAAGTTTGATGTGCTTCCATACTATATCGCTGTTGACTCAACAGAGTTCATGAAGGCAAAGGATATCAAACCCGGGATGCTGGTCGACCAGATAAGAAAAAGCTAGCAGGCACGCACACACAGGCAATAAGTTCACTAATGTGGATAGTCGTTTCAAAATTGAGGGAGGGAATGTTTTCACGATATCTATTATAGCCTCAATAGCAAAATTCTCTGCAAGTAGTATAGCATTTGCCATGACCTGACCTCAGAAATAATGCAGAATTATTGCAGGCTCTCACCCATCTCCGCAGGCATTGCAAGCAGCTGTTGGTAGTTCTAATATTTTAGTTGCTAGTGCTTATAATTCCTAGCCGATTAGCCTCAATATAAGTCGTCTATTGGGTCATCCACAAAAAATTATTAGATACTTTACATTTATCTTGGGTCACGCTCTAAAAATGACATTGACGAACAACCCTGTAGCCGTTTTTGACTCAGGCATTGGGTCTCTCTCTATAATCAGGGAGCTCAGGCGCGAGATACCATACGAAGACCTACTCTACTTTGCAGACAGGGTCCACTTTCCGTACGGTACCAAGTCACATGCACAGTTGCGCGAGATCATCGCAAATACGATAAACTACCTCAAGCGTTACAAACCAAAGTTAGTGGTAGTTGCATCCAACACTCCCTCTGTACAGGTACTTGACGAGATAAGGAGGACAATAAATGATATCCCAATAATTGGGGTCAGACCACCACTAAAAGAGGCGGCTAGACTCACAAAGAAAAAGCATATCGGAATCATGGCCACGGGGGGCATGATAAGGAGCAGAGAGTTTGAGAACCAAATTCGCAGAGAAGTACCGCAACATATCTTGGTAACAAGGTTTGATGCCTCATCCATAATTGAGATGATAGAAAAGGGAATGCACCTTGAGAATGAGCGACAAACATTTAATGTAATCTCTCGCATTCTTGGAGACAGCATTGATGAAGAGATTGATGTTATTACGCTTTCAAGCACGCACCTGCCATTTGTAAAACGTTATCTCAATTCACTCTTGCCTACCGTCAGGTTCATTGATCCAGCGCAGATAGTAGCCAAAGACGTAAGGAAGTTTCTTGCATTTTATCGAATGGCAAAAAAGAGCGGCAGGAGTAATCTTCGGATCCTAGTCTCTGATGGCAAGCGGGAATTCGAGAAATCAGTACGTGCATTGGGAGTGAGAGAACCTATTGAAGAAGTATTCCTTACATTTTGATTCGAGCCAGTAACACAGTCTAAATATATCCAAAACAAGAAATAATCATACAGTAAAGACAGGCAGCTAAGAGAAAATGGGATTTCAAACAGATATTGATAGAGGAGGAAGAGCGCTGATGGATACCTTTCTCCAACTCAGTGGCATATACTCTTTTTATCAAAGACATTTGGAATCAGAAATTATCAAGTATCCGCTGCCAAACCACATTGCAATTGTGCTTGATGGTAACAGGAGGTGGGCCAACATGCATTGGCTTGATACTAGTTGGGGACACAGCCACGGAGCCGACAAGGCAGAAGAACTATTAAACTGGATACATGACGTAGGCATCAAGATCACTACACTGTATGTATTATCAACTGAAAATCTTGAGCGTAATGATGAGGAACTTCAAAATATTTACAGACTTCTTGAAATGAAGCTGGAAAAGCTCTATAATGACGAGCGGGTGCACAAACGGAAGATGAAAATAAAAGCGATAGGCGATACTAAACTGCTTCCCTATAAATTACAACAGGTGTTGACAAAGCTTGAAGAGTCAACTGCAGGTTATGATTCAATGTTTCTAAATATTGCGATAGCGTATGGCGGTCAAAAGGAGCTTATCGAGGCGGTCAGAAAGATAGCACGAATGGCTGAGAAGGGATTGATTGAAGTTGACGAAATTGATGAAAAAACCATCGAATCATGCCTGTATACTTCACATCTGCCACAGCCATCTCCCGACCTTATTCTGAGAACATCAGGGGAAAAAAGGCTGAGTGGCTTCTTAATATGGCAGAGTGCCTACAGCGAGCTGATGTTCATGGATGTGTTCTGGCCGGAGTTTCGCAAAATTGACCTTATGCGAGCTATTAGGACATACCAGCAGAGAGTGCGCAGATATGGCAGATAATATAGAATACTACAGAAAGTCGATGTTATTGTTTTTCGAACCAGAGGCTAACCATAATTCTTCTGGCTATGCTACTTCTTCAACTTGCCAGTTCTCATTAACGTACAAACCAATGACTCTTGCAGGAAGTTTCCACAAAGATATCTCTTGCAGAGCCTTTTTGATTTGGGCATAGTGATAGCTCTTATCCCCAGGGTTGCCTGCACAATCATAATGCCCAACTATTGCTATGATGCGGGAGTTATGTTTCTCAATAGATATAGATGCGGATTGTTTTGCAAGTGATGCTTCTGCATGACGCAATTCATTTGAGAAAACTCCATTGGCACCAGGGAAAGTTATCATATCTACTATGTCTACGGCATAATTTTGTTTGATATAATCAATGACAGGCTGTTGAGCTCTGCCATCAATACAATTTATAGCAGTTCCAAATTTGTATTGCTCTTTCATGGGTGATCAATCCTAGGGGGTTCTTTTAGAGTATGACTGTTAATACAATAGGCGGCATACAAGAGATTTATGTATAACGTTACAAGCACTAAAAATTTACACAGTAGCGCAGAGCTCTGCGCTACCTGTAGAAGAGATTGGAAAATGTCAATACAAGAATAACACCTAAACACACGACCATATCGTCAGGAAATTATAATGGCCACAATAATGACAAGCAAAGCAGTAATGCGGGAATAACTACAGGCAAGTGAAAGCCAAGAGACTACACTTTAGCAATAGTCTCCTCAGCTATAAGAGAAAGAGCAGAATTTACAACTAATAATAATAACTGCAAAATCTGAATGCTGAATTGCAAAATAACCAGATTCTTGTGGCTACAGATATCCTCTGCATTAAGAACATCAACACACATATACATAAAACAGATACCGAACAAGTAGATGTACTGAAGTTATAAAGATGGGAGATCAAGATATAACAAAAAAGAACTGTTTCTTATATGTTATCAGATATGATACTTCAAGTATTAAAGATGGATTGGTAAAATTGAAAGATCTAATTGATAAATATAACGGAGATCCAAAACCAGAGAAATGGGAACATGTGAAAGAATATTCCAAATCAGAAATGAATCGATTAGAAGAGATAAGAAAATACATAGTTAGATATTTAGACATCATCAGACACTTAGTTAAAAATCCCAGATTAGATTCTGGTAAATTCGACTATGTCTACGTAAAGTATAGTATTGACTTATTCTATGATGTTTATTATATGGATCCACAATATGACCAACCAGGATTAGCAGATTTGATGAGGGATATCGTAGATCAGATTGGTCAGGTCAATGCAGCACTCCAATTCCTTGATGCAGAAAAAGGATTGTAGATGGCAGACCAGTCTATAAATAATCCTTTTTTAAGTTCAATCGTTATTTGCGATTCATCTTAGCAGATAGTGCTGTAATGTCTAGGAAACTAATAATTGTTTTTACCATCCATCATTGCCGTTTTTGACAGCTGATAAGGGGTCTATTGGATGGCGTATCAGTCTTGAATAACATCATCACAATTTCCCATCCATTAGCTAGCGTATCTCGCCAAGGCACTTATCTGTATGTAACAATTCCTTTGAAGAAGATGAGAGTCAGCCGGTGCAAGTTTTGAGCAGATTCAATTAAGAGTTATAGAGGAATTTCTTCCGTGATATCACTATCGAGCACTTGAAGATTCAGTGGCATAGCAAGCCTTACAGCCAATTTTTTACCCGGCTAGATATTCTTTCAAACTGACCTGCCATTGTTTTTAAATGAGTGAAGATAGAATGTTGTTGATGAAAGATAAAGAGTCTATGTGGGTATGTAAACATTGTCAGTTAGTTTTTGCTTTTGATACACACATTAGAGCGCATAAAATGCTGACAGGGCATACTAGAATCATCAAATACGAATTACCATCTACAAACACTGTGAGGGAATCAGAGCATATTTAATAGAAAGGAGTAAGGCAAATTGGCGACAAGAGTCGCTGAATTTTTAACAAGAGACGAATAATGATTTGCATTATTTTTTCTTCTCTTATCTTGAACTCGATTTTTAGCTATGCATATTTGGTTGGCATTACAAGATAGAGAAGATAATCTAGCTATTAACCAAAAGATCACAAAGTGACGATAGCAGAAGGTCTACGCTTGTGGAAGCTTCTTTCTATCATATATTGGACCTTATTAACGTCCTTTGTAGATATACCTAACTTTCTAGCTGCCTCCTTTGGTTGTAGTTTTTTGTCAACTAGCAAGTGTAATATCTGGTCTATCCTCTCATAATCCATCCCTATCTCCTCCTCTGCAAGATGGTTTTCCCAGAGTCTGGGACTGCTCTTCTTTTGAACTATTGCACCAGGAATACCTAAATATTGTGCAAGAGCTCTTACTTGTGTCTTATACAATAAAGCAATAGGCACAATATCGGCGGCTCCATCACCAAACTTGCTAAAATATCCTATTTGGACTTCACTCTTATCTGAGGTGCCTGCCACAAGATAACCATAAATTCCAGCGTAATAATATAGAAGGCTCATGCGAATTCTTGCCATCAGATTTCCTCTTGCCTTCTTGTCTTCCGGCAGGATCTCTTCAAATTTTTGAATTATTGGTTGGATATCAATAATATAATATCTTACACCAAGATTCCTAGCCAGTTCTACTGCATCAGCAATATCTTCTTTTGGAGTATTGTCGCTTGGCATAACAAGGCCAAGCACGTTTGATTGCCCAAGTGCATTTACACTTAGTTTCAAAACGACAGATGAATCAAGACCACCGCTCAGTCCTATCACTAGCCCCTTTGCAGAGCTTTTCGAAACATATACAGAGAGGAACTTTTCTATTTTTTTTGATGCTTTCTCATAATCCTGACAAAGTAATTCTTCAAGCGTCCTTGATTTCACAGTGCTATAAATCAGCTGCTTAGCAGTATTAATATCATCTACTAGAGATTTATTTAGGGGTATCGAATAATTGGTAAAGAGATTCAGGTTTTTGGTCCAGCACAGAGTCAATCTTTTAGTGGAATAGTATAGTGATTTTCCTTAATGAAAATTAAGTTTGGTTGGATGTTACATAAGCGTAGAAATAATTTTGGCGGCTCTGGCCGCACCCTTGCTGTACTCTGCATTGCTTCTGCATCCGATTTTTTCTTTGATCAGATGCCCGAGTCGGAAAATGTCTTCATACTTGAATCCAAAGCGCGCTGCACTTAGCTCCTGCTCAAAATGGTTCTTTAGTGGTATAAAAATCCCGGGGGTTCCGTATGCCATCGATTCATCCATTGTTGATCTGCCAGCAAGTGATATTACAAGATCAGCGGCATAGACTAACTCATGCATATTATTGACGAAGCCAAGGTTACGATATTCTTGCGAATCAGGAAGTTCTATCGAAGGTCCAGACACGATTATGAGTTCAGAATCTAACTTGCTTTGAAGTTGGCGGTGCACATCTATCGCCTTTTGGATCAGATGTTTGCCAGCATCAGTTCCACCGCTACTAACAAGTATGGTGTTTTTCTCTAAACCAAATTGTTTGCGCAGAGTGTTGCGATCGGCACTAGCCCGCCTAACTATAGGGCCGACATATCGCATGTTATCCCTATCGTCTCCAAGCTCAGGAATGATTATACATTCGCATGTTTGCATAATATTATGCATAGACTTATTCATCTTCTTTTCTATTACGGAGGCAAGGCCAGCTGTAAAATGACTTTCGATAATATCGGTTATCAGCACCCGCCTTTGACCCAATTTCTTGGCAACTACAATTGAGGCAAAGTCCTCATCACTTACTACTAGTCCATTGCGGGTTTCCAGAATTTCCTTTGCAAGTGTCTTGCATTTCCTGTAATACAGGTAGTATTGCAGTAGCCATTTGAATGCATGCCGAAGCTGTCCTGACTCTACAATGAATTTCTCAGGCTTGTAAATGTCCAGAGCCTTGAACCCTTTTCTTGCGATCAAGATTGACGCACCTTCACCACTTGCAAACAAGATGTCAGTTTTAAGTTCCTCTGCAATGGCAATGTCGCGGGTTGCATGGCCAAGTCCAATAGGGCTTGTGAAAAAAGTGATCATAGAGATTTATCCGTATTATCGCATTACAACATTACATTGCTATCAGCTTTACATGATCCATCTTTTTGTTTGACTGGAATTTTTTAGTCATATTCTTTATATCAGCAGCTTCGCCTTTTAGCAAGAATATTTCAAGGCATCTGTCTCCGTCTATCTTGTTATGTATATGAGTGGTGATCAGTTTATCATAATCGTGTCGCATTTCTGTTACTTGCTCATCTGATTTTTCATCATGTATTGCCAAAAGAACTGCAAAGAGCTCGCCATACAAATCCTGCCTGTCCTTCTCTTCTGCCAAAAGATTTCTGATACCAGCTCTTACAATTTCAGATCTGCCAGAAAACCCCAGTGCTTTCTGTAACTTGTCTATTTCTGTCAGGATATCCGTATTTAGAGAAATACTAACTATTGCCAATGCGATGCAATATTATTAAGTCCTTTATAAGGACTTCTATATTTTTTAATAACAAAGGTATATATCTTTAATAATAATGAAAAATATCTAAATGAAACAAAGCAGAGCAGCTCTTACAGCCATTGCCACGTTAATTCCGCTTGCAATGATTGCTACTGTATACACAGGAAGGCCAGCTCTGCACGATATACAAGAGCAGGAAAAGATTACAGTTGTTGCGTCCTTTTATCCGCTTTATGAATTTGCTTCTAAGGTTGTTGGTGACAGGGCAGAAGTGTCAAGTCTTGTCCCAATGGGCATAGAGCCACACGACTGGGAGCCTACCGCAGAGGATATTCTAAGAGGACGCGTAGCTGATGTAGTGATCATTAATGGTGCAGGTTTTGAAAGATGGATAAATGACTTGGAAGCCAAATTTGTTGTTAACACTAGTGAAGGCATTGAATTTAATTATAAAGGAAGAAATGAATCAGGAAATGATGAGCAGGAGCATGAAGGTGATGATGACACTGCGGACGGTAATGGGGTTAATCCTCACATCTGGCTAGATCCTATTCTTGCAAAGTATCAGGTAAACAAGATCCGCGATGCAATGGTAAGAGCAGACCCACCTAACGCAGCTTACTACAATCAAAATGCTGACAGATTTATCGCAGAGATTGATTCGCTGGATGCCTTTATTAGGTCAGGGCTTGCCAGCTGTGACAGATTTGAATTCATAGCATTTCACGATGCATTTATCCACTTTTCAGAAAGATATGGCCTGAGGCAACACAGCATTCAAGGGGTTTCACCCGAAGGGGAAATATTGCCGCAGACAATGCAGCAGATAATTGAGCTTGCAAATGGGTTAGACATCAATGTGATTTATTCAGAAGATTTGATTGACAGCAGGCTGGCAGATACAATTGCCAATGAGATTCCAGACGGAAAGGTGCTTGTGCTGAGCCCAATTGAAGGTATTAGCAAAGAGGAACTGGCAGCAGGTGTTGGATATATTGACAAGATGAAGCAGAATATTGCAAATTTGAGGGAGGGTCTAGAATGCAGATAGTCGAGATCGACAGACTCTCATATGCATATTCCGGCAATTTGGTTCTAGATAACATCTCCTTTACAATTGATGAGGGAGATATACTTGGAATAATAGGCCCAAATGGCGCAGGTAAGACCACGCTTTTCAGCTGCATGTTAGGCCTGCGGGATGACTACACAGGTACAATTAAAATTCTCGGAGAGGACATCAAAAAGAAGAACAACAAAGTATCCAAAAGCATAGGATACATACCGCAAAAGAAAACAGTTGATCAGAACTTTCCTGCAACAGTTGAAGAAATTGTATCACTTGGAATCAGCGTCATGGATAGGACATCTAAAGAGAAAATAGCATTAGCGCTTGAAACTGTAGGTTTGCTTGCACAAAAAGATCGTAGAGTTGGAGAACTGTCTGGTGGGCAGCAACAACGCGTATTGATAGCAAAGGCGATGGTGAACGACCCCAAGCTTTTGATACTAGACGAGCCAGCGACAGGTATCGATCTTGAAATGCAAAACAGGTTTTATTCTCTTCTGAAAAAGCTGAATCAGGAGAACAAGATCACCATAATTTGGGCATCGCACGACCTTGATGCAGTTAACAGTCTTGCCACAAGCGTGGCATGCATCAACCGCTCAATGTTCTTCCATGGCAAGGCATACGAATTCTTTGAAAATCCAGATCTCCTCAAAGCATATTCAGAATCGAGCATGCAGGCACATATGCACCTACACAACCACACTTACAAAGGATGAAAGATAAATGGTTCTTGAAGTTTTGGAATTTGGATTCCTGCAGCGTGCTCTCATTGCGGGCGTCTCAGTGGCTATAACATCATCGGTGATTGGGTTGTTTCTTGTGCTAAGACGCAACTCGCTATTTGGAGATGCGCTTTCTCACGCGGCGTTTGGAGGCATAGCAATAGGGCTTGTCACTAACATTTATCCCCTTTGGACGGGTCTGACTCTTTCAATACTAGGAGCCCTGGGCATTACAAAGTTACGACAGTCTTCCAAGATACCAGCGGATGCGACTGTCGCCATATTACTTTCATCAGGCCTTGCGCTTGGCATACTACTTATTAGCCTATCAGGAGGATTCACGCTTGACCTATTCAGCTTTTTGTTTGGGAGCATCATGCTTGTCAGCGTAGAGGATACCCTTGCGATACTGGCAATGACTGGTATAATTCTGTCCATAATCATCCTTCTCTATCGGCAACTAATGTACATCACATTTGATGAAGAGCAGGCACGAGTCAGCGGTCTGCCTATTTCAAAGCTAAACTATCTTTTCATAATTCTTGCAAGCGTTGCAGTCATTGTTTCGATGAGGCTTGTGGGGATCCTACTTGTCTCGTCACTTTTGGTGATTCCAAATGTTACGGCCCTTTTGTTTAACAAAGGATTCAGGAAAACGGCTCTCATATCAGTGTCGATATCAATATTTTCAGTAGTGATGGGTATTACAATTTCTTATGCCGCAAATCTGGCGCCTGCAGGAACAATAGTGCTCGTCTCAACTACAGTATTTCTGATGGTTCTTGCAGCTAGATATTATTATTTAAAAAAGATGCAAATAGTCAAAAAGTTGGAAGAGGCTAGAAGCTAAAGTCGCCACCACCAAAGTCGCCACCACCAAAGTCGCCACCACCACCACTGTCTGCCGCGGCACCACCGTCTTCGGCTCCTGCAGCTGATTCACCCGAATCTGCTGCTGCCCCAGATCCTTCGCCGCCTGCAAGACCACTCTCAGCAGGAGTCATTGCCATCCCCAGCATGGACATCATGGACATAAAGAACATGGCGTTCATGATGCCTGAGAACAGCATCATCGGAATCCACATGCGGTTATTGTCCATGTAGCCTTGAAGCTGCTGTGTCTGGCCATTATTTTGCCACTGCTGGATCTGCTGCCACTGCTTCTCGAGTTCCTGCTTTTTTGTATTGAGCAGCTGAAGCCCAGTATGGCTGATAGTCAGCTCTACCTTAGTTCTAAAGAAACCCTTCTTTTCAGAGCGAATAACAAGTCTTTGTTCAATCAGATCATTTATGATTAGCTCAACTTCGGCCTTATCCAAACGAGTAACCTTGGCAATTTTGTCAAAAGATTTTACTCCTCTTCCAATGGCGTCCAACACTATAAAGTGGTTAGGGCTCTCATTGATTCTGACACTTGACATTTCACAAGTATTATGCACAAAGCAGAATTTAAACTCTATTCTAAGAGAAATTTTTCGATCATAAGGCATCCATAGATCGTAAAATTAGAAGGACAGTGAGTAAATCAAGACACGGTTGACAAGATAGAGAACGTTCTGATGGGAGCGGCCTAAAGGAAAGGGCTAAGCGGGACTGTATAGTAATTTAGTCCTCAGAGCTGTACTCTGCCACATAGAGGGCAATATACCAATATCTGCAGCGAGAGATTTTAGTTCATCGAAATTCACTACTTCCACCTTTCTTAATCGGTACATTAGCCTACCGCATAGGCCAGCTGCGATTATAGAATCGCAATGGGCCAGGCCAGGCCCAATAAAATCCTGCAGAGTTTTAGGGTTCAGACTATCCAGATTCCGTCTTATCCTTGGGAGTGGGAGAGGCAAGATGCGCCGCGTTTGTCCAGGGTAGATTGAGTGACCAAACTGATTGAGTGATCATCAGGCGTCTTCATCTTAGCCGGACCCACACCCACTAAAGCCGCATTCGATGCATACATTACATCCTTCGGTAATGATCAGTCGTGCATTGCACGTAGGGCACCGGTCCTCTTGCATGTCCACATGTTGCATGATGGCAGATATCGACGCAGAGTTCTTTGCACGAGATTGCAGTTCTTGAGGCGGAAGAGCCACAGTTTCGGGAGATTTTTCGTCTTCTACTCCAGAGTCTTGGAAGATCTTTTGCATCTGCTCTACAACATAGGGTTCTTTAATATTGTCGAGAACATAATCGACTACATACTTGCTAGGCTTAACAGTAAACGCCCTTTGGCCTGTGTTTTGGCCAGTGATGTGAAGCACTTGCTCGTGACGGGAACCATCTCTAAAGACAGTAACACCTTTCAGACCAAGTTCATGGGATAGCAAATAGGCGCATTTGACGTCCTCCGCTGTAACATCCCCAGGCATATTGATGGTTTTTGCAATGGCATTACTGATCCATTTTTGCCATACAGCCTGAGCCATCACATGATCCGTCCAGTGTATATCAATCGCAGTCACAAATATCCGCTGCATCCACTCAGGGATCTCCGACAAGCCGCGGACAGAACCATAATTGTTTGCAATTTTAGTCAGTATTTCGTCAGAGTAGAGGCCGTTTTCTTTCAGCATGCTCTCAAACACCTTATCAGCGTAAAAGAAGCGTCCAACAGTCACACGCTTTTCATATACAAGTGCAAAGACTGGTTCAACACCATTTGAAGTATCTGCGATCATAGAGAGCGTGCCGGTCGGGGCAATAGTGGAGGTCCAGGAGTTGCGTATTCCATGCTTCTTGATCTTTTCAATAAGCGTGTCCCAGTCGTAGGTATGGGTCTCTTTTGGCAGCTCATAGTATCCGGCCACAGGGATCTGACCCTTGACATAATCACTGTTCTTAAATAGAGGGAATGATCCACGAGACTTGGCAATGGCTACACTTTCATCCATGCTCAAATATGACACGGCTTCTGCAAGCTTATTCATGAATTCATAGCCATCCTTAGAATCATAGGGGATCTTGAGCAGGAATAACAGATCAGCAATGCCCATGATACCAAGTCCTATTCTCCTTGTCTCCTTTGTCGCAACCTTGACTTCGTCTACAGGGTACTTGTTCATGTCAATTACATTGTCTAGGAATCTTGTAGCAAGTCTGATCGCCTGCTCGTAACGTTGCCAGTCAAACTCATATGCGCCATCAGCTTTGCGTTTGACAAAATTTGCCAAGTTGATCGAGCCGAGATTGCATGATTCATAAGGATAGAGGGATTGTTCACCACAGGGATTTGTGGCACGCAAGGGCCCGCCTCTTGCTCCAACGAGTGGATTGTACTTGTTAATATTATCAAAGAATATTACTCCGGGTTCAGCGCTCTTCCAGGCGCTCAATGCGACTAGGTCTACAAGCTGTTGTGCGTCAATGTGCCTCATGGGCTCTTTCATCCGTGGACTGCGAAGAGGATACTTATGATTACCATCCTTGCTGACAAGTGCCTTCCAAAAGTCATCCCA
>DATFCN010000180.1:0-5722 GCA_035253045.1 Nitrososphaera sp.
TGATAACATGGCAATATCCCAGGCCTTCATACTATCATCATATACACAAAGCAGGCAACACCTGCATCTTTTATTCATTCCTTGGAATGCAGGATTTCTTATCCGGGTTGGTTTTGAGCGGGATTCTTAATCCTAGGAAAGACTCCCATAGCATATTGAAGCCCTCCAAAAAATCGGAGATGTTTACAAACTATAATACTCCTTCTTTTTCTAGTTTGATTGATTGATTTTTATTCCATGTGTGCAACAATCCGCTTGCTTTGACAAAGATCGAAGAAAGCTCTTATGTATTGCTCTTTCATACCCCGCGCAAAAAGTGGCTAACTAAAGTAGCATCGGACAAAAAATTTCACACACATCTTGGGATAATTGATGTCTCCTCAATAATTGGCAGGGAATATGGCTCCGCAGTCAGGACCACAGAAGGAAAGCTCATCTTCCTTATGGAACCTACTATTCATGATTTCATAATGAAGTCAGAGCGCAAAACGCAGATAGTTTATCCAAAGGATTTAGGATACATTATTGCCCGAACTGGGCTCAAAAATGGCTCAAAGGTCCTGGAGGTTGGGACTGGTAGTGGAGCACTTGCTACGTTCATGGCAAGTATCGTCAAGCCAGAGGGTCACGTTTACAGTTTTGACGTCAATTATGAGTTCATGGAGATAGCAAAGCGCAATCTCGAGAAGGCTGGTATGGACAAGTACGTGACGATGCATCAGCATGATCCACATCAGGGCATCCATATCCGCGATGCTGATGTTGCAACCGTGGACCTTGGTGATCCATGGACCGTCGTCGATCAGGTGCATGAAGCGCTCAAGGGTGGTGGCGCGTTTGTGGCCATATGTCCTACGATGAATCAGATTGAAAAAACTGCGACACAGTTAAAGAAAAGCGGTTATGCTGATATAGACTGTGTGGAACTTATGATCCGCAACCTGGAGGCAAGAGAAGGAATGACCCGTCCATCGATGAGGATGATTGGACATACCACATACCTTGTCTTCGCAAGAAAGGTCGAAAAGCTGCAGGAACTGCATTCACCATCAATTAGCGAAGAAGACGAAGAAGAAGAGGAGAGGGAGGATCATGCATTGCAGACAAAGGAATGAATAATAGATCGCAAGTTGCCGAAGATTTGCCTGTGCCCCGAGGTTATTTTGCTGCGACCCTTTTTCCTTCTCTATTACTTTCTTCTATTAGTCACTCATACTAATCAGATAGGCTATAATATACCGAATTATGTGCATCTCGATTTAAATTGATTGAGGCGTAGTCTTCATCAGTATGGAACGAGATGAATTCAGTATCGATAATAATGACAACCGTGATGGGAAAAAAACTGCTATCAAGTCTAAAATGGATGGCCGATTCATTATTAGTTTAACCTTAACTACACTCGTATTGACACTGGCGATAATATTAGCAGTTTCAACCTACCCGGTACAGGCCACAGGCGGCAGCAATGAAACTGCAGCCACACTGGCCCCTGGTGGAGCATCAGTAGGGCCTGCAGGCAGTGGAACGAATGTAACGCAATCTGATTGCTTATCACAGGACAATACCACAACAGAACGTCCAGCTGTAGCAACTGGTGATGCCACCGCCACAACCGCAAACAACACAACAACAGCTACTGTTGCACCTGGGGGTGCTAGCATCGGTGCTAATGACACTAGCACATCCAATGCTACTAGGGGAAATATAACAGGGAATACAACTACAAACAATACAACTACAACAACTTTTGCACCTAGCGGTGCTAGTATATGCTAGCAATAAACCTGATAGCATTGCAGGAAGGAATCAGATGGAAGAAGCATGTGTATAGCATTACGTGGCCTTGATAAGCAAGGAGATCCTATGGACCTAAACTTGGCTTTGAAATTGACTGATAATAGTATAAGAGCCGGGTTCTTCTTCCACAACAACCGAGGGTAAATATTAGAACGAAAGGGCTTTGTCTAGAGTTCATATGACCAAGGGGAAACTTATCATTCACACGATAATCTATTGGGCAGATATCAATGATACTCTAGACCTATACTTGATGATGTAAATGAAGTGAGACACAATATATGATGGATATGAAAGGGTTCTATTTTATGTCGAACTATAGAATTAAAATAAAGATACAATAGCTAATAATTGCCTGCTTCTATTGATCTTAAAGATTAACCTAAAAGTCACCTGAAGTCAATTGCCAAATTTTTGGCCATTGCTTAAGTTGCTTAAGTGTTCTGTTTGTTTCAACTGCTTTTTTGAAACCATCGTTACCAGCTCGTTCTTTCCTCTTCTCCCTCACCATCCTGACTAACATCTTTTTCAAATTAAGTTTCCCAATCATAGATTCTGAGACTAGCCTCTGCCGAACCGTCGATCAATATAACACATAAACGATATTAAAATAACCACAGATTGTCTAAAAAAATGAGTGCTATTCCCTATGTGCATACTGTTGATGCTGCTGGATAGAGCGAGTGGAATCTGACTAATTCTACAGTCTATTCTCTAATTGCCATACCAGCAGCAGCTTACGTTTGTCAAATCAATTATGCTATTACTACATCGCTCCCATTACTATTGTTGTATTTTCTTCAGCAACTCTTGCTTCAATTGGCTAAACTCTTCTTGTGAAATGACATCTTGGTCTCTTAGTGCTGCCAGCTTTGTTATTTCATCTGCTATTGATATTTGTTGGTTAACGATGGTGGTAGCAGGTCGTACTCCCGATTTCTTGGCTTCATCTACCCCTCCTCTGATGATTGCAAAAAGCATTTCTCCCTTATCTTTAGACAAAGCATCAATTTGCCCATCTTCTCCTCGTCCCCAGGCGACTAGCCCACTATGCTTGCTAACTCGGCTCATTTCACTCAACCCCGGAGCCCTGATTAGGATTGTAGATGAGAAAACACCTTTCTCTAGTTTGACACTGGTTATGTTCTCATATGGAATATCTTCAATATTTTCGCGCATTCCCAACATTGTAGGATTTCTGATTATTATGCGCTTGTCAGTTGCAAAAACAATGTTAGGTGTAGCTAATGCAGACCCACCTGGTTTCATTCTAGATTGTCTTGCCACAAATTGAACTTTTTCATTGTGATCAAGCCTATTGGCGATTCTTCGAATTTCTTCTATCTCGTCTTTGTCAGTTATATCTGTGATAAAATGTACTACATCTTCATCTCTTTTTCTGAATCGAAAAGGCATGTAACCTAGGAACCAGTGAAGTATATAACCTATCTTTCTTAACAAATCTCTTTCAAATAACGGCTATGTTGCATTAATCCCGCTTTACCTTCTCTTTGAGCAAGCTTTATTGGGGCAAGTAATATCTTGATATCTAAACTGCTCCTAGTTTTTTCTTCAGTACTATCATCTTTAAAGTCCCAGGTATTGGTATAAGGCCCTGTACCCCACATTGCCCTGCCTCAAATACAAACGTCGCGGGTTCTGTACCTTCTGTGCCGTTCGGTATAATTCAACTGTAAGAAGAAACGCGGCGGCCTCTTGTTTTACGGTTTCTTGCGCAACAGCTTTTCGTTCTGCTAATGCAGGTACGACTCTTATTCATGCTATTAATTCACTAATATCTAACACTTCTCTCACCGGTTCTAGTGGCAGTATTAAAAGGCTCTGGAGACGCGGATGATTATAATGCACAGGATGAGGGTGGGGCGATGATGGAAGAGTCTGAAATCACCGCAAAGCAGGAGAAAACGGTTGATGATAGCGTAATACCTATGCCAAAGGATCCTGGTGAGTAAGGCAGTTGATAAAGACGCAGCTTCTTCCTTGGTGCCGATCACTCATCGATATGACAAATATTGTACATAGTCTGAGCTAGTATTTGATATTTTTGTATTGTTATCATACATAAAGAAGAAAAATCTATCAGAATTAATAAATTAAATAGAATTCTCTTAACACCGGGCAGGTTGGCGGCTCAACGAAGCGAGATATTTGACGATGAGAATACTTGTAGCTGAAGATGAAAAAGACATTAGAGACATGTATTACTTGATCCTTGTAGAAAGAGGACATGAAGTAATTCTCACATCTGACGGCGAAGAATGCCTCTGGCTTTATCGTCAACAGTTTGGAGAACAGGAAGCGAAAAAACAGCAACAACTACATTCCCCTCTTCTTGACCCTAAGAGCTCATCGTTTTTTGATCTGGTCATTCTAGATTACAAAATGCCAAACGGAGATGGACTACAGGTAGCTAGGGAAATTTTAGAGATAAACCCCGATCAGAGGATAATCTTTGCGTCTGCACATGTCAGAGAAACATTATCAGAATCTGTAAAAGAGTTAAAAAGAGCAATAGATTTAATGCAAAAGCCCTTTTCAATATCAAGATTGGTAGACATTGTTGAGAACAAAAGTCACATGAGGGATTGGGCAGCTGATGATTTGCACAAGCAATATAAGTACCTTTAAGAAGCTAACAGTAGAGCTTCTTTTCCCTTACAAACAGGAAGAGAGGTAAAAAACCTCATCCTCTGCTAACTAGCACAATAATGGTCTATTAATATCTCAGGGATAATACATTCAACTGCTAAAACCTAAGAAAGATAAGAAAGATATGTGTATGTCACTGCTTTTTATTTCATTGGTGTATGATCAAGGGAAATTCTTTGACATCTGTTAGAGTATTCTTTACGAAAACCATCCCCTTTACGACATAGGTTGCTTCTTTTGCGGGAGTTGCTACAGCAGTTATAGAATCTTTGACTTCTCCTGTCCTTGCATCTTTGCCCAGAAATGTTGGCAATTGTATAGTGTTGTTGCTTATTGATAGATATGACTGATAGCCTGAGGGCTCAATAGTCATCACTACTCTGGCATCATCAATTACTATATCTTCCAAATTTCGCACATTGATCAATATGTTGGTACTTTCTCCGACTGCTATTTTTTGTTTATCTACTTCAAATGTCATAAACTTCACATTAGGTGCATCTTGATTCTGGTGTTGTTGGTGGACAAGAAACTGCCCTATGATGATCGTAGCAGCTATTATCGCGATTGCGACGATGGCCACAGGGATAATTATTTTCTTCTTGTTTTGAGGAGACTTTTCAGAAAGTGACCGTGATAACAAGCGAGGCGGCGAGGTCAAAAAGTACAATAATAAGGATATCGGATATAGCAGATAATAGCGTGCAGTTTTAATAAATTCATATCCCATTTGAGTTCAATGGTTATTTGCATCCAAGCATAAAGTTCAGATAGTCAAGGTTGCTTCACAAAGCAGGTACCCTATTACGTCTAGCCATAATCTGTGCTTTTCTCAGCAAAGAAGCAATATATCTTTCTGCAATTCCCGAAGAAGCTAAGTAAAAATGCGCTCGTACCAATCCTCTCGTCGATTCTAGATCTATGAAGCTAATGCTCTATTGCGATCATAGCTAATGGTACTACACTAAATAAGGCGATATCGAGGTGAAAATATGTATACTCACCAAGCACACTTTGCAGCTGACCGTCTCAATGCAGTATAGGCTCTACTCACTGTTCACTTCCTCTTCCGCTGACCTTATGTGTGTCAGACATACAGCTTCCAATCCTTCTCCTTCTCCTCCAAAGACTGGGTCTAATTTGAATGAAACAACCTCTGATACAGATTCGCCCAATGTCAACGATAGTGGTTCGCCAGTCATACTGTCCCATCCTTCAAATTCATCCGTTGGTATATCGCTGACCCTTGCTG
>DATFCN010000181.1:0-10658 GCA_035253045.1 Nitrososphaera sp.
TAACGTTGACGACAATTTTGATGAAGAGTTTGACGAAGAGGATGAAGACGGATTTGGCGACGAAGAATAGTCCGTCAAGTTGTATATGACTCAAAGATTTCTGCAAACGTGGGCTCTTTTAAATTGGCCTAGGACTCCATGTGGTTTCAATCACAGCCTCTAAGAGTAGTCTTGTCTTTATTTGTAGTCCGTAAGTATATCACGATAACGCAAGTCCTTGTAAGCTATGTACTTTACATATTCGCCGTAAGTCATATCAAATGAACAGTTAGAGCACCTGACAGATGAAAAATCGTCTGCTAGCTCTGCAGATCCCTTGCAGTCAGGACAGTGAACCTTCACGTGCCATTTTGCACTCTGAAAGTATAATAATCTTCCCAAATTGTGGCGGGGTTGCAATAAGTTATAAGCCAAACAAAATGTCAGATAACCCGCCTACAGCATCTGTGTGAAATGCGAACAACGGTTTTGTCAATAGGCGCGACTCTAGGGCTGAACTGAATGAATTTTAGATTTTTATTGTTTTACCTTGAGAAAGGCTTGCAATACAGATACACATCATCTCTACAACAAAAGTGTTCGGAGTACCTCCTCCTCCATCTTCTCTTCCATCTAGCAAGAATAGTATGATTTAGGCGCTCTTGACAACCCTAACAACTTATAATATCCAGAGCATTACCATTTGCAGATGAGTAAGACCTGCCTGAGGTGCGGTAAGAATTTTGAGGAGATTATCGAGGATCCAGCTGCCGAGAAGTACCCAGCATGCATGGCATGTTGGAAGGAGTGGACCACTTATGCTGTCATGGTCATGAATGAGATGAGACTGGATATGTCACTGCCAGAACACAGAAAGGCTCTTCGCAAGTATGAGAGGGCATTTTTTGGACTTGAAAAGGGCATTGGAGAAATAGAAAAAAGACCCGACAACCCAGAGGCGCAACACGACCACCAGCATCAT
This sequence comes from Nitrososphaera sp., assembly GCA_035253045.1. Classification (GTDB taxonomy): domain Archaea; phylum Thermoproteota; class Nitrososphaeria; order Nitrososphaerales; family Nitrososphaeraceae; genus Nitrososphaera. The sequence continues at coordinate 962 of DATFCN010000181.1, forward strand.
TAATCATTTTAGCCCGACAGTTTTTAGTGAGTGCTCCGGAATCATCTTTAGTATTTTGTTACTGTTTGGCAGTCCTAATAGCACTTCATGAAGCGAGTCGGTAAGGCGCTCTCGCTTTCTTTGATCAAGTGACACAAAAGCAATAGTCAGCAACTTAAAATCAAGCTTTGCAATAGAACAAGGGTTTGCCAAAATCTGTTTACCGTAGGCTTGGAACATTATTCCACGCTTTTCCGCATCAAATTCTGATAATAATTCAAGCCATGTCTTGAAAAGCGTTGATAATTTATGTGGATCTATGGAGCGTATTGCCGCTAATGCCATGTTTATCACTTCGCTCTTTTCATCATCGCTCATTTCATAGAACTCTTTGAGACGGTTTTGCAATATTTGTTTTCGCAAAAAATCTGGCAGGTCTGCAAGTATATGGATGATGTTACCCGATGTATTGTCCATGATTAAGTTGCATAATGCAGGAATTTATTTATCTCATTCAAGGATGAGTTAAATAACTACACCAAGAAGAGAGAACCTTATGTCATGCCTTGTGGCAGTCGGCGGATTCTATGGAGATGAAGGGAAGGGCAAGATTATAGCATACTTGGCTAAAAAGGACAACCCCACAGTTGCTGTGCGTGGTGGAGTTGGCCCAAATGCAGGTCATACTTTTACATTTGAAGGTAACGAATACAAGGTGCGCATGTTACCAAGCGCTGTGCTCAACCCGACTACTAGGCTTCTGGTCGGCGCAGGAGTACTTGTCAACCCGCAGGTTTTACGGGATGAAATAACAAAGTTTCATGCAGACGACAGGACATTTGTGGATAGTCAGTGTGGCATTATTGAGCAAATGCATATTGACTACGACATACAAGAAGACTATCTAAAGAGCAAGGTAGGCACGACGGGCACCGGGACTGGCCCGGCAAATGCGGACAGAGCACTTCGCAGACTCAAGCTTGCAAGAGACATTCCTGAATTGTCGCTTTACATGGAAGATGTCAGCAATTCAGTCAACTATGCGCTAGACAACAATGAGAGAGTACTAGTGGAAGGAACACAGGGGACTTACTTGTCATTGTTTCATGGGGGATATCCCTATGTTACATCAAGCGACGTTACTGCCTCAGGCATCTGTTCACATATTGGCATCGGACCAAAAAGAGTCGATGAGGTGCTAGTAGTCTTCAAGGCGTATATCACGAGGGTGGGCGGAGGGCCACTCGAAAATGAGCTGAGCAAGGAAGAGGCAAGAAAGCGCGGATGGATCGAGCATGGGAGCGTAACAGGTAGGCAGAGGAGGGCTGCGCCCTTTGATATGGAGCTTGCCAAGAAAGCGATCAGGCTCAACAGTGCGACGCAACTTGCAATCACAAAGTTGGATGTAGTTTTCCCTCGATCTGCAGGGATGCGAGAATATGCGAAATTGCAGGAGGATGCAAAGAAATTCATTGAAAATATTGAAGACGAGACAGGTCTGAAGGTGACCCTAATTGGCACGGGAAGAGAGGTCTACGATATTATAGACCGTAGGTCATAGTAACTTGCTTGCCACCAGCGCCTTTACGATATCCCTGCATGAACGCAGATCATCTAGTAGTTTTTTTTTATCTCCAGATGATAGATCGAGCCGGTGGATCATCGACTTCGCAACATCTAGATCTGCTGACTTGATAGACTTAGGCGGAGGATTTCCCTCAAGTCTATGACGTAATTTCAGATCCAGTATTGCATATTCAAGGGCTACGTAGGCACGCCATAGCGACATCCTGTCGGGGTTGCTACTTTCAACAACAATTGATTTGGCTTGCTCTACCAGCCTGTACAACTTCTCCAATATAATTACTCTACCTCTAACGGATGACTTTAATAGCGTAAGTATTAACAATATCGCGATTTGCAGCTGAAGGCTCCATGCTACATTGCACTCGCAAGCCTCAAGGATTTTGGCAGGCTAGTATGCGCGCTGGAGCGGACGCCTTTGCCTGCATTTTCACTCCAGTTTAACAGGCACGAGGCGCTTGCAGTCCAGACTGACATCATCAACGGAAGGCCTGTGATCTATTATACACAAGAAGACTCAAAGGACGGCCAGTATCTGGCCTATCGAGTAAGCAACGGGATCGAAGAAGTCTTGCTTGCCAGCTCGGTGGATAATCCTACATACATTTACTCCCCTATTCTAAAAGTGGAAAAGTTCCCTCGTTCCCTTACAAGATCTGCAAAGATCGACAAAGGATCGGGCTATACAGTGATAAAGCTGAAGGATCTGCCAAGCCTAGCCAAGGTGGCAGCCTATAAAACAATATACGATGAGCCACCTCTGCCACTCTTTCTGTTCAAGGAACGAGGAGGCAAGATCGTGCTAGGCACTGCAATGAGTGCAAATGACAATGAATCCATATCCTATTTTTACTATGTGACAACAGAACAGGAACCAAAGGACCCATTTTTGCGTTACAGCAGCCAAAGGGCCGATCAGCCAACGTTCTCTGCAAGGCTGGATGAACACGGTTATGTATATCTCAAGGTAATAAGGCTGGCAGAGGATCATCCTCTGGTAAAGACCTATGACTAGGCCCTTTTTCGAAAGAATTGCCACAGCGGCTAGAGAAAAAAAAAGTCCAATAGTTCTTGCGCTCGATACTAAATTACGAGGAAATCAAAGTCTGCCAGAACTTGCAGCAAGGATTATCGACACAGTAGAGCATCACGTCTGTGCTGTAAAGATGAACTTCCATATCATCCTACCGCTATCTGCATCAGAAATTTTGCAGATAAACAAGCTGGCTCACTCTTTTGGGCTACAATCAATAGCAGATATCAAGCTGAACGACATCGAAACTACCAATGCTGTTGCCCTAGACCAGCTAATAAAAATGGGCTTTGATGCTGTCATAGCAAATCCCTTTATTGGCAATGATGCGCTTGCTTCGCTAGTACAAAAGGCACACAAGGAACATGCGGGCATCATTGCGCTTGTATACATGAGCCATCCAGAAGCAAAAGAGGGTTTTGGACTTAAAATACAAAGACGCGGGCTGTACAGAATATTTTTTGAAAGGGCGGCGGCTTCAAGTGTCGATGGCATAGTCGTGGGTGCAACCCAAGACAAGATCTTAAAAGAGATCGCTGGGCCACTGCCAGTATACTCACCAGGAGTGGGGACACAAGGTGGTGATGCAGAGCAGGCAATCAGAAACGGCGCAGATTATTTGATAATTGGCAGGTCAATAGTTGAAGCCAAGCAGCCTGCCAAGGTTGCAAGAGATATTCAAGACAGAATCTTATCGATAGGCAAGTGAGCGCTGTTGAAGATATTCTTTTGCGGCAGACAAAAGGTTCTTAGCGTTTAGATAAGTCAGTTGCTGCATAGCATCGTCGAACTTTTTCCAGGTAAAACCAATGTGTTCGTGGGAGAGGAGCACTTTGCGTGTGTGTGCCCTTGCAAGATACAAGACAACCTCTTTATGCACTAGCTTCTTACCATGTCTGTATTTGTATTCGATCTTCATACGGAAATCATCTAAAAATTCAACATCAGTAATGCAGGTCTCTTCTCGAATTTCACGGGTAGCGGTCTGCTTTTCGTTTTCACCAGCCTCAATATTACCCTTGGGAAAGTCCCAGTGACCGGCAGAGTAATGCAATAATAGATAGTCTGGCTCAGGATCCTCTTCCATGTAAAATATTATTGCACCAGCCGACCGTTCATCTATCAATAGTCTGTGATTGATTTGGTTGTTTGTAAGTTTTTTGTAGTGTCAATCTTCATCATCTTCATCAACCTCTCCCGCAGCTGGCTCTTTCTCTTGGTTCGGTAGCAGAGTAGATGTAGAATAGTCGTGTACATCTAACCATTCTTCCTGTGACATCCAGTAGGTGCAGAACCATTTTTGCTGCTTTGAATCATAGTCTCCGTGTTGTTTGGACATAGTAATTCTTTGTTGCAGTCACCTTTACATTAGTGTTTCAGGACTTCGCCGCCTTTTCTATTCCTAAAATAATAGTAAAGGACTGTGGCAGCTACAAGTGATACTGCAAGACCTATCAGCAGAGATGAGATGAGCGTGAATGGGTTTGTACCTTGGGTAAGCACCGATGTAAATTGAAGCAGTGGAATGTATAGTAGCGCAAGCACAGTAAGGCGTAGTATATCAGACATAATCCTGCTACTACCCTTGAACCAATCGCTCAACAGGACACCACCTAGTATTGTAGCAATTCCTATCCATAGCAAAGTTATAGTACTGTCGGCAAATCTTCCTACTATAGGTCTATTTGAAACAATATCGAGCGCACTCATTTCAGGAGTGAGTATATTGGGCGGTATGCTAGAGATGCCGTTTGCAATTGCTGCAAGTATAATAAGCACACCACCTATGATTGAGAATATTTTAATAAACGATGTTGGAGTCAGCCTGCCAAATGAGCTTAATGCCTTGTCGATGTCAAATGCCCGGACGATGAATGCGCCACCAAGGATTGCAAGCACGATTGCAGTTATCCACTTTGCTGCGTCAAATATGACGGCAAGTGCCCCTGCTGCTAGCAGGATGCCAGGGACGCCTAGAAAGAACTTTGAGTACTGAGAATCATAAACAAGCATTCTAAGATAACGGCCCAGCACGGCGTAAGAATACTCAACACTTCTACTATGCCGAATAATTACACGCCGTACTGATATCACAGGTACCCTTGATTGGATGACGGGCAGGATTGTCTCATCGTCTTCGCCATCAGAGACAATGACCGCGCCATCTGCACGATATTTCTCAAGAATACTTTTCACTTCAAGGCTTATCTTCTCGTCAGCCTCGACACCCCTATTGAACTTGCCGGCCACCACCGCAACCTCAGCATCGTAACCCTTGCTCACAAGCTCTTCATACGTCTTGACTGCGCCGAAAATAGCATTAGAGTCTGCGTCCTCAGGATCCTCAAGTGCGAGCCGAGTACCAGCATTGATGCATGCATCGCGGCCGACAATTGGTGTCTCGATGCCGCCCTTTGAGCCAATGTCATTGTCTCTATCTATGCAGAGTACCAAGATCTTGCTATAAGTAGCTTCTTTGCTCGTGCTTTTTACGCTGGCATGGTTCAAAGAATACGGCATATTACTATTATTATTTATCGAATCTTTATATATTAATTAATTTGATCCACTTTTTAATAAGCGGAATTATTGGTTTTATTAAAAGCAAAGTATAGTATCTATTATATAGAAACTATTCTATAAAATTGTACTATCCCTACCAATAGTCAGTGAACATAAGAACGCTAGATATGAACGGGCAACAATTGCATATAGGCTAAAGGCAATAAACTAGGATGTAAAGGTGATTTTTGTAGCAACTCTTGACATCGCTCAAGAACTTATCTTCATATTGCCAGATTCAAGGAAAGGATGTTATGAGAAAAGAAAATCATTAGCAGAGCAAATTCACTAAAATCGTCAAAAATCCTCAGCACCTTAATCTGAGCAGCAATATGCCTGAACATCTTATCGAATTCAGTTATCTACTATCTTCATAGTTTTAGTGAATTATGTATCAGATATAAACAATTAACTGTTGAATACACTTAGGAAAGATGTCAAATTGCCATTGTATGCTGCAGGTCGTCAAGTATAACATATGCTGCGAGTTCAATTCAGTGCTGAAAGTTTGAGCATATGACATATAATTCACTACTCTCTTGTCGGCTTGCGGAAGGCTTGCTTAAAAGCACTTTGCCAAAGCTCTTCTGTAATTCTGATCTGAACTCCCTTAGCATGTCCCCCTCAAAGACTTTGAAGATACTGCTTCCGCCTACTTTGAGCACATGTTGTGTAAACCGTAATGCAATGGTAGAGAGAAAGATCTGCCTCGCATGATCTATGTCCCATAATCCGCTCACGTTTGGAGCTAGATCTGAGAGGATGACATCAGCTTTGCAGCCTAAAATTTCATGTATTTTGCCTAATATGTTCGGATCCTCTATGCTTCCCTGCAGAATTATCGCATCAGCGACGGGGGTAACAGGCTTCAGATCTACCCCGATGACCTTCCCTGACGGCTGTACTTCCTTCATGGCTACCTGCAGCCAACCTCCGGGTGCACATCCAAGATCAACCACCTTATCGCCCTTTTTTATAATATTGTAAGAGCGATTCATCTGCAATAATTTGTAAGCTGACCTAGCCCTGTATCCCTGATCCTTTGCCAGTCGGCGGTATTGATCACGTCGAGCGTCAGCAAGTCTCATTTTTTAGAAAATTTAGTAGAGTTTAGGCTTACATTGTCAAAAGATCTGATAAGCCAGTCTTCAATTAAATTACAGCTTGTCGGGCTATAAGAACCTTCGAGAGAGCACATATGCTCAAAAGGGCATGTCAAACACGGAGCCTGTTCGATGCTTGTAGTGTCTACAGGTAGCTTTACTGCAAAAAGTCGATATGTCCACCGACCATTTTCTAACATTTTTTCACGACGAATCAGAGATCGTTTTTCAAGCCGAATCGCAACGCGGGAGCCATCACGGCTTGTCAAGTCAAGCTCCTTCCATAGCTCGGACTGCAGTATGCCATCTTTGCCATTGCTGATTATAGTGCGAAAAACTTTACCAGTGAGATCCTCAATCTGAGCTTCATTTAATTTCAATCAACACAACCCCAGAGTAATACCATAATAAATGTGTTGAACGGATAAATAATCCTTTTTGAGGCTAAAGGGATTGAAAAAAATAAAATAAAAGCAATGGTTGAAAAGTTGCTGTAAATTTAACCAGTGGTAACTTACTGATACAATAAACTATTTGAGATTATTCTTGGTACCGAATATTCTATCAAAATATTCTGTTGATTCTGGCACCATTTCTTCTGCCTCGCCTTCCTTGATTTGTGCAAGCCTCTTTGCGAACTTTTTCTTGGTCTCAAGCTGCATCTGGCGCGCAATTTGGATTCTCTGTGCCTGCGGGGATCCTGCACCATGCATTGACTCTGTAAGATAGCCGACTGCATTTCGCCCGAGAGTCATATTTTCAATCAGCCGTAGTATTCTCATCCTATTCTCTGTTGATACGCCTTTCCTGCCCTTCAAGTACTTTTCAAGCAACGGTCCAGTATCAGGATTACGGAACTCCTTCTCAGATGGCATCGTCACCATAAGTCCCCCTGCGATGTCTTGGGCAAGCCTACCAATTTCATACGGAAACCTTGTGACGTTGTGCTTACAGACATTTGCTAGCATGTCATCGTTCTGCCAGTTGCCTGCGGATGTTTTGTGTGATTGGTATGAAGATGCAATGCCTGCAGCAAATATCGTCTCATTGAGGTGCGTCATTTCAACCAGTTTGTCTTTGATGTGTGAGGCATTTGCCACACCGTTGTAGTCTGCAATGGCTGTAGCTGCTCCAATCAAGACATCGCCAAGGCCGGTCTTACAGACATAGCTTCGGCGATGATAGCAGGTAAAGCGTTCGACCAGCATCGAGGCAAATTCATATTCGCCATCCATGAATATTAGATGGTTGGGAATGAAAACATCTTTGAAGATTATCATGGCCTCTTGGCCAGAATACATGGCATTGCCGGCGTCGATGTTGCCTCCCTCCATACTCCGGGTATCAGAGGACTGTCTGCCATAGATGTATGTGATGCCTGGAGCATCAACAGGAATTGCTCCAATAATTGCATAGTCTTTATCTTCAGACTTCAATCTCATTGTGGGCATGGCGATGATCCAATGGGAGTTGATGCAACCAGTCTGGTGGGCCTTTGCGCCAGTTATGTATATGCCTTCGCTGTTGCGCTTTGTCACGTGCACAAACATGTCAGGATCTTCCTGCTGAGAAGGTGACAGGCCACGGTCACCTTTAACGTCAGTCATGGCCCCACCGATCATCAAGTTTTCCCGTTGTAGCATCTTGATGAATTCAACTAGGCGATTATGATACTCAGTACCGTGCTTTTGGTCGATTTCATAAGTAGTTGAATATAATGAGTTAAGTGCGTCCATGCCTACGCAACGCTGGAAGCAGGTACCAGTGAGCTGTCCAAGCTTCCTTTGCATCTTGTTCTGGTCAACTAAATCCTGCGCGCTTTCGGTAATGTGCAAGAACCTGTTGACTTGCATTCCAGTTAGCGAAGACTGAGGGGCAGCAAGCTGTGGCTCTTCTACCGCAAGATCATAGGTCTCTGCCACTGCATTTATAGATGGCCGGATCATGGGATGATCAACTGGCTCTTTTACAAGCTCTCCAAAAAGATATATTTTGAGATTTCTACCCCTGAGGCTTTCAATATATTCCGCCCCGTTCTTAAGCGCCATATAAGACATATAGGACTTGAATGTTTATTATACTTTCTCAAGTCCAATATCGTAAAGAAATAGCATCACTTGTTGTAATTTTTGCATAAATCTGAATGCTAATTAGTTTGTGCCAGAGCCTCACATATCAATCATATAGATCAGATCCTATCTCTGGTGAAGACTTCTTAAAGCGTCATTCGCTCATCTTTGAATTTCTCTTGCATAGCACATAAGACTATTGGATATAGGTCTGGGTGGTCCTGTCAAAGTTTTTGACAACGTGAAAATCCCTGCTGAACTGTGACTGCATCAGGGACCTTAACTCAGGGTATACAGCAGAGGGGCCATTCTTTGCCATCTTGGTTGCAATATGATCATTACCCAACATCCACTTGCATAGCTCAAAAGTCATCTGTCGCACCGCATTTTCATCCACTATTCCAAGGCTATGGAGATATTCGTGAGCCAGCACCATGAATACATAAGAGTTATACTCTTCAGTTGATTTGACTATTCTTTTCAACGTGGTCAAGAGATAAGTGTTGACTACTATTGCATTTGAGCCTAACATATGGTAGGCTCCAAGGCTACTTGGCATCATTTGCAATATTAGGCTCAGTCCTGCTCGATGCAGCTTGAACTTGTGCTGGACTACGGCCTTTACTAATTCAAATGTCTCATCAAAGTTCTTCAAATTTGCAATCTTATTTACAAACTGCATCTGTTCTTCTGTAAGCAACAATGTTTAAGGCGTGCTAGGGATGTATAAAGCATATAGTAGTAATGGCTTCGCAATCTTTTTACAACCAGAATATGGTTTTACTGATGTGGGAGCAAAAGCCAAACAGGTCAACCTGCGCAACATAATAGCTAACTATCCTGATTTTCCCAAGCAAGGGATATTGTTCCGCGATATAAATCCTGTTTTCAAAAGGAACGACGCCTTGAACTATATTGTCGATGAGTTTTACCGTATTTATAACAAGTCAAATGTAGACATGGTGGCTGGCATTGAATCAAGAGGGTTTATTATAGCAACCGCGCTTGCCCTCAGATTCGGCAAGGGTGTTGTAATGATTCGCAAGGCAGGCAAGTTGCCAGGTAGAACGGTCAAGAAATCTTATGAGATTGAGTATGGCTCTGCAATAATGGAGATTCAACAGGATGCGATAGATAAAGGTCACAATATACTAATCGCTGACGACCTAATAGCAACTGGCGGGACTGCAGAGGCTGCGGCACAGCTGATCAAGGAGCTTGAAGGTAAAGTAGCTGGCTTTGCTTTCATAATTGAACTTTCAGACTTGAAAGGTGCTGACAGGTTACGCAAGATGGGATATAATGTTGAGTCATTGGTGACTTTTCATGGGGATTAGTGCGGATATCGGCATAATCGGTGGTACTGG
>DATFCN010000182.1:0-6892 GCA_035253045.1 Nitrososphaera sp.
TCTTCATAAGAATTGTTTCTAAGCAAAGCAGAATGGGACTATCTAAATTCTAACCGTGAATTTGACGATAGCTATAGCTATATTATCAAATCGAGACTTCGCAAGAAGTTAAATCAGTTCGCCGATCAAGAATTACCATTACTAATTGAAAGGGGCTACTTTACAGAATTCTGTAAGCTTGCAGATAATTGTAAGGTGCGACAAGGAGAAGCGTCTAGCCTGTTTAGGATACTGCCGCAGACTAGCAGGGATCCATTAGAAATTTCTAAGGACTATGAGGATAAGTATAAGAAAAAAGAGAAGAGGAAGTGGGCCGGGCAAGATTTGAACTCGCGGTCCCCGCCATGTCAAGGCGGTATCCTAACCAGGCTAGACCACCGGCCCGATATACGATGAAAAATTTGTTTCCCAAATATATGTTGTAGATCGTCTTAGACATGATAGGTTACACACTCCACCTAGCAGTACAGGATTACTGGAAGGAGAACAGTGGAACAATGAATCTAACATCCGTCGCTAAACATCAGAAATGCTTCACATATCAAAAGTTAGATATGATGAATGAACATCAGCATATACTTCTAGCTTTACATCAATGGGAGATAAGGTTAAGAGCGACCACAATAGCGTTTATTTTGTATTTGGACAGCGAATCCTTTAGGATGATCCAAGGTGACGCTCGCCAAATAATCAAGCACCTAACCGGTATGAAATTTCGCGCAATTATAACTTCTCCCCCATACTATCGACACAGGCATTATGGAACTGATAATCAGGAAATTGGCAGAGAGCAAACGGTGGAAGAATACCTCAATTCGCTAACTCAAATATTTGCTGCATGCAGGGATGTGCTTTTAGAGGATGGCAGCCTCTGGGTAGTAATAGGTGACTCGCGACGGCAACATGAAAAGATGCGGCTTCCCCATCGTCTTGCAGATAGACTAGTTCAATCTGGCTACATCTTTCGCGAAGACATTATCTGGTACAAGAAAAATAACATAAGTAGCAGTACCCGAAATAACTTTTCACAGGCTTACGAATATGTTTTATTCTTTTCAAAGAATCGGCACTCCTATGCTAACCTTGATGCAGTAAGGGTGCCAGGCAACGAGGCGGCTGAAGGACGTAATAAGCTGCCGCCTGCTGACATGGTTCAGTATACACCAAAAGTTCCTGATAGAAACGAGATCATGCGGATATCAAACATCATTCACAACGGATCTCCTAGGACTCCGATATCTCAGCTTCCAACCACATCTGAGATAGCCAGAGCATATGGGTACGATCCAGAAAAGTTCTGTCCTACCTGTTATCGTAAGTTTAAACGTCATGCGACCAGACGGAGAATAGGAGACCACAAACATTATCCAATATTTGCTGTTTGCAACCCTCGCGGCAAGAATCCATCAAATGTATGGGAGATTCCAACAAGAGCGCACTATGGCAATGAGCACTTTGCAATATTTCCTGAAAAGCTTGTAAACATCATAGTCCGTTTCGCAACGAAGATGGATGATTATGTGCTCGATCCATTTGCAGGCAGGGGGACGACTGGTATTGTAACAACATCGCTTGGCCGCAAATTTCTAGGAATTGACCTCTATAAAGAAAACGTGGATAGAGCAACTAATAACATCATCAGAAGCTATAGTCCGCAATCAAATTTCATGCGATTTGCATCCACAAGGAAGCGTTGATGTAGAATGTGTATAATGTGTGTGAGTAAATTTAACATAAACCGAGAAAGAATATCTAACACAACGCAAAAAATCTTCTCATAAAAAGGATCCCAGCTCCCGTCTAGAATAAATTACAAAAGCATACGCAGCTTGCTCAGGCTATCATGAATGCAACGTTACACCATTAACTCTCTTAAACTACGATGGTGCATAGTTTTTAGAGAAAATGGAGGGCTTTGAGAGAATCTCACCAAATTTCTAACAAGAAGAGAACTTTGATTGCATTTGAGGAAAGACACAAGACAAAGATAAGATCAGTATACGTACCTTGGTATGCTTGATAAATTATCATAGAGATATATGTGTGCAGAACGCTGGTATGCATTCATATACAATATCCAGATTAGGCAACATCTGCCTCTTATAGGGACTGCATTGATTGAAAGATCGTGTTTGCCTGCTCGCTTCTCTCTCGGGTCATGCAGATTTAGCTGTTTCAAATACGGAACAACCAAAGAATTTTGGATGTGTGTGTGATTGAATCACATGAAGACATTATATAATCGGATATTGAACGATAATAATTAACCGGCGGGCAAAAAGGTTGGAGTCTGAACCTACCGTCAGAGGACGGGAAAATTGTGATAGCTGCAGGCGTAGCAGCCGCTGTTTGTTCTTTAGCTTGCAATATCATGATTTGGCACGGTACCTTTTTATCACACTTGCCTTTGCAGGCCTCCTTTCTACTGGTTGGTTTGGGATACCCCTTATTCCACAATACCTAATTTACAATGAAGTAGATTTGCTAGCAGGTATTTTCACGTTATTTAGCTCACTTGGCACCATCTGGGGCGTGATGGCGTACCGAGAATTTACGAACTCTATCGAGACTGTGATAGAGGCTAGGATGGCCGCTCGCAAATTAGACCCCATGATAGGCGAATACGAGTACAAATCCTATAATCCAGTCACAAGGGAGTACGAATCAGGTTTTGTACCCTCGGGTCCAGTTGATTTCTGGGACAAAGAAACACAGGTACCTGCCTGGATGGACAAAGGCAAGTACTGGCATGTACTTCTGAGCCTTAAAGGTGGAAGCAGAGAAGTCAAACTCAACGTAGTCAAGGACAGCGACTTGCCGTTTTATGGTGGCAATAGAAATGTCGCGGTGACTACAAGGAAGATGATAGGGGAAGAAAAAAGGTCGCGCCGCCCAGTGTACATTGTTAAGATTCCACAGTGGCTTGTCATGAATACAGAGCGCAAGCGGTTTGCTGACATCATGGGGGGTGAACAGTTAGGCGAGCTCATAGCCGATCTCAACAAGAGGATCGTAGCAGCATCGGAGGAGGTAGCCGACTGGGAGAGGCAGAGGATTAGGTACCCGTGGAAGGGGATGACCTTTGGCATATATCTCAACAAGAGCTTACCGCTGAGAATCGTCTACCGTCAGGTACTGCGAGTCTTTCCAGGAGCAAAGAAGCGTACGATCGACGAGACAAATGCTAACCTTGCAAATGCCAAGGACGACGAGATCATGGTCTCGCTGCTTGAGCTTGCATTACAAAAGGGCATACCGGAGAACAGAATCTATATGCTACGCCTTCTACTAAGGTTCCTCAAAAATGCCTACTCCAGGCTCGGGCTTGGTGAGGGAGCGAGCGAGTATCATAGTTTTCATCATTCCCTTGAAGTCTCTTACCTGGCCCTTCATATGATTCCAAAGCACTTTAAAGAGACCCACTTCCGATGGAAGGATTATGAGATTGCACTTGTTGCAGGCTTGCTGCATGACTACGATCCTATTCAGCCGCTTGTCTCTGGTGTCGGACCTAAAGGCCCAAATGTGAATAGGACGATGCAAGAGCTTTCAACTAATAGAATTGTTGATGCTTACTTTACAATGGGTAGAGACGAATTTGAAAATTATTTTCGGGAATTTAAGACCGCACTTTCTCCACCTTCGGAGTTTGCTACTACCCACCCTGAATATATCAAGACAGACTGGAGCCCTGTTGAAAGTCTAATGGTTGAAGCTCTCATTTGGAGGACAGATTTTCCATTCTTCAAACAAAAGCTGGCACAGGAGATGTTTGCGAAAACACTCGACCAATTAGCTAGTAGAGGCGAGAATGTGGGGAAGGTAAAGTTGCTTGCAGAGATACTCTGGCTTGCCGATCTTGCAGTAACATATATGAGTTCAGACCCGATTAGGGCCTGGGACAGGGTTACCAACCTTTATGAGGAACTGAATCTACCCAAGCTCGAAGCTGTTCCAAGGACTGATGCGTTCTTTACTGATTTTTCAGAGAACGAGACCTTTACACAGATAATCAATATGAAGCAGTTTCCATACATCTTCCGCCAGCGATGGAGTTTGATATACCAATTCTTCCACGAAGGCAATCCCTCGACGCAGCTTAACAGGACAATAGCAACTGCGAGAAGAATGTACGCCAAAGTGAATGTAGAGATAGGCTTGAGGCGGGGTGAGATGTTGCAAGCCATGGCTGTTGAGAATTATTTTGAGTATTTCATAGGTATAGGTAAGGACCAAAGCGAGGTATTCAAGGCAAAGACTAGATTTGCAGACCTGGATCCGCAGAATGCTTCAGCATTCTGGGGAGATCCCGAGAAGTTGCTCCCAGCAATATCGGACAGATCAATAGACAACTTTTTCATAGTATTGCCCGAGGATTATGTGCAAGTTACCACGATGCAGGGCAAAAGCTCATTGCGGGCAATGCATGCTATAATAGCAAAGAAACTTGTCCCTGGAGGAAAGCTCAGGATTTTGACAGACCTACAAAAAGAGAGTGAATTGTTCACAGAGATGATATCGATTGCAAATGAAGCTGGATTCCAATTGACTTCGAACTCAGGGAAGAGTTATTTCCCAGATGATTGGCGTGATCCAGAGTTCCGGCCCAATAGGAAGCCTCAGGTTATCGTACTGACATGAAATGGACGAATATTTTAAATTGGCGCTGCAAAAGTTCAAGAACACAGATGGGCTCGTAGCTCAGCATGGACAGAGCGAACGCCTCCTAAGCGTTAGGTCGAGGGTTCGAATCCCTCCGGGCCCGTTACGATATCAGTGCTTTTTAGGAGATTCCGAGAATAAAGGAGTGAGATAAACACGAGGAAGGTAGATAATAATTTGGATGCAGTAGCAGCAATAAATGACACAGGAATACTACAGACGAAGGAAGGTGAAGCTCAACTATCTGACATAGCTGGTGCTGTCATCAGCAGTAGCAATAACAGCAATAACAACGACAACCCCTGGCCGCTCTTTCTATATGCGCTACGATCACCCATTACGAAAATCAAATACCAACAGCGACTTAGGCTCTTCCTTGATACCTTGGAGATGGATGAGCAAGAGAAGGGCGGAGGAGATAGTAACAACGCTCCTACTACTATGACCAAAACTACTTCTTTGGAAGAGATGGCGTGGAAGTTCGCTAGACGAGGAAAGCAAGATCCTGACTGGGCCTTTAGATGTGTTTTAAAATTCATGCAGTCACTAAAGGAGAAGGTTGAGCGAAAAGAACGATCAGTCGGCACAGCTAGGAACTATCTCAAAAGCATTAAGCTATTCTGCGAAATGGCAGACATTCAGATCCCATGGAAGAAGATTAATCGAGGATTGCCCCGTGGTAGGAAATATGCAGAAGACAGAGTGCCTACTCTTGACGAGATTAGAAGATTGGTGCAATATCCAGACAGGAGAATCAAACCTATCGTATATGTCATGAGTTCATGTGGTGCAAGGCTTGGAATGTGGGACTACCTGTGTTGGTCGCATATCCAACCAATGCAGCGCGATGGAAAGATTGTTGCAGCAAGAATAGCCATCTATGGTGGCGAGGAGGAATCATATTTTTCTTTTATGAGTTCTGAGGCTTACTACGAGCTTGCTTCGTGGATGCGTTACAGGGAAGATTCTGGCGAGACAATTACTGGCGACGGCTGGGTCATGCGGAATTTGTGGGATATCGAGCAAGGAATACGAGCTGGGAGCACAGACGACGGCTTTGTGTATCGCCCAAGAAAGATGACATCAGTCGCTGTCAAACGGTTGCTGGAACGAGCACTGCAGGCACAAGGTATTAGAAAAGCAAAGCTTGAGCAAGGGAAGAAACGCCATCCTTTCGCCGCAAGCCATTCTCTGCGAAAATGGTTTAAGACACGCTGCGAGCTTGCTGGAATGAAACCCATCAACGTAGAGGATCTCATGGGTCATTCTACGGGCATTAGTGATCATTACTATAGACCTAGCGAAATAGAATTGCTTGAAGATTATCTTAAAGCCGTAGATGCACTTACCATAAGCAACGAAAACAGACTAAAGGCCCAAATCGAAGAGCTTGAAGAAAAGGCACAGGGCACTGAATACATTGCAAGTGCACGTGCCGACGAAAGGGAACGGCATATAGAATCGCTCACAGAACTAAACTTAGACAACAGCGATGGGCTCACCGCTGTAGCAGATATGCTCGTGACGCTTACTGAGAGGATAAAAGAGTTAGAAAAAAGAGCTAATCTCTGAGGCGGTAAATGGGCCACATCTTGCCTTGCCCTGACTTTTTTTTGTTGCGCTTGTATAACTCCTGGTCATAGTGCATGATCTAAATAAAAAAACCTTCAGTGAGGAGGAGAACGACCTCTTGATGCAATTACTTCTTTAGTCTGCGATATTTTTTGAAATTAAGAATGGTCTAGTCACCGGAACAGCAGTGACAGTCGCTCTAAGTTATATCACCTGAATAAAAATACGATAAATTATCTATTTATGCAGAATCATCATTGTTGCAGTCATAGACCTTACTTTACTCTCAACACTGGCGACACTGCCTGGCATCTTATGGGTTCCTCAAAACAATCTGATGAGGTTCTATTCCGGAAGAGGGAAACATTGCAATAATTTGACCCGTTGCGACGTTAACAACTGAAATATCACTACTGTTCATGTTACTGATGTATGCTACACCGCCGTCAGCGCTAAACGCTATGCCATGAGGCCCATCGCCGGATATTGGTATTTCCCTAACAACCGATAGAGAATTAACATCAATTACCGAAACTGTGTCTGAGCCCAAGTTGGTAACCAATGCAAACCGTTGATCAGGAGTTAAGGCAACGTATTCGGGGTTGTTACCTACAGGGATGGTCTTGATTATTTCATGTCTTATTGCATCAATTACTGA
>DATFCN010000183.1:0-9392 GCA_035253045.1 Nitrososphaera sp.
AATCAACGATGACTGTTTAAGGGAAATATAAGATACGGAAAATATGTAGCCTGCAATGATCATGCCGCCTATTGCATCCATCTGGAGAAAGCCAAAGTGCGACGCAATAAGGACACTAAAAAACCCAATAACTGAGGCCGATCCGTCCTTTATAGAATTTTTGGCATCGGTCTTTAATGACAGGAGGTTGTACTTGTTGGCTATGGAATTCATCTGGAAGGCTCTGTGCAGTGAGATACCGCTTGCTGCTGCAAGCACCACCATAGTTAAAATCGGTTGCTTGATCTCCCTTGGTTGGAGGAGCGCTTCGACCGAATGATAGAAGATAAATATTCCTATCGCAATCATTCCTATTGCTGCAATTAGCGCAGCAAAACTTTCCACTTTGTGGTAACCAAAAGGGAATTTCCTGTCTGCAGGCCTATGCGCTATGCGCAAGCCGATAAGGACTATCAGAGATATCATAGCATCTGAAAGTGAATCGATGCCGTCCGCAGTTGCAACGACGCTGCTACTTATCTGTCCCATTATTATTTCTGCGACTCCGATGCTTAGCAAGGTCACAACAGAAATCTTGGCAATCTTCTGTCCTGCAATAAGACCTTCATTTACAAGATCGGCCGGCTTACCGGCTGAGGGCTTGTTGCTCACGATAATACTCATTATATTTATAGTCTATCATATTTAACGTTTCAAAAGGAAACAAACAGCGCCAGAAACAAGGATTTTTTCCGGTTCATTGCGTTAGCTCATGCGTCTTTATAACAAATATAAAAACCTTGACCATTTTACCAACTGTCTAGTTGTACCTCAAAACCCTATCGGACTTGGAAGATTCGCGATTTGACGGCAAGAAGGTGTTTGTTCGAGTTGATTTTAACGTAAGCATCAACAACGGTGCTATAGGTGAGGATTATAGAATACGTATGTCTCTCCCGACAATTGAATACTTGACAAAACGTGGAGCCAAGGTCATACTAGCTTCGCATCTAGGCAGACCTGAAGGATATGACCCCAAATACTCCGTTTCGCCAGTCGCTAAGCATCTTTCAGAGATTATTGGCAAATCAAGGCCGCCGATAAGGTTTGCAAGCGACTGTGTCGGTCCACAAATAGAGGAGCAGATCAAGAAAATGAACAGTGGGGATATCCTATTGCTTGAGAACCTACGTTTCCACAAGGAGGAGGAGTCAAATGACCCTTCATTCAGCAAAAAGCTCGCTTCTCTTGCGGACATTTATGTCAATGATGCGTTTAGCACCTCTCATAGAAAGCATTCTTCAACATATGGTGCACCGTGGATGTTTGATATCCGATTGGCTGGCTTTAACCTAATGAAAGAAGTAAAGTACCTATCTATGATAAAGGAGAACCCTACAAGGCCTTTCACTGTTGTGCTAGGTGGAGTAAAAATAAGGGATAAGATCGGGGCACTTGAGCATCTGTTGCCAAAGGCAGATAAGGTAATAGTAGGGGGCGCAGCGGCATATACCTTCCTCAAGGCAAAGGGCCTTAGGATTGGAAATTCGCTCATAGATAACGAGCACATACGATGGGTGGAAAACGCCCTTTCAACGTATGGCGATAAGATATTGCTCCCGAGTGATTACGTTTGCGCGACCTCTCCTCATGACACCTCTGTGACAATGGTTAGTGGGGACATCCCGCCTGCCATGTCTGGCTTTGACATAGGAAACGAAACAGTCGAGCGCTACTCCTCCGAAGTGGGCTCAAACGGAGGGGGCGCTTTATTTTGGAACGGGCCCATGGGTATGTTTGAGATAAAGGCTTTTTCAAACGGCACGGTCCACATCGCCAAGAGCATGGCTCTTGCATACTGGAGAGGAAGCAAGACCCTCATTGGCGGCGGTGACACACTCGAAGCTATGAAGAGGGCGGGGGTGGCTGAGAACGAGGTAAGTCACGTGTCAACTGGCGGAGGAGCTACATTGCGATACCTAGCAGGGGACAATATGCCCGGCCTGGTTATTCTGAATGAACACTAGCATTGATCAATGGCTGGGATTTCGTCACGGTTCTATTACTATAGCGTAGAAAGGACATTCTGAGCAGAATAAGGATGGTTCCATACCTCTCCAGGTCTCTGATTTTTGGTATCACGGCTATCCTATATTATATTGACTTTAACTGCCTTCAGGTATGAGACCTCACCATTACCCGCCCCGAGCATGAGCGTATATTGTCCTTCTTCCAGGTCGTCGGCTGCAGTAAAGGTAAATGAAACCTGCTTTGACGTGCCAGTTGGAACAGAAATGGACTGTTCGCTAAAAATACCAGTTGAATTACCAAAAGCTCCATTAGGCATCAAGGTCCCAGAAGCCATCATTTCTCCGGTGAAATCGCTTGATGCTGTCACGTTCAAAGTAATCTCTGTGCTTGCACCTTTTCCTACTGCAATTTCACGGGATGTTAATCCCACTGTCATCGGCAGCTCCTTTGATGCGTCGACTCTGGCTATTTTGTTTTCTGTCCACTCAGTGAACCAGAGCTGAGTGTTGTTATCTGTTGCAAACTGCATAACATTTGCAATGCCGCATGCTGTTGCACCAGGAGCACACAGGGTCCAGGCTCTGTTTTGCGAAGGTACCCAATATTCTATCAACGCAAGCTCTTTGGGGTCGAAGCGGGCTATCTTGTTGCCTGTATGCTCATTGAACCATAAGGAGCCGTCACCTCCTTTATCGATCCAGTATGGAAGCGTATAGGCATTGGGTGGGGTACTACCGCCGTAGATCTTAGGAGATGCAATCGATGTGACAAATTTTGTTAGGGTGCCAATACTGGGATCGTAGCTAAAAAATGTGCTCGTGCCGTGGTCGGCCACCCACACTTTCCCAGAATCATCAAGTTCCATACCTACAGGGGCCCCAAGGTCAGGAGGCAGATCTACTATGCGCACAACTTTGTCAGTTTCAATATCGTACTGAAACAGCTGTCCCTTACTTTCTTGGAAGGCCAGAAGTGAAAGCCAAACGTCATTTCGCTCCTTGTCCACGGCCAAACCCCCAGAGGTAACTAGATTCGGATTGATTCCGGCGAACCCCTCGAGGGGCAAGGCAATCTCTCTAAACCCTTCCGAAGTTCCATTTTGAAACATAGATACGTTGCCAAAATAAAGAGACTGAGAGTTTATGCCTATAAGATATAAGTTACCATTTGAATCGAAATCCATCATTGATGGATATTTCGCTGGTACTTTGAACATATCAAAATTACTTGCAGACTGGTTAAAGCGCCAAACTGTATTGTTTTGATCTGTGAACCACACATTGCCGCTTGGACCTTCTACTTTTACTGTCCAGGACATGGACCACGAAGGTACGGCAGCAAAGGGCAGCAAGCGCGGAGGCCATGAAGGGATCTCATATTCAGCAAATGCGCCTGTAGTACTATCGTAGCTGCCGAGAACTCCGCGTTTTGTTGATACATACCAAATTTTTGTCCCATCAATGGCAATGCCCACCGGCATTTCGCACTTGGCGGGAAGCGTGACTTCATTTACGTAAGTGTTGAAATTTGGTGACGTGGCTGTTCCGCAGAATTGTTGCTCGAAGAGCTGCTCTCTCGATTCATCATTTTGCGTATTTGTTGCAGGATTATTTGTTTCTGGAATGTTCTGCGAACTAATTAGAAAATAGACAGCGGCAATTGCCACAACGCCAATGACGGCATAAACAATAATTTTCTTTGATGATTGGCTTAATTTTCCCTTCGAAGATGAATCTCGCAATGACAAGAAAAACACCGTCTTTTCTACTTTATATCTCTTGTCGGAGCCATAGATAGAAATACTGATTTAGGTTATTAGCAGATTTGATTGGTTACAGAAAAAGGGGAACAGAGCCATCAGCAAGAAGTTCTCAAAGGGTACCTGTCGGTATTGTTTGCTGCGGTTCTTTTTGGCTCAGTATTCAGCGTAGCAAAGATACCACTTGCTACGATAGACCCGCTCGCCTTAACAGCAATAGTCTATACCGTGTCAGGCATGGCTCTTATTCCATTCGCAAAAGGCTCATTCAAATTTGACACAAGGACTGACTATTTCTACGTATTGCTCGTGACGATCTTTGGAGGAGTGTTAGCGCCAGTACTTTTGATGTACGGTCTACAGCAGACAGCTGCTTCAACAGCAGCTATATTGACAAACGGTGAAATCGTATTTACCATAGCACTTTCGTCAATATTTTTCGGCGAAAAACCACATGGACAGATCGGATTTTTCGCAGTTATTTTGGTAGTCGCAGGTCTACTGATTGCCACCACAGAAGACTTGAAAGCATTGGAGGGTGTCTTCCAATTGAATCCCGGGAACGTTATGATACTAGCATCTATGTTCATGTGGGCGATAGATAACAACGTCAGCAGGCGTCTCACATTAAAGGCCAACCCAGCCAAGATAGCGATGGTTAAGTCGCTTTTCGGCGGTCTTGTCCTAGTTGCGATAACTTTGGTGATTGGCAAAGGGGGTATAATAGCGGAGATTAAGTGGGATATGTGGATGATCATAGTTGTAATGTCAATTTCTGGGTTCGGAGGGGCGCTGCTGTTATTTCTCGCAGGGATAAAGAGAATTGGAACGGTAAGGACGATGTCGATGTTTTCCTTGACTCCTGTCTTTGGAATATTGATCGCAGCACTTGCGCTAGGCGAATCTATAACTCTATTCCAAGGTATTGCCACGAGTCTAATTATTTTTGGTATAATCCTAATCGCTCGACATTAGAGGAGTTTCAACTCATACGTTACTCTATCAATAAGCTCCGATGGCGCCGGTCCTATACCCACGCAGGTAATAGTGCCTGATGGTATCTGTGTCAGGCCACTATCATGCACTTGAACAACTGGTAGGTAGAGATCTTCGGCTCGTTTTCTTACTCTCATTAATTCTTCGATATTCTGTACTTTCAATACTACCTTAGCCTGGCCGGCCGCAAACCATGCTTTGAACCATTCTCTTCTCGACGTCTTTACCTTTTCTGCTCCCATAACGGCAGCATGGGCTACCTGTGCAGCTATTTTGCCCGTGCCCATTTTAATATCTCGCCTGACAATAATTACTTGCTTAAATTCCATGTTTGATTCCTGATTGCTCATAGTTTAATTAAGAGACCAAAAATACATTACTAGTCACTTGCCAGATGCTTGATTATGATGTAGTAGTAGCAGGAGGGAGTGTCTCAGGACTCCTTGCTGCTCGAGAAATTGCTGCTGGCGGCCTCTCAGTAGTAGTAATTGAGGAAGACTCTGAAATTGGAACACCTGAGCACTGTGGCGGGCTCGTAAGCATCTCTGGTATACAGAACCTTGGCATTGTGCCAGATTTCGAAACGATTGAAAACAACAGAATTACACATGCCAAAATTTTTTCGCGTTCACGCAGTTTTGAGATCAGCGCAGAAAGACAAAAGGTCATCGTGCTTGATAGGCGCGCATTTGACAAGCAGATCGCATTTCAGGCACAAAAAAAAGGCGCAGACATACGTGTAAGATGTTCAATGCGCTCGCTAGGGAAACAAGGATCTGGATATATTGTAAAAACCTCAGAAGGAGATGTTTCATGCAAATATTTTGTCGATGCAAGAGGCATAGCATCACTTATTAGCAGAAACAGGGGTGGCGTCCTTCAGTCAGCTCAGTATGAAATTTACGCCTCATGGATAGAATCGGACACCATTGAGGTAGCATTTGATAGTAAGTTATACCCGGGTTTTTTTGCCTGGATAATCCCCACAGGTCGGGGAAGAGGAAAGATAGGCGCTGCCAGCAGAAGCGTCAATGCTGCTAGCGCGCTCCAATCTTATCTAGATAGGAAGGGAAAGTACTCGGTAGTGCGGAAGGTTTATGCTCCAATATGGATTAACGGGCCGGTGAGAACTTTTGTCTCTGAGAGGACACTAATTGTCGGCGACGCGGCAGGCCAAAGCAAACCCACTACTGCTGGAGGTATTTACTCCTGCGGCATGGCAGGTTTGCTGGCAGGTCGGGCTGTTGTTGATTCTGCAGAGAAAAAGAATGATGACGAAAAAAAGAAGCAATTCTTGCTCCAGCAATACGAAAGTAATTGGCTCTCAATGTTCAAGTCAGAATTCGACAAGATGCTTCTTGCTCGCCAATTGTTTGAGCGGATGGACAACAAGGCGATAGATGATCTTATCGCTGCAATACCACAAGCGGTTGTTGACGACGCGTCGAACCATGGCGACTTTGATTTTCATTCTAGTGCGCTTGCCACAATCCTTGGGGTCAAAGGAGCTGCCAAGATAGCTAAAGCGGTGCTGGGTAATGAAATAAGACGCTTACTCTCAGATGGCGGGGATAGCTAGGGAAGATATAAATTCCCTTCCGCTTAAGAAGCTGAACGATGTCTAAGCCATTGCAATTGCCCGTCTGCAGTTCATGCGGCAGGCCAATTATGCCTAATGATGAGTGCGTTAAATATTACTGTGCAAATTGTGGCTATGTTTTGATGTGGCGATGCGAGAGCTGCCGCGAGTTCGCAAGGGCTTACAAGTGCGTGGGTTGTGGTTTTGAGGGTCCATAGTCATGGCGCGACTGGTAGCTAGGATACGGATTCTTCCCGCTGAGGCCGAATCAAACCTGGAAGATGTTGTCGAATTGATAAAGAAATCCGTGCCACTAGGAATGGAGCTGAAAAACAGCTCCATGGAGCCAATTGCCTTTGGACTGAGAGCAATAGTAGGAGATTTTTTGCTCGATGATGCTGAGGGACAGATGGATAAACTTGAAGAGTCTATTAAGGGTGTCCAAGGCGTAGGTGAGATCGAGGTAACGAATATCAGCCGGCAGTCAGTGAGAATCAAGTAATATAAGATTGCTGACAATAGCGGAGGCTCCTGATGATTGAAAAAGATGCGTGCTGGAAGCGATGAATCATCACCCATCCAGCTTAGGGTGGCTGAAGCAAAGCATCGGGACGTGGGCAAACGGCGAGCTAGAATGGATATTCGTCATATGGAGCACCTGAGAATACAAGCCGGAGAAGTCATTGAGATATCATGCAAGAGGAGCACAGCGGTCACTGCTTGGCCGGCAGATGAAGAAGAAAAGGAAGCGGACATTATACGTATAGATGGACAGACAAGAAAGAACGCAGGTGCAGGACTCAATGACCTTTTGAGCGTCAAGAAGATAGATTGTAGACAGGCAAAGAGCGTGACTTTGATGCCCTTAGGCAATGGCAATATTACAGTTGATAAGGAGTTTTGTGACTTTGTCAAGCATAGGCTAAAAGGCTATCCCCTCAATGAGGGAGATGAAATTTCAGTAGTCATTTTGGGCAACCAAATGGACTTTAGTGTTCAAAGACTTATACCTAAGGTTATTTCGAGAATCGAGCAGTCAACAAGGCTCACTATAATGGCAGAGGTGACTAGCGACAGAAAGCCTCGAGTCACATACGAAGAGATAGGCGGAATGAAAGAACAGATAAAAAGGCTACGAGAAATAGTCGAGCTCCCTATGCGCCACCCAGAGGTGTTTGCAAGGCTTGGGATAGAACCTCACAGCGGCATCTTGATGTATGGATCGCCTGGTTGTGGTAAGACCCTTATCGCAAAGGCATTGGCTTCAGAGTCTGAGGCAAATTTTTTCATTATCAACGGCCCTGAGATTATGAACAAATATTATGGCGAAACTGAGGCCAGATTACGAGATATTTTCAAAGAGGCTCGCGAATCTTCACCTAGCATTATTTTTATTGACGAAATTGACGCAATTGCTCCAAAAAGAGAAGAAGCATTTGGCGATGTTGAGAAGCGCGTTGTGGCCCAGCTGCTAGCGTTGATGGATGGCATGTCCGATAGGGGACAAGTCATTGTATTAGGAGCTACTAATAGGTCAGAGAGCCTTGACCCTGCGTTGAGAAGGCCCGGCAGATTTGATAGGGAGATCGAAATAGGTGTACCTAACGTAGAGGGCAGGCTAGAGATATTGCAGATCCACACGCGGGGGATGCCGTTATCTGAGGATATTAATTTGCAGGAACTTTCAGCTAGACTACATGGATACACGGGCGCAGACATTAAGGCGCTCTGCAGAGAAGCTGCGATGAAAGCCTTGAGGCGCTGCCTTCCCGAGATCGAACTAGAAGGGGATAGGATCTCACCGGAGATTCTTGAAAGCATGGTAATCGGTGATCGAGACTTCAAGGAAGGAATGAAGGAGATCGTCCCAACAGCAATGAGAGAATTTTACGTAGAAGTAGCAGGTGTCAAATGGGATGACGTAGGGGGCTTGTACGAAGCGAAGAGGACATTGCATGACAACCTAATAACAGCAATCAAAGCCCCAGAGAAGTTTATCAAGATGGGCATTAGACCGTCCAGAGGAGCTCTCCTGTATGGGCCGCCAGGAACAGGTAAAAGTCTTCTGGCTAAAGCCCTTGCCACAGAAAGCAATGCCAACATCATCTTAGTGCGAGGACCCGAAGTCCTAAGCAAATGGGTCGGCGAATCCGAGAAGGCGATACGGGAAATCTTCAGAAAGGCTAAGGCCTCGTCACCATGCATAGTGGTTTTCGATGAGCTAGACTCGCTTGCAAGACCAAGGGCACATGAAGATGATCTCTTAGGCAACGAGAGAGTCCTCAGTCAGATATTAACTGAAATGGATGATGCGGGAAGCGCTGGAGTAATAGTTGTTGGCATTACAAACAGACCAGATCTGATCGACACCTCGTTGTTGCGGCCGGGCCGGCTTGACCTGATAATATATGCAGGACCACCTGATGAAAAGGCAAGACTTGAGATATTGAGAATAACTGCAAAGCCTATGCCTCTTGCATCTGACACAGACTTGGAGACGATTGCTCAGTCAACAAAAAACTTCAGCGGAGCAGACTTGGTTGCTCTTTGTAGAGAAGCTGGAGTGCTGGCTCTCCAGAGCGGTTCTGACATGATCTCAAGTGCAAACTTTACTATGGCAATAAAGCTAGTACGTCCATCAATAACAAAGGATGTTGAGGACTGGTATGAATCTATGAAGAAAAATATCACATATGCTATGCCAAAGCCGATAGATAAGACCTTTTATGGATAATCACAATTGTTATTCTGATAAGCACTTTCCTGTCAAATTTGTTTCTCGTCACAAAAAGGTCCGCTTAAAGTCGACGATTGCAAAGACAATCCATCCTTATTGAGTTTTATTTTTGCCACCATGTGTCTCGGAATATGTCGGACGAAACGTTCCACGGGAATGGCTAGACCATAAAACAAAATCTATTATTATTATTACTGTAGCTCTATTAAATCTGAAGACAGATAATTCCAAGCTAAAGATGCTTACGTCGGTCGAGATGTCTTGAAGAATGCTTTTCAAAGAAATAGTAGCAATATAAGAGCTAGCACAAC
>DATFCN010000184.1:0-22029 GCA_035253045.1 Nitrososphaera sp.
ATGTTCCTATCAGTTAATAGATTACCTCACCCAATACCTCCATCAGATAAGCCAAACCCAAAGGCAGCTCAAGCTCTGCAAGAAGGACTAGGAGGTCAGTTTGGAGAAATGCGTACAATGATGCAATACTTTTTTCAAAACATGAATTTTAGAGGAGACGCCAAGCAATATCAAGATCTTCTAAGAAGCATGGCAACAGAAGAGATGGGTCACGTTGAACAGGTTACGAATACCATTAACATGTTGCTTGAAGGCGCTTCTGTGACAAGTCAACAGCCAAATGATTTGCCATTATCAGTTGCACTAGACTCCCCTAACATACATCACTTTCTCGTGGCAGCTCAAAGTGCAAGGCCTGTAGATGCTGCAGGAAATCCCTGGTCAGCTTCCTACGTTTACGATAGCGGCAACCTTGTGCTAAATATGATATACAACCTGATGCTTGAAGCCACGGGAAGGCTGCAAAAATGCAGATTGTATGAAATGAGTAACAATAAGGCGTACAGATCTACTGTATCTTATCTCATAGTCAGAGATCTGGTACACGAAAAAGTATTTGCAAAAGCACTTGAGACCTTGGGCGTAAACTGGGGCAAGGCATTACCGATTCCTAGAATTGATACATCAGGGATGCCTGAAGTTAGAGATTTGGAAAGCAAGAATTTGCATAACCAAATGTGGACCTTCACAAACAAGGGTGAAACTAGTGAAATTGGTAAGATTTTCAAAGGAGATTCGCCTTTTGACGATGGCGGCAAATTAGAAGTAATCGAAGGTTTCCCTGAAGGTGCCAACATTCCGTTCTTCCCTGAAAATCCACAAGAATTTGCTCCAGGGCTAGACAGCGAATTGAAGAGGATTGCGATGCGTTCCAGATGAGGGCTAGGAGCAGATAGAGATCTGAGCAGTAGTGCAGGGTTATTTCCTTTCACTCTTTTTCATTGCTATAAATTAAATAGTATGCAGTAGGCATCAAAAAAACTCTACTTGACAGGTAGGGTTGGTAACAATAGAAAAAGGATATAGGTAATTGGAATTGCTGATAGGTTTTGTCGACAACCTGCAGAAGAGGCATGACTTTATGCACTAATTATCGTGAGTGATAAAAGTAGCGGTCAGAATTTGATCTACTACCTAAACAATTCAAAAAAAGATACAATAAAACAGCTTGATCAAATTCCCAATTCAATCTATTACTTATGCGTTTGAGAGATGTCTCAGGATTCACTTTCTGATAAGAAATGAAAAGAAAGGAGATTTCCAGAAATTTTGGGGATCAATACTATGACGTCCCACTATTCGATGAGGTAAATGACCGACCAATTTTATATGTTCAATAGTAATAAACAAATTTAACCATTGGAAGAGTTGGATTGAATGTCAAAAAAGATATGATAGCTTGATGAGACGTTGTTAAGATCGTATGCAGAGAGAGTTGTTGAATAATCTTGATGCTAAGCATCGCAAAGGGTGTATCAAGCAGGGACCAAGAAAGATGTTGCGGGATTTACGTATAGATTCTTTTCAAAGTTTCTCATCATCCTTTCGATGTATTCTTCAAGCTAATTTTTGCTTGCCTCTCTCGATATGCATACTAGAATAAGGGAAAAAGAGAGGGGACACGACGAAGCTTAACCTGTAGATGCGGTAGTTTTTGCTCTTTTAAACCGTGGTGCCTCTCGTGCTAATGATCTTATTTCTTCCACTGTTGGTTCTTTGTCCATCTCAAACTTTGGTCTGACCAAGCCACTGGGAGCATCGATCCAAAGCTGACTGCCATCAAAGTCCCTAATGTACGTTTTTGGGACATAATAGATATGCGCATCAGCTGTTCCTTCCCTTACTACAACAAACTCATTGCCTACTCTCTCAACATTGCCTATGTCTACATTATCACTTGCCCTCACACCTTTGTGAATGATTTTGTCCCATGATATATCGTAAGTCGTACCTGAGTAATCTACAGGTACTTCTGTCTCAGGCTCTTTTGCCATAAAAGGCACACCATGGACAAACTGCGGATAGTTTGCTTCTACTGTGTTTATCCTCTCCAAATATTCTTGTGTTTTAAGTTCAGATTCTGTTGGTGGTGCGTCTTTTTGATATCTTTCCTTAACCTCATCCTTAGTAAATGCAATGTGAATGTTGTCGTCCTTATCAATACTTTCAATATAATATTTGGGAATAAAGTAGTGCTTTTTACTTATGCTACCCTCCTCTACTTCTACATAGTCTGGAGAAATACTCTTAATCTCTCCAAGGTCTTTGTCGTCATTTGATTTGACATTTTTGCCAACAATCTTGTCCCAAGGCATCATGATTTTGTCGCTGGATGTGCCAGTTGTTTTCGTTGGCATTGCAGAGTCATACTGTGGTATATTATGTTCAAAATCAGGGTATTTTGCTCTCATCTCTTCTCTTCGTTTACTGTATTCTTGTGTTTCAATTTCAGTGGTATCTGGTTCCTTTTCTCGCTCAAATTTGCTCTTCACCTCGTCTTTTGTCAAGGATACCCAAGTATGTTTGCCATCAAAACCACTGACATAATACTTAGGGATAAAGTAGTACTTTTTCGAGACTAGGCCTTCTTTAGTTTGAATGTAGTTTTGTGATATAGACTCAACTTTTCCCAAGTCCTGATGATCAACTGACTTTACATCTTTATCGAGGATCTCGTCCCAAGAAACAATCTCAGCACCTGTCATACAATTTTATACCTATTACTTAATGCCTTATAGCAATTATAAAGTATTTTTACATATCATATACAACATCAAAAGAGAGGTGTGGCGCGCGCATTACATGTAGATTGTATTGTCTAGAGCAAAATGGGGACTTACGATAATTGTTAATACCAATGATATCTATATTAAAAATTAATGGCAAGCCCTTCAGGTCCGACAATTCTCTGGAATCAACTTAAGGGGAAAAACGTAAAAACACATGATGGCAAGGACGTTGGAGAAATTAATGAGGTATCACAGAATTACTTGAGACTAGAGAAAGGAACTCTTAGCAAGGACAAATTTTGGATTCCAAAGTATATAGTAGATACATTTGATGGCAAGAATGTATGGGTGGTGGCTAATGAAGATGAGGTTAAGGAAAGATACTTGTTTGGACAGGAGCCACCAAATGAGCAATTTACAAAAGATTTTGAGACATTTAAAACTACGAAGGGAAGGGATGTCTACAATTCTGACGGTGTTCCTGTAACAACAACGACAAGTAGTGGTCAGGAGGAAGAGTCAACAACAGCGCCCTCTTCACCAGAGGAATACAAGAATATTAGAGATCTGGAAAAATAGATAGCAGAGAGTGAGAAAATAGCACTATTGCTGCATAGGAATATGGCGCAGTCGTATCATCAAATTACTTTCGGGGGATCAATCAAACCAACGGGGTTGTTCTGTACGACAACTACACACACAGAGAGAGGCGTGCTCAATTTAGTGCAGTCATTATATAACAGAATACCTTTGTGGTAATCTCGCCCATCTTACGACTATTCATCTTGAGACCGATAACAAAAATGACTCAGAATTGATGTTATTATAAAGATTCAGAAGACATCAGAAATACTAGAATAGGTGTATAAGCTTAGAAAAATGGATTAATTGAATCGATCGAACGTAGAATGATTTGGTCCTTTAACTGTTACTTGAATGGAAAATCATACGGTAGGACCATTATTATTTTTGTAGAAGAAGGTGAGCAGTAATCTTCCTATTGAAGTAAGAAACAATACTATATAATTCCATATAACGAAATATTCAGTAAAAGAAAAAATAAAAAAGAAAGTGGAGGTGAGTTTGGGTTTCTTGCTCTTACTGCACTGTTAATGCTTTAATCAGTGAATCTTTTGCGATGTATAAGTCGCTGCCTGCGTAGTGACTCTGGATATTATATGTTCCTGCGGTATTGGGTGCTGCCTGAGTTGATGTATAGAATCCGTTTAAGTTTGTGGTCTTGTCTGCTATTGTTATAGGTGCATCAGCTGTGAAAGTTATTGTCTGTGAAGCTAGTTGCGCTTGTGCAGTGCTGTCAGTAAGTGTTCCAGAGACCTTGTAGCTTACGCCAGGTGCTACGGGGGTAGTGGGAGTGCTAAGCGAGAGAGTCACTGAATGCTTTAGAGTACTGTATGTTTTGATTGTAGAGTCTTTCACATTGTATAAGCTGTCACCTGCAAAGTGTGCTTGGTATGTCCAGCCTGTTGCTACACTATCGGGGGCGGTTCCAGTTCCTGTTGCTTTTCCAGTAGCATCAGTGGTTGAATCTGCGACACCAATTACACCTGTTCCATCAAAGTGAATTGTCTTTCCTGCAACAACTGTTCCACCTGCAGAGGTATCAGTAAGCGTTGCGGTGAAAGTAGTTGAAGTACTCCAAGGTGCTACAGTTGTGCTACTTGTGCTACTCTTGAAGGTTGTTGCAATGTTTACAGTGTGTTTTGTTGTGCTATATGTTTTGATTAGGCTATTTGAAGCAGTGTAATCTGAATTGGCAGCAAAGTGTGCTTGAACTTTCCATCCTGTTGCTACAGTAGCTGGTGATGCTCCTTTAACTGTGAAGGTTCCATCAGCATTGGTAACTACATCTGGCACATTGTCAGCTCGAGTACCATCAAACGTGATAGTAGCGCCGCCAACGCCAGCACCTGATGCCGCGTTGTCTGTCAGCTTACCAGTTACTGTAATATCTTTACCCCATGGTACGCTTGTGATTGTGTTTAAGGTAAGAGTCGTTGCATGAACATCATTTTTCACTGCAATATCTACTGTGCTAGAATCAGTTGCATCTGTTGCATCCTTCACTGTCACCTGGATTGTTGCAGTTTCGTCTGCAGTTACTGAAGGAGCAGTAAATGTAGCCTTTGATGAGTCAGTGCTGTCAACTGTGATTGTTCCAGCGGTTCCTGCAACTTGTTCAAAGGTATATTGTACTATTCCAACATCGTCAGTACTTCCGCTAGCATCTAATGCTGATGTTGCACCTTCTTGTATTGTAGTTGGATTAGCTGTAAGGCTTGCTACTGGTGGTTGGTCTACAAATACATCGTTTACTGTTATCGCTACGCTATCAGTAGCAGTGTGTCCATTTCCGTCGTCGACAGTTAGCTCAAATGTCAAGGTATCCCCACTTGCGCTAACATCTGGTGCTGTAAATGATGGGCTTGCAGTGTCTGCACCGCTCAATGTTGCGGCTGTACCAGCTGTTTGCGTCCATGCATATGTCAATGTATCACCATCTGGGTCTGTGCTTGCAGAACCATCCAAACTTACAGAAGCGCCTTCATCAACTGTCTGGTCAGAGCCAGCATCAGCTGTTGGTGCTTGGTTTACAACTACATTGTTTACTGCTATATCTACACTATCGGTATCAGTTGCTCCGTCATCGTCAGTTACTGTGAGTTCAAATGTCAAGGTATCGCCGTCAGCGCT
Organism: Nitrososphaera sp.; assembly: GCA_035253045.1. Taxonomy (GTDB): domain Archaea; phylum Thermoproteota; class Nitrososphaeria; order Nitrososphaerales; family Nitrososphaeraceae; genus Nitrososphaera. The sequence goes on from DATFCN010000184.1 coordinate 5,442, forward strand.
AACATCTGGTGCTGTAAATGAGGGGCTTGAGGTGCTTGCATCATTCAATCCCACTTCTGGGCCTGCAGTCTGAGTCCATGAGTAAGAGTCAATTGTACCATCTGGGTCAGAGCTGCCTGAGCCATCCAAACTTACAGAAGCGCCTTCATCAACTGTCTGGTCAGAGCCAGCATCAGCTGTTGGTTGTTGATTTGGCGGGTTGACTACAGTAAGCTTTGTGGAACTGCTAGTTGCACTATCAGATGCAGCATTACTCTTGGTTCCCTTTACTGTAAAGGTATGTTCTTGAATGTCAAGATTATTTGTACTGATTGTTAAAGTAACCGTCTTTGAATTTGATCCACCATTACCAAAATTAACTTTTGTGTTTGATAAACTTGCTGCACTTGAAGGGATGGTACTAGATTGGAATGACAGATTTATGTCTCCTGAACCGCTTCCAGAAGCTCTTGATACAGTCACTGTGAATGTTGCTGTCTCTCCTTTGATCTTTTCAGTAGAGGATGGGCTTACGGAAACTGAACTGACGTATGGTAAAGCCCATGCACTTTGGATAAAAAAAGGTCCAACCGATAAAGCAGAAGAGACAAGAATCGCCATCAATGCCATTGAGGCCATTATCAACAGCATTGGAGGCCGTTTTTTCTTATTCTCGTTGCTATTTAGCATCTGCTAACCTATTATAGGTGAGAAGGTATTAAGGACGGTGAGTACAGCCTAGATATTTCTGAATAATTCTACACAATCCTCATATTGTTGAATTTGTAAGAAATAGTTGCATTGCAGCCAGAATCTTCAAAAAATAGGCATTTTTTTAGCAAAGATCGTTACCTTTTATCCGAAAAAAGGTATTCACCTCCTGCCTTCCAGAATATGGAAAAGTCCCGGAAGGCAAAAAAGAAAACTGAAAGCATAACGTTTAGGTTAGAAAGTGAAGTTTTAGACCATCTACGGCAAGAAGCTAAAAGAAAGGATGTTAGTATAAACACTCTTGTCAGCCAGATTGCCAGGCAGCATACAAACTGGCATAGCAACGCTGCTCAGGCAGGATTCATTTCTGTCAGAAAACCACTTGTAATAAAATTGCTTGAAAGTCAGAGCGAAGAGCAAATAAAATCATTAGCTAGCTATGTCGCAAAAGGTTCCAACAAGGACTTTATTTTGATGCTTCGAAGAAAGTACAGTATTCACTCAGCATTAGACGTTATTGAGACGTGGGTACGTGCTTCGGGTTATTCTTATACTCACAACGCTGAAGACCTTGATTATTCTAGCAGGCTGCATACGCTGGTTATACATCATGACATGGGAATGAGATGGTCAGTCTATCTGGCAGAGCTTTACAAAAACTTGTTTGAAGATTTTGGTGTAATGAATACTCGGTTTGAAACGACTGATAGTACCTTAGCATTTGAAGTTACAGTATCAATAGAAGGAGAAGAGGATTATTCGCACAGAAAGAGAGAAGATACTGTCGAAGATAGATACAGAACCGACAGAATTTCCAATGTGTAGCGCGCAATTGGATGCCAAGTAATAAACACATATATAATAAATTTGAAAAATATGATGCATTACAATATTAGTTTGTTTACAGAGTTATACTAATCTTCTATATTACTAACTGCGCTGCTAAAATCAAACCAGCAATCCTTCTCATGACTATGCCCCCAATTCTCATAGTAGATCACCTCATCTAGCTTCAATCTAGGTAGCCAACCTGATTTTTCCAAATCAGGTCTATCACCAAATTCAGATACATAGCCTAAGCAAAGATAAGCGATGGGGTTAACATGTGAAGGTATCGATAGAATTGTCTTCAAATCCTCAATTGACAAGATGCTTACCCAACCAACGCCAATACCCTCGGCTCTTGCAGCCAACCATAGATTTTGAATTGCGCAGCAAACGCTATACGTCCCAGTCTCAGGTATTGAGGTTCTTCCCAAAACGAAGGGACCAAATCGTGTTGAGTCATAAGTAACGCAAATGTTTAAAGAAGATTCCATAATACCTTCTAATTTAAGAGAACTATACTTTTTCTGTCTCAATGTATCACCATCTAATGAGACAATCGATTTTTGAAATTCCTTTTCAAATGATTCTTTTACTTTTTTTCTAGTTACCTCTTCCTTAATTAAAACAAAATTCCAAGGCTGCGAAAAACCAACTGAGGGAGCATGATGAGCAGCATTTAACAGTCTCACCAAAACGTCGTTTGGAATATCCTTCCCAGCGAGAAAATGCGAACGAACATCTCTTCGAGAAAATATCGCTTTGTAAAGACCTTTCCTTTCCTGACTTGAAAGGGAATATGCATTATTGGCATCAGAGTCATTGGATTCTGTTATCATGGATATGCTAGGCTTATGATAAAGTAGTAAGATTTAATTATTGTCACCCTAATTTTGCATTGAGATAATTAAAGTACACAGTGGCACGTGAAATTACTCTTTACTATGAATTTGGAAGCAATAGCAGGTGACAATCAAAAGGAAGATATCAAAAGCAATTGTAACAGATAAGATAAGATAAAACAGATGACAAAGCTGATAAAGCGGTCCCGTTAGAGTCTAGTGTGAGGAGTTTTCCCGATGACTTCTCATAAGGAACCTGATGTAATGCTTAGTCGCCTAGTTCTATGAGATAGACAGGTTTGGGTTTGAGCCCGGAACAAGCTAGTTTTAGGCAGCTTTCTATATATTTTATCTAAAAAGGCAATTACGCAGAGCTGCTCCACCCCACCTGTTCCACTTTCCGTGCTAGGTGCTCGCTTGTTTTCTCTTTCTGCATGCCTTTAAATAGATTATTTTGAATGAAAAGCTCTTTTATCACTGATTTAAATCAGGATAAGAGAGCATGTATACAAATAATCAAGTGTCTGGGAGTCTCGCTGCTTTTTTGGCTATTGAATTTTGTATATAGGAGAAGCAAAGTCCAAATGATTTTCAACTACTCAGCCTTGCTGAAATCCCATGCAGAGAAAAATTTCGGCGTAATTTCAATAACAACTTCTATCCCATTTCGGGTATTTTCCATTAGCCGCTTAGCGAGAGGATGTTCAAGGGTACCTAGATACTTTAAGTTTATCTTTTCTACGATTGACAAGTTCTTCTGTATATCTTCAGATATTCTTGCAGATCCCCTTCCCTTTACTCCCTTGTATGGATAGTTCTCGTCATCAATAGAAAAATAAATCTTGTCAGGATTTCTTCGAATATTCTGAACCTTCCTTGTCATTCCGGCCGTGCCTGTGTATAACTTACCAGAGTCATTATCGTAGAGGAACCAGGTGGGCTGGATGATAGGGTATCCATCTTCGTCAATGGTGGCGATCTGTATGTTGAGTTTGCCTTGAAGAAAGTTGTTAACTTCTGTCTCAGTGACAGGCTTTGGCATGCCTGGAAGAGCTTGTATTACTTTCAATGTGTCTGCAACGTCGACAACTGTGGATATAAACTTTCAGACAAGATAGGCTAGGTCGCCGTACAGCCCACCCAACACTAATTATGCAGGTCCATAGGTCTGGGACGTAGTCTCTCTTAGGCACCTTGGGTATGCTAAAAGTCAATGGACAAATACTTGTTCCACATTAGAAGTTCTCACAATCGTCAGCTTTAGTGTCTCCTTCAGCTTCATCATAGTCTGTGATTGTATCTTCTCCTCCGCCACAGATGAATCTATTTGCTCCTTCACCTCCAGTTAATAGGTCATCACCTTCTCCGCCGATAACAGTAGGCACATTTGATCTTAACACGCTAGGTATAGATAGCAGCATTCCTATAGCTGCAGCTGTCAATATACCTACAACTATGAGCATCACTATCATATTTGTTCTGTTATTCAAATGATTCATTTTACTCGAACAGCATATACATTGTGACATCACCAAAGTAATAGATTGTTCTATTTTCACAAGTAATTAAGGCTACTCGAGTGCGTTAAATGTCATTTAGAAGCAGTATATGCACTCAGGCATTTACTAACAGAATAAATTAATTATCATCAAAAGTTTGAGATCACTTATTCTTTATCGTCATATTGTAATATTTCACTAATAGCCGTATGCTGTTTTATAATCTTGGTAATAGGCTGCCTTGATGCTCTCTGCCAATGCCTCAAGTTCCGCTTTATCATTGAGGTCATTCTGTCGCTTGAGTTCTATGCCTAATGACTTGAGTTCATTTTGCCAATACTCTTTCTTGCCTCGATGCTCTCGCTCCAATACTTCATGTCTTGCTATCATAGGCGGCGTACGGTTTTGCAAAACTAAGATTTAACCAGAACAGAAAACATTATTGAAATTAAAATAGAGCAATAACTTCACGGTTCATTATTCAGACATATCACATGAAGGCAGCCATCGCATTCTTAAATTTGGAGGAAGATGCATGAAAATAAGTGGTGAAGATGAAAGGCTAAGTAATAAATCCGATGACGAAGTATCCATTTTCGGCGAATTAATAAAATATGCACCCAGATGATCTAAAAGCAATATGGATTTGCCATGAATGCAAAATGAGATTTCTTTTCCACAGCGATGTTGAAGACCATAAAGGATTTAGTGGACATAAGATTATTGAAAAAGTGCTCTTGGTTTCTCCAGCCGAGACGTTAGCATAATCATGTGTGTTATAGACCTGTCATGATGTAAAAGAGAGAGGGAGGCAACTGCTATCGAAGCCTCAAATTTTCAATCTGTTATGCATAAAAAGGCTCTCTCATTCGAGGTTTTCCGCGCACGGCCCTACTTTTAGCGATAAAATAGTGTTAATGATCATCACCTTTAGAAGTATATTGTTTGCTTTTGTATGTTTGGAGGCAGCGCGCATGGTCAAACAGTGGCTAGTATCGCTGCTAGCATAGTTTGATATCATAGTTCCTCGAAGCATAAAAAATTGAGCTCAGAATGCGATTAGACTCTCTACTACTTGAGCCATCATATTCAATTCTAGAGCTCTCATTTATTGATGGAAAGAAGAAGAAGAGCAAAGTTGTTCAAATCCTACCCTATAAATAAGAAATACAGAACAACAAACCATATGGCAGTCACCTCTGGCAGCGCAAAAAGAATAGTAGACGACGTTTTATCCATCTATGATGTGGTACTGGGCATATCAATAATGAATATGAAAGGCAATATCCTTGCCGCAAATTCTAAAGAGGCTTTTAGAGAAGTCTTCAGAGTAACTCAGGATAGAGCCACAGATAGTGGAGCTCTTGCTCTTGCTACACTTAATGTGGTAAACGAAACAAGAAATATTTTTGGAAGAGTTGAAGCTATAATCACTATCCATCAGAATTGTAAACTGATGCTGCTGCCCCTGCCACCGTTTCAACTATTGGTTGGACTTGTACTTGAACGCTCAGTTAATGTAGAAGACAAAATTGCCAAAGAGATTGAAAAATTGGTCGCAGATACGCTGGCTAAACACAGTAGGCTTTAATAAGGCATTGGCACTGTCAGTGTTTTGCCCGACAATACCCAAACTAAGATCAATTTGACAAAATATTCTACAATGTGAGATTTGGTCTCATGATTTTAGCTCTTTGTATAGACAGATCTATTGTTGTCTAAATAGGTCACAGCTATTGAAATGAAACTTAACTGCTGATCAAATCTCCGTTTAGTCCTTTTGAACCATAATCCCTTATATCCGTGATTCTCTCGGAAACTAATCAGCAGGTTTCTATCTGTTCTAAGAACACCACAGTAATCTGAGAGAGGATTTCATATTGGATTTTGGTCAGATAAGCGTTAGTGTGATAGTTGTGTTGTAGAGGACATCTAATCAACCAATGCTTTGGTCTTTGTTGCAGACGGTGATGATGCTCCTGTTGCTCTTGCGGGTGACCCCTCAAGGCCTTCATTGAAAATCTCCAGCTGTTTCTGTTGGAGCTTAATTGACCCTTTCAAACGCTCTCTAATCAAAATGATTTCATCAAACAGTTCTTTTAACGCTCTTAGTTCTTCTCCCCCTTTTATCATCACTCGCAATTCTTGAGGTTCCTTTGCCACTATTTTTATCACGTTAGTTACAAAATTCGCTAGTTCAGCCTCGATGCAAGCGATGTACTCCATACCACGCAATAGGTTTTCCATTACCCCGTTGAATTTTGCCTTCGCTAATCTATCGCCGTAAGCGTTGGGAATGTAATTGCGTCTGCTTTCCTTGAGGTTATACTGATCATGTTCCCAAGATGGATACTTGCGGTCTTGTTTCATTTTCTCGAATGACTCATTATAAGATCCCCACATAGGAAGCAATTGTTGCAGTGCTCTTTCCTCAGATAGAACATCCCTATCTATAGCCTCTACCACCTGTTGTATGTGTTTGATTGATTTCATTATGCGAGCTTCTAGTTTGTAAGCCATTTCGCGATGAACTTCTTCTCTTTTGAAGCGGTATGGTAAGACATTGGAGTCTATGAGTTCAACTGTGTGTGTGTGATTATCTATGAGCTTTTGTAACTTCTTTCTTTTAAACTCTGCATTGAGTGCTATCCATTCTACCGTACCCAAGTATGACAGTGGCAGTAGTGGATCCTTTTGCTCATATGCTTCTCTCTCTATTATTCGTTCTATCTTGTTGACAATACGTAAAATGTTTTTGCTGTTTATCGGCTTTGTGATGTAGCCTGAGATACCGAGCGAGTCCACTAACATTCGCAAAGCACCCACATTGTAGAAGCCATGCAAGGTACTATAACCTTTGATAGCTGCTATTACCATTGTGGTTTTTACTATAGAAGGATAGACCTTCTTGAGATTGTAACAAAAGAGAAACCCACTTTCAGCATACTCTCCGGTCAACCCAGTTCGCTCGCCACCACTGAGAAGTCCTAGCCTTTCGTTGGCTATTACAATGCATGACGAGTCCATTGGGAGGGTCCCTAGTAATTCTATCACTTTCTTGTGGTTATGGGTGTCTAGGAAAACATCTACTTGATAACTTTTCAAGCGCAGCTCTTCTTTTAACAACGTGGCTCGTTTGGAATTATCATCCACTATAATCACTATTTTCTTGTTCGTTTTTCGTCCCTAATGCATCTACGAGACAGCTTTTATTTAGCGTTTCCTTTTATAGGCACTTTTTTGTCGAATAAGCTTCAAAGCGGTATAGTGTTGGTTAAATGTCCCACATATGTCCTATCAAATGACAAAAGAGGTAAATGAGATACATCTCTATGAAATAATCTAATTACTGGCATTTCTTAATATTTATTATACGCAATCCAATAAGGATGAGTAGAAAGGGCCTAGCCAACTTTTCCTAGGCAGTTCTTCTATCCATATTGAAAGATATACTAGAGGTTATAGAAAAAACCAACTGTCCAAAAATTCATATGCTCAACTTCCAATATAGATCGTTTTCTCAAACAAAAGTCAGCCGACGATAATACTTGGAAATTCTAACACCTACACACTATCCTTTTAGCATCCTGCAAATGTTTGTGACAATCCCAAGGTTGCAGCAAAGACTCATCGGGGCACCATCACCCAATTTACGCAGATTCCAGATACTGCAACTTTTCTAAAAAGATTCGGTGATCCCAAGGCACTGTCTTGGTAACATGAAAGAACTGACTTAAAAGCAGGATCGTTGGTCGCCTGCTTAACATGTCCAACCGACTCTCATACAACATGATTGATAATTAATACACAGCTTCCTGTAGTGTCACGGTGAAGCTGTGTGGAGATGACCAGGGCTTTGGCTTCAGGTAGACTGCATATGCTGCCCAAGCATTGAGCAATTAGTTTACATCTTCAGGTTTTACATTGAATTCGTTAATCAAGATCACAGGGCGTCTATTCTTCTGTTATTCTATTTGTGCAGCAAACATCACATTTTCATCCATTTCACCCATTTTAACAGAACTAATACCCTACTTTCCGAAAAGGTAACCATGCACTAGGTCAAGCAAGCACCTTTTGATGATTGCGCCCAAGCAGCGACACATACAAGGGAATCAGATGGCTTGTCTGATTTGGCTCAAGCCTAGTTGTTGCTGAAATGCCTTGTTTTTTACTGAAACAGTCGGCTTGGTTAAAATAACATTTTGGGTATGGAATTCTTATAGTTGGGGGAACAAGAGAAGCATCAGCAACAAAAAATAGTATCAATAAATGAGTCTCCTAGAGGGAAGAATGGAAAGAGGAAGGCTCTCATAATAGGCATTAGCGAGTATGATCATGAGAATAAATTTCCAGCTTTGGAGTTTTGCAGAAATGATGCTAATGGAGTTTACAACGTCCTCAAGGAGCAAGGGTATGACATACCTGCAAACGCAATGCTAGTGGGAAGAGAAGAATGGAGCAATATGAGAAATGAAATAATTAAGTTCTTTATACACAAGACACTAAAGCCAGAAGATACATTATTCTTCTACTTCTCGGGTCACGGTTACCTTGATAGGAATACAGGACGCACTTATCTTTCAACATCTCAAATACAGCCGGAACATCTGGAAAGTACTGGGATTCCATTTGATGAATTGACTACTTATCTCAATCTTTCTAACTCTGAGAAAATCCTGGCGGTTCTTGATTGTTGTTACAGTGGTGCATCGGAGATCTATGATGGTAGCGGAACGGGACGAGAAGATGAGTACATAAAAGCGGAAAAAGGGGATGAAATTGCCTCTTTAGCCAATACTAACATAGCGAGAACAGCAGAGCGCCTTATAAAGCAAGGGCAGGGAAAATGTGTTTTAGCCTCGTCACTTGAAGAGCAAAAATTCTTTGGAATGAATGATCAGCCCTATAGTCTATTTACATATTATTTGATTCAAGGTCTAAAAGGAGCTAATGGGCGGTCAGTTGATATAAATGGCTATGTTACACCACAACTATTAGGTGGCTATGTAAGCAAGAAGATCCTTGAGCTCGACACGATTAAACAAAAACCGATAATGAAGATAGATACTGAAGCCCAAATCATTCTTGCTTACTATCCAGACCTAGCAGACATACAACAGCAACAACAAGCCTCACAAAAGGATTCTCTTTTGCAGGTACTCAAGGAAGGAAAAGTAGCGGAGTTTAATGAATTCCGCAGAAAGGATGATTATTTTAGACTCAGTTTCTACAACGTAGATCTTAGAGGCAGAGATCTTTCTTACGTGGATTTAAGAAACGCAGACTTAACCTTAGCAAACCTAAAAGAAGCTAGGCTACAGCATGCGATATTTGTAGAAGCAAGTCTCTTGGCTGCACAGCTATCAAAGGCGGATCTCTCAAATTCTAGGCTTTCAAAGTCTAGACTTTTAAAAGCAGACCTTGCATTTGCTAACCTTTCGAATTCAAAGTTATCAATGGCTAACCTTGCATTTGCTAACCTCTCAGCAGCCAACCTTTCAGAGGCAAAGCTTTCATTTGCTAACCTTTTGTGCGCTGACCTTTCATTCTCTTATCTTAAAGGAGGTAAGCTTTCATTTGCTAACCTTTCAGCTGCTGACCTTTCAAAAGCTGAACTTTTAGAGGTTGACCTATCCGAGGCTAAGCTCTCATTTGCTAACCTTTCAAAAGCCAATCTTTTAAAGGCAAAGCTTTCAAAGGCTAACTTATCTGAGGCTAATCTTACAAATGCCTATCTTTCCTTTGCTAAGCTTTCCTTTGCTAACCTTTCAAAAGCTAATCTTACAAATGCGGATCTTACAAATGCGGATCTTTTAGAAGCTAATCTTACAAATGCGGATCTTACAAAAGCTAATCTTACAAATGCCTATCTTTCCTTTGCTAACCTTTCAAAAGCTAATCTTACAAATGCGGATCTTTCATTTGCTAAGCTTCTAAAAGCCAATCTTACAAATGCGGATCTTACAAATGCGGATCTTTTGCATACTAACCTTAAAGGAGCTGACCTTAAAGGAGCTGACCTTAAAGGAGCTGACCTTACAAAAGCCAATCTTTCAAATGCGGATCTTACAGGAGCTGACCTTACAGGAGCTGACCTTACAGGAGCTGACCTTACAGGAGCTAATCTAGCCTCTTCAATAATGATAGGAGTAGAATTCAATGAAGATTATCCCGAATGTAAAGATGTCAATTTCGATAGTGCAACCATTATTGATGATGAAATCTTGTCAAAGCATTTCCAGAACAACAACAACAGCGGCAAGAATGTACCACCTACTGTTAAAGATAAAAAAGAATTAAGTGACAAACTTGTGGAGAGGGGAATCGATAAAGCTGAAATTGAAGGGATTTGAAGCTACGACCTGCTGTCCCTATCGACACATGAGAGAAAACTAATGCGTAGGAAGAGAAAGAGGAAAGGGTTAGTTAGAGAGATGATTTGTTTTGTGTTCTAATCTTCTAACTATATCTGTCTTCGATGTACTTCAGCAGTTGTTTGTACGTACCGTCATCAAATTGCGCTCCACCCCACCAAATGCTCACACCGTCAACATCACCGGGTATAACCTTGTCGATACAATCCTTTGCAGTTTCGTAAACAGTCTTACCTGGTGCAGGGTTACTTGTTAGTGTGACTTGAAAGGTGATCCTTCCCTCTAAGCCTGATTTTACACCTTCAAACAGACTAACTCTGCCATCTATCCAATTTTTCATTATCTGGCATGTGGTGTCATCGTCTTGCTTTGGTTGTGACTGAAGATGATAGCGTCCTGATCTATAGGCTATGTCATCAGCGTATTGCCCTGATGAAATTGCGTTTGATGGAGCCACTTGTAGTCCGATACCATGCTCGTTTGCAATTATTTTTGCACTTCTTATAGACTGTAGCGGATCACTGACCTCTGCGGTTGGCGATGCGCCAGCTTCCAGGTCATAACTGATGAAGCCAAACCCACTTGCCTTTACAGTTGGCGCGTGTTCTCGTATTTCAGCCAATGAAAAGAACTCCATGCCCTTCCTGCCATCGGTTACCCTTGTTACTTGTTTCAAGGCATCGATTTGTGCTCGGGTTGGATCTTGACCTGAGCCGTAGTGAAACACTACTGTATCTTGTCCTCCCCCACCAAGAACGGTGTTAGCTAAGTCACGTTGTGCAGTAACCGACCTTGTTGTAGTCCATATCATTCTAGTAAAGTTAGGTTCAGTGTTTGTTGTTGCTTCTGCTGTAAGTGGTATTATTGTTGAAGTCATAATTTCAAACAGTGTTGCTACACTTACCAGATAGGTTGCAATGAGGAAGAGCCTTGCTATGACATTTGTTTTATATTGTCCCTTAAATATGGTATATTCATGTTTAGTACCCATTATAGGGACATGGTAATACTGTCTTATATGAGATGCGCTTTTGAATGTTGTCGACTTGTCGGGATTGCTCCATCGTACATCTGACTGAAGAGTCCTAACACAATGATAACTTTCTCAGGTTAAACCAAAACGAGGCATTGTCCTTTTTCCTCCAACTTCATTGTAGAAAAACAGGTCGTTACTAGGCACTCAAATTTCATTAAACTTTAGCTGAGTAGAACCAGATTACGTATTAAATGCGGCTGAAAAAGCCTTTCTAATCTTGTTTGTAGTAATTGTTATTTTTGTGCATTGAATAACTATAGCGGGAAAACGACGCAATGAAACTAACGGAATGGTAATTAACTGGCTGTTACCACTAAATAATAACCGTATATTTCTTGGTTAGTAAGAATAATAGGTCGAAGGCTTTCGAAGAAGGAAAGCGTGCGGCATGGGTATCCGTGTGGACACTACTCGGAATAGGGATAGCCGAAGTTACCATTTCTACTACAACGGGTAGCCTAACTCTGTTCGCAGATGGCTTGGATTCAATGGCAGATGCACTTGTCTCCTTTATAGTATGGTTTGGAATCACGATGCTCCACAAGCCCAAGAGTCGGCTATTTCACTTTGGCTATGCCAAAATTGAAAGCTTTGCGGCATTTGTAGCAGCAGTGGTAATAGTGATCCTTGGCGCATTCATAGTATATCATGCCTATGAAAGGATACTGCATCCCGTGCACGTATTAAGTCCTGAAATTACAATGGTTACGTTAATTGCAGCAGGAAGCATATCTCTACATAGAGCGTTAAGAGTTAGAAGAGTTGCCAAGAAATACAACCTCATATCTCTCAATTTGGACGCTAAAAACTCTATCAAAGATGGTAGTGCTTCATTTGTTGGTTTTGGCAGCATTTTGGCGGGGTACTTTGGGATACCTTACATGGATGGCATAGGTAGTATGATAATAGCTGGATACATCTTTTACATGGCATACCAAGCATTTAAAGAATCTACACTAGTCTTGGTAGATGCAGTCAAAAACCCCGAGATGGAAGACCAGATTGCAAGATTTGTCGAGCAGAAATTTAATGTAAACATAGACGATGTGCTAATAAGACCTCTAGGTCACGCATTCTCTGCACAGCTTCACGTAGTCCTAGACAAAAATCTCACTTTAGAAGAAGCCCATCAGATTCTGACAAAAATAAATATGGCAGTATCTGAAAAGTTTGGGACAGAAGAAACGACAGTAATTCCTCGCCCTGGTTAAAACTAAAATGCAATAACACTTTCTTGGTGTCTCTTTAGTCATGCCTCTTGCTGGAGATAATAACTCCTTCTAGAAGAAGAACTCGCAGCATTTAAGTGCCCGAATTTCCGTGAGATTTAGTAACGATAATTTGATGACTATTCTTTGCAGACATTCTGTCGCTATAGCCAGTGCTATTCTTCTCCTTTTCCTTACTGCGGGTCTGATACATTATTCACAGCGGCAATTTCACTTATTTAATACAGCGGAAGCAGGAGAAGGTGGCGAATGTATAGATTATGATGGATCAGACAATACCATTACGATTAACTGCAATGCTTCCTTTCTAGATGTTGTTCAGACAATTAATGATCCAGATGTGCTTGAGAATCGGGGAAATGGTGAATACATCCTAAATGCTAACTTAGAGGTAGCAGATGGTATCACATTTGTAATGACTTCAAATCAAGATGGTATTCAATTCCTAAAGATTGCAGGAGAAAACGGCATAACAGTCTATGGAAGGATACTGATAGATGGTGTCAAGATAACATCTTGGAATATCTCTGATGACGAAGTTATTCTACAGAATATCAATGGCACCATTCGCCGTGGCTATGTGCGATTTGCTGGAAGTGAAGGTGCTCAGATATTCAATTCAGAATTTGGATATCTAGGAGACGTCGAACCTGGACGAAGGGGATTTGACCTTCTTGGTAGAGGGCAAGGAGCTTCCTATGACATGGTGATTAGAGGAAGTAAGTTTCATGACATGTGGATGGCATTTTTTTCTAATGGAGCACACAACATTACAGTAGAGGGTAATGAGTATTCCAACAATATCAAATATGCTTTGGACCCTCACACTGGAACTTATAATATGACTATTAGAAGTAACTGGCTTCATGACAATCCAATAGGTGCAATCTGCTCTTTTAACTGCTACAATATTCTTATTGAAGGAAATTTAATAGAGCACAATACAGACTATGGGATATTCTTCTCAAGAAATATGCATGATTCAATTGCAAGAAATAATCACATAACTGATACAACCTCAGGAATAACAGTATCAGAATCTCCAAATAACCAGATCTATAACAATACAATCGAGGGAGCAACCTCACAAGGAATACGTTTGTTTAATCCTTCTGAACCTCCATATGACGGTTTTACAGAGGGCAATTTGGTCTATGATAATAGGATAATTGACTCTGAAAATGGCATAGTAGCGGCAAGAAGCCATGATAATGTCGTACAGAATACCGTCTTTTCAGACATAGAATCAAGCGAATACCGCTTATCTGGAAATTCAAGTATGATAATAAGAGATCAGCACTTTGATAATACCATAATATCACAAGAAAACTCGGAAATAGACAGTCATGTAGAGATTGTAGACTCGGGGATAATAGAAGTGACACAAGGATTAATTGATGAGGATGAAGATGAGGAGGAGGACGATGAAGGAGAAGGAGGAGACTTGTTTAATACAGACATTGAATCATATAGGCGGGTATTGAGCGATGGCGATGATATTACGGTCAACTCATCCTCATCATAAACCCCCAATTTTTATAGCTGAAACTGTGACACACCTATGATACAACAGTATCCAAAAATTGTTTGTATGAGTACCTTATCATATTATCCTCTATGTGATTGTAAATTTGAAGAGAACATAGACCCTTCGGAGTAGTTTTAAAAGTCGTGCATTTCCCCCTCCTTGCGGTTGTTGTAGTTGAGAGACGGAGGTGTTATCTGTCCGTAGGCGTTTGTTCATGGTCCTGTGTCTGTTAATAAATATGGCATCATAGCATAATGCCCACATTAATTGCAGCCGCAACTGTCACGGATGCTTTGAGTGCACCTACTGGGTTTTTTGTCCATGTCCGTTCCATGAACTAATTCTTTAAATTAGTTAAATCTATAGTCTATATCAAGGATTACCTCTATTGTTTTCATATATATTGTAGGACAGGAGGAACTGATTTTATTGTACTTGACTATCTTCCATATACACGATTCACGCTAACACGATATCACGCCGAACCATGATTCTGCTGACAAATCTTTGATAGTCCTGATACCCTTAAGTAGTAAAAAATATCAAAGAAATGCACACATCGATTACTTTTTTTCAATATTATTGATATATTGACAAAGGAAGACTCTTTTTCAGTCCTTCTACGAAGTGATTGTTACAAAATCCATAATTAGGATTATAGCGATTTCCTTTTATAATGAGAAGAGGGAGGAGAGATGCATATCATCCCAATCTTTTTCTTGATGATGCCATTGATGATAGCAGTAGCATAGCAGGAAATATTTTTCGGCAACTTAAGGCTGTAGCAACTCAAAGAATAGCCGATGTAGACTATGAACAGCAGATAGATAGATGGAACCAATACCAAGAGCTATTGTACAAGATAGAGAAAAAGTGCAGTAGACAAACAGGCGTTAGGCTCTCCAGAAATGTGAGGCATAATGTAAAGACATTTACTGAGACGACGATAGCCGCCCTTGGCTTCATTGCTCTTCTTGCTTTGATGTCACTGATGGGATCCTATATAGTGAACAGCACATATGGAATGATTGGCAGTGCTATAGCTCTAGGCTATGTTGGATGGCAGTCATTTATTAGGCTGCATCATCCTTCTATAATCAATTTCAGATGCTCTCCAATTTTGCATATTGACGAATTTGCTTACATGCGTCAAGCAATAAAGGGTATCCCCCCTGTTGAACATGATCCAATAGTTAGGCTTCCCGTGCTAGAAATGGATATACCAAGAGCCTGGCTGGGACAGCAGGGTATGATCAAATTTATGGAAAATCTGAGTGACTTAGAATTAGAAGAAGCGGGAAGAATAGGGAAAGAGTGATAGAAGAGATCAGAAGATCCTTTAAGAGGATAAATAAGGGAAAATAAATGCGAGAAAGGGAAGGACATAGCAAAAAAGATGGCAACAGAAGGTTGTGGCAAATCGCCTCACTCTTGACAAATTATAATGTAGAGCTTGTTCTTTTATCTGGCGGGTGATTAAGAAGCATTCTCATAACACGTCTATTATCGTGACGACTTAGAGTTTGAGCTTTTGAATATCTGCCTGCTGTGAATGTGAATACTTTTCGGATCTAATGCGCTTTACTTTGGGGTCCTTGATCTAGCTAGACCTTGCAGTCATATTTACACTTAGTTTTTGCTTAAATTATGATATAGCTCTGAAAGAAATTCGCCTTCTCTGAACCTGGCTGCTGCCTGGGGGATATTCGCAGTAAAGTAGCATTCAAGCATGCAAAGCACTAAGCTTCTTTAGTCTACGAAAGTTGTCTTCCATCACTAACGCAGTATCTTTTAGTGCTGCTTCCGCTAATTCCTTTTCACGGCGTGTCAGCACATAATACCCTAACTCAAGATGCTCATCAACAAAAGAAGTATCTGAGCTCCAATTCTTCCTTGCCCTGTTCTCCCATACTCTCTCCCTAACCTCATGAGCTAACTCTCTTGTGTCTTTATCAGTTTCATAATCCTTTATGCTTGCTTCGTTAGCAGTAAAACTTCGCTGGAGTGAATTTATCTCTTTTTTAAGATAGAATCTCCTCATGAGCATCATTTCGTATTCTCGGCGCTTTTGCCAGTTTCCATCAATATCCTTCTCTTCAGAGTACTCTTTCTGCTGATCCTCCTCATAAAACTTCAAATCTAAAGCACTCTCCTATTCATAATTACGATACCTGCACTTTTCGAGGTCTTGTGAAGGTCGCACAATTTCGACCGCTGCATCTTACCCCCATGCGTTTGGTGCCATGATGAAGGCATCATTGTTAATGTCATAACTAACAAATGTAGTGGGCCTGTTTACATAAGGAGTGCTCATACCCAGAGCAAAGAGGGAAGACCTGCATTATATTAATAAGAAGCGTTTATGAACTAACATTTATAAATTTTTTATTAAATGTTATGAAAATTACAAATTCAGAATAGCTTTTGTTTTCTCTTGTGGTTTGATGATAATGAAGGCTTAACAATTCTTCTTTTTATAGAACTTTTATCCGATCCAATTGCGATGATGATTGCATCAGCCAAAAATTCTAATCGCCAGAATGACCTTATGCCTGCGTGTCC
>DATFCN010000185.1:0-24008 GCA_035253045.1 Nitrososphaera sp.
ACTAATATGTTATAGAAGAATTATTATCGTTATGACAACATTACCTTCTATCCCTCAATAACAAACCGGCAGGCGCTTTTGCTCTGAATTATAGGCTGTTGAGAGAAATGGGGAAAGGCCAATGTATTGTGTATTTTCGCAGTCGATGAATCTTATTTCAGATCGTATTGCATAGAAGCCGCCAAGGACTACATTTTGTTGGATCTAGCAGCTTGCAGCGAGCTTCTTGGGATTAGAATATTTTGCATGTAATCGGGTTCTAATGATGAACAGGCCTCAAGGATTATGTATCTTTGTATAATTGTATAATTGCTTGAACCGGCTGATCTTATGGATGATAAGAACAAACTATATTATAATCCCATGCATTTGACTCAAGTGAAATGGTCTTTTTTTACATGTATGGTAGCATATCCCTCAATCCGTGAGAGACATACACGCAGCAAGAGAATTATATATCTTAATCTTGACGAGGCTGTAATTTCAGAAGCGGTAAAGTAAACGTAAATGTTGCACCTTTTCCCTCTTTATTGTTCTCCGCCCACATCTTCCCACCATGAGCTTCAATAATCTTCTTTGAAAGATAGAGCCCAAGTCCTGTGCCTGTTTCCGACTTTGATGCAAATTTGGTAAATAGCCTTGGCATTAATTCAGCATCGATGCTCCTTCCAGTGTCTTTTACGGAAATAGTGGCATTCTTACCTTCAACCTTTGATGTTATGGTGATAGTGCCAGAATCTGTGAACCTTATTGCGTTTCTGAGAAGGTTTGACACCACTTCAAAGATTCGAGTTTTATCTGCTTCAATCATGATAGGCTCATCAGACGTATCGTAGACAATTCCTAAGGAGTCTGCTTTCTCGCCTTGGGTTGTCTGGATATCATGGAGGACATTTCTGATTTCTTGTACAAGATCGAAATTTTCTTTACTTAACTCTAGAGACTTGTTATTTTCAATCCGTGAAACATCAAGCAGATTACTGGTAAGCTTCTCAAGTCTCTTTGCGTTCCTATTTAGGACATCTAGCATTACGACAATCTCCTCGATGGATGATGACGAAGGGGAGGAGGACTTATAGTTTGAATCAGATGGGGCTGGAATGGTTGCAGGGGCATCATAATAATCATGATCATCATCATCCTCCTTTAGTTGTCTGTAGACACCCCCTTCCTTCTCCCAACCCTGCTGCAATTGTTTGGCAAGGTCCAATATTCTATCTCGTACTACTTGCGACAATCCAAGTATTGGCTGTATTGGTGTCCTAATCTCGTGTGCTGCTATGTTAATGAACTCCTTCATAGCTTTCTCGTTGTTCCCTAGTTTTATGTTCGCTGTGCGCAGATTCTCTGCAAGCTCTGTTATCTTCCAAAGGTTATCAAATATGATTGCGTATGAGCTGGCAACAGATCGGATATTTGAATAGGTGGCAATGCCGCCAGCTAGATAAAGGTCATCTAGAGTGTCATCTCTTAATTCCCAGCTCATAAACTCGCTTCTATCGGAAATCATGATGGTAATTCTTGTATTCAGAGCAGCATCTGAGAATCTAAGGTTTATAGAAGAAGCTATCTGTCGTGCTTTTTCCATCTGCACGTTTTCTTCAATCTCGTTGCCGGTGCCTCTTGGTACCAACAACTTTATGGCAACTCCTTTTTCAGAAATTTTTTTGTAAATATTGGCTGCCTCACTTCCCAAAGCGAAACTGAAGGTGCGCGGCGTAGCAAATAGAACTAAAAGCTCCTTTTGCGTCTTGTTCATTATATCAAATGCACGACCAATTGATTTCTGTGTGTCCTCTATGATTTCTAATTTTTCCGGTGACCTGCCTTCTTCAATTTCTTTTGTTCTCTGTTTGGCAGGGATTGCTTTGTTCCATAGCATTTCAAAGAAGTATTGCTGTTGTTCTACAAATGCACCGACATTGCTACTAATAAGTTGAGGTATTTTTCCCTCATGTGTATTTGCTATACCTGCATATTTCGCTCTATCGGCTACCACAAAGTTGCCTTTGATTCCTTCTAGATGACGTACATCACCAATCGTCATCATCTCTTTGCAATAAGAGATATTGGTTGTAGTAATTTCAGTTATGATCCTCATCTTTACTCCTCTATTCTTAAGTTCAAAGTATGCTTTCTTTATTGGTTCAATCTCAAGTATTGGAGATACACCTGTGCTATCCAGACAAAGGTCGTATGTACTATGTATCTTTGACAAAACTTCTAGCGACCGTGAAATAATATTTTCAATGCCATACCATATTTCTGTCCTTTCAGAAGTAGTATTACTCTCTGTCATACAGTAAGGCTGCCCCGTTTACAATTGTATCTTGCATAAATCATGATATGATAAAATGTTATATCTACATTTTTCGTAAGGTATTTACATATTGTGTAAAGACCGAGCAGGAGTTGGTATTATGAGTGAGATATTATCACTTCAAAAAGAGGATTCTTTATTGATCTTTGAATTTAATGGATAGCTAAAAGTTTTCTGCAACATTAGGCTAGACGGATTTGGATATAAATTTTATTTGAACTTCAATAATATCTCTGTGACAAAGGCATATACTGAGAGAATGCAATGTCTTTATTTTGGAGATCTTGATATTGAAGTGACAACAAAAACCGCAATGCTACGGTTTCGATCGGTAAGCCAATAGATAAGCGGTACCTCCGCATATTACCCCTATACTTAATATCACAATAAAAAATGCTATAGGGGGTATAAAGGAAGTCATTATTGCTACGTCTTCATTTCCTAATTTCCCTTCCGTAAAAACTGAGAGAACTCCAGAACCAGCTAGACCTGCAAATATCATAAGTACTGTAGTACCAGCGCCTCCAATATTCATACCAAATAAGTGAATCCAAGCTAGCATATTTGATATCTTGGAGAACTTCCTTCTCAGGTTGATTTCTAAATGGTTATAAAATACAGCAGTTGTTGCTATAGCAACAACTAGTATCAAATATAGAATGATCCCGATGAAGAACCATTTTGCAGGTCCTTCAAATGATAAGGAAAGGAATTGAATTAGATCAATATCTCTAGTTAGTAGCTGGGATGCTACTGTGACTAACGCCATTCCTGTAATTACTCCTCCTTGGATTATAGCAGCGATAATAAACCTATTACCCCACTTCGCTCTGGGACTGTTAATGTTGCTATCATTATCATTATCATTCTTCTTCTTTCCTACCATTCTCTAATACCTCTGGATCCTCTTTCTTGATATCATTCTTAGCTTAACTTATCTTTGGATATTAAGCCCATATCGTATTAGATGTGACTATGTGTCTTAAATTGTCTATCCATGTGGTAACTTTAGGCCTAAAGTTAAAAGCTGTCTTCTCAGTGTAGTATTCAGTAGAATCTTTTTAAAAGAACTGATAAAGAAGCAGCCCGTCGGGATTTGGATAAATAAAATTCACGTGAACTTACTAGTAGATTTAATTACACTAGGATGAAAATTCAAGCAGCGCGTCGGGGTCACAACTTTGAAAATCAGGGTTCGAATTGGTGCTCTACTAATAGATGCCACATCTGTAGAAGCATTAGTCAGCTCTCTCAATTGCAGAAGAGATAGAGCACACACAGATATTTTGCTATCAACAGCCATGGACTATTCGGGGATGATGGTTTTAATATATAATAATAGAAAAGTCCTTTTCCACTTTTTCTCTTGCTTCTAACAAAAGAAATCAAAAAATCGTATAAAAAGAAATAGAATATAGCTTTAGTCAAATAGGCTAGGGTTCAGGACCTAAGATATTTAGTCTCTATGTAGGTCACGAAGTAATCCGGGTTATAGCCTTCATTGAAATTATTATTAAGAAGCACTTTGGGGGCATATACGGATCCATGCTGGTGTATTTTTAATCTTAACCATTCTCTGATAGGCTTGAAATTGCCCTTCTTGATGTCTTCCTCATAGCCCTCCAGGTCTTTGCGCATCTTTGATGCAATGATCGCTGAAACCAAGTTTCCTAAAGTGTAGGTTGGGAAATAGCCAAAGAGGCCACTGCTCCAATGAGTATCTTGAAGCACGCCCTCAGAATCCTTAGTTGGTCTAACTCCAAGCAGTTGCTCCATTCTATCGTTCCAAAATTCAGGAATTTCAGACACGTTGAGCTCATCTCCAAATATTTTTTTCTCTATCTCATATCTTATTGCTATATGGAGATTGTATGTAACTTCGTCGGCGTCTACTCGTATATAATCAGGCTTGACATTATTGAAATACAGGTACAGCTCCTCACCTGTTGCTTGGTTTGCGAAACTTATTTGCTTTCTAATCAAGGGAGTTATCAATTGGACAAAAGGCAGGCTTCTGCCCACAATATTCTCCCAAAACCTGGACTGAGATTCATGTAGTGCGAGCGAAGATCCACCCTCCAGAGGAGTAACAGACAATGACTGGTCGCATTGCAGATTATACAGGGCATGACCAGCTTCATGAATAGTACTAGATATCGACTTTTTGAAATCAGTCCCTTCATACCGGGTAGTTATTCTGACGTCATTGAGGCCCATAGCCTCAGTGAAAGGATGAGTAGATACATCCATTCTGAAACGTTCCATGTCATATTGCAGAAGAGTCAAAATATCGCGATTGAGCTCTTCAACTTTTTGGACATCATAGTTTGATTTTCCAAGTTTGCTCTCCTCGCAAAACGGGCTGCCTGAATCTACGAGTTTTTTCAATACCTTCTGAATACGCGGAGTCAACACGCCAAATACCTTATCCAAGTCATCTACTGTAAGCTCTTCTTCAAATGTATCCAAAAGCGCATCATATGGATGCTTTTCATAACCTATCTTATCCGCAATTTGCCTCTTTATTTCTATCATCTTCTTCAAGTGAGGTGCATACATCGCGAAATCCGATTTTTCTCTGGCCTGTCTCCATGCCATGTTGCCCCTTATTCTTTCCAGAGATTCTGCCTCAGTCAACTCTTTTGGTATTTTTCTCTGCTTGGTTATGTCCCTGTTGAGCACTCGTACAATGCCTTTCTCTGGATCATTAAGGTTCTCCAGTTTGTTCGCTGAGTCTATAAGACCAACAAAATCTTTGTTTAGCAGGAGCTCTTTATGCAGCAGATGAAGTTGAGAATCGGCCACTCCTCTTTCTTCCATGCCTTTTCTAGGCATGTAAGTCTCAAAGTCCCAACCCATCAGAGCAATGGCATGATTTAGCGACCACATTGGTTTGTAAGCATCAAGGATCTGATTCATGACAGGATTCTCGCATCTCATATGTCGTAACACACACTTTTCATGAACTCAATCACAACGGTCTATTAATCATTGCTAGTCCGGATAGCATCTTTGAAAAAAATCAAGGTTCAAACTATGACTCAACTGGCTTAGCGAATATGTTACAATCGCCATTTATGCGATTCATAAATTATTGTTGTACATTTCAATAGAATCTCCATTTTTGTAGGTCTTAGAATCAAATATCATTTCAGCAATTCTTACCGCCACATCCCTAGGCTGAAGCATTTTGGTCTTATTTCTTTGATAATAACTAAAATCATACTCTTGCCACATTCTTGTTGCTACTTCACAAAGAAATACTGTCAACACTCTGATATTCCTATATTCGCTCACTTCTAATGCTAGGCTTTCTGCTAAACCTACAAGTCCAAATTTACTTGCACAGTAAGCTGATAAATTAGTAAAACCCATTTTGCCAGCACCTGAATTGACATTTAATATGACTCCTGATCGCCTTAAAATCATATATGGAAGAACGGCTTTTGCAAAAAGAAAAGCACCCTTCAAATTGCTGTTAATTGTTTGATCCCATTCTTCATTCGATACATCTACTAGTTTTCTGTTAAATGCAACTCCTGCATTGTTTACAAGAATATCTATAGTCTCGCTTCCAAATTTTTCTATTACGGATTTGACAAGAGAATTGACCTCTGAAGGTATGCTTACATCACACTTTATACCTAAAACAGCCGAGTTACTAGTTATCTTGCTGATTTCTTCTACAGCGGTGTTTATTTCACTTTGAGTCCTAGAACAAACAACTACATCTACTGAATTTTTTGCTAGTATTGTGGCTGTTTCTTTACCTATACCTCTGCCGCTGCCCGTAATAATTGCTGTCTTTTTAGATTCTTGCTTCATACGTTACTCTACTGATAAATCATAATTACATACATAAATTCAGTTTTTTCCTTCCTGTCCAGAGTTGAAAACGTATTTTGTAGGATTAAACATAATAACACAAAACAGACTTTTTAAATTCTACAGAATTGCTGGTCATTATAACTGCATAATAATAAAATGAAGTCCACGTTTTGGAAATTGGCATTCACTGCAATTTACTTTTATATTTATCCTCTTTCTATGACTTTGCAGAAATGGTAAACTACTGCCTAGCATTACCTTATCTTCCAGGAGGAGTAGAACTAGCAAAGAAGTTTGCACAGGAAAACGGTAATACCAAAGAACATGATGAATTCTACAGAATCGCTGGCATTTCCCGCGAAACCATTTGGATTCAGCGGAGTCCCCCAGGCAGCGGTGCTCCTGATCTTAATATAGTTAGTATAGAAACAGATGACCTTGCCAATATGCTAAAAGAATATGCTACTTCACAGCATCCATGGGCCATAAAATTTCGTGAGTATGCAAAGAAAGCATTTGGAGTAGACCTCTCAGGTCCTCCACCACCGCTAAATGAGAATATAGTGGATTGGAAGAAGAAGCAGAACATTTGAATGTATGAGGATTTTTGGCATAGCTTAACCTTCAAACATCGACGACAGTTCAACAAACATAATTCGAAAAATAGTTTTTAAATCTGCGATAGGATTCTATCCACCTACCGCAAGACTCTGTCAAAGCGGTCTAGCATAATCTTTCCGAATGTCAAGAACTCTACTTGGTAGGAGAGATGCAAGAGATGCTGCAGAGAAAGGAGGTTGTTTAGATATAGCATTCAACTCTACCTGGGATCTCATAGAGCTATCAAAAAGGAGAATGATTCGCTCCAACCAATAATTGTTTAGAATACACAAACAGATTCTCGGCTGGTGGCTATATCCAACGACGATATATCTTTTGCCCTTGATATCTACC
Organism: Nitrososphaera sp.; assembly: GCA_035253045.1. Classification (GTDB taxonomy): domain Archaea; phylum Thermoproteota; class Nitrososphaeria; order Nitrososphaerales; family Nitrososphaeraceae; genus Nitrososphaera. The sequence goes on from DATFCN010000185.1 coordinate 7,103, forward strand.
AAAGGAAATGTAGTAAATGATAAGTGATTGATTGCTTATAATTTTATACAGACTCATTGGGATCGCAAGGTTCGTCGCCATCCAGCAAAGACTTGTTTTCGGCACAATCCAAGGAATATGCAAGTTCAAGACCTACCTATCCCCGTGGATTATTCGAGTTTATTGTTGGTCTAGTTGACGAGAAGAACTTGGCTTGGGATTGCGCTACAGGAAACGGACAGGCCGCTGTTGTACTCGCAGATTATTTCAAGGAAGTAGTTGCCAGCGATATCAGCGTGAGACAATTAGAAAATGCACAGCAAAAAAGTAATATTGCATATCGACGATTTCACGCAGAAAATACACCGCTCGAAGACAATAGCGTAGACCTAATTACCGTTGCTCAGGCGCTTCACTGGTTTGATTTTGACAGGTTTTACTGTGAAGCAAGGAGAGTTTTGAGAAGGAGAAAAGATGGTAAAACTAACCGAGGAGGTATTTTAGCTGCCTGGGCATATGGTCTTCACACAATTTCCTCAGATGTAGACAAGGTTACGCACAAGTTGTACGAAGATATCTTGGGTGAGAAGTACTGGCCCCCTGAGAGAAAGTATGTTGAGGACAGATATGAAACAATCCCTTTTCCCTTTGAGCAAATACCAGCGCCTGAATTTCAAATACAGCTAAGCTGGAATCTATCGGAACTGGTAAACTACTTCCGTAGTTGGTCTAGCGTCCAGAGGTTTATCGAGAAAAATAAGTATGATCCAGTCAGCGAAATCCGCGACAGTCTAGAATATGCATGGGGGGGAAGAAATAAAGTTAGTAAGAAAAGAAAGGTAATATGGCCACTATACCTCAAAGTCGGAAAGACCTAGGATGCAGGTGGCATAAGTGCGATATTCGTATAACTTAGAGATGGAGTAACTTCTCTCTCAAAATCCTGTTTGTGTCCCACCAGGTTACCCGAACTCCGAAGTCATTGACCTGTTAATGAGTCTGACTTTCTTTTTGGTAAGCCCTTCAGTCGTTGTAATTTTTATCTTTCTCTATTTTCTGTAAAGTTTAAATGATTTTGTGCTGGTCACAAGGCTCCGACCACATATGGTCAGAGAAAATAAGAAGACCGTTTTGAGGACTGTCAGATTATCAAAAGGATTGGATGAGTTGCTTCAAAAGGATGCAAATTCAAAGAGAATTACTGTTGGTGCTTTGATATCCACAATTCTAACTAAATATTCACAATGGGATAGATATACTGAAAAATTTGACATGATCACCGTTAGGCAAGAAGCCATAAAGGGGATTCTTGAGACGACTGAAGATGAGGCTTTGATTAGAAAGGCTCGTGAAATAGGAGCTAAGATTCCTAAAGAATTTCTTATGTTCTGGTTCAAAAAAACAGACCTTAAATCATACCTCCAATATCTAGAATTACTATGTAATTATGGAGGTTTTGCACGCTATGAAGTTGAAGCTAATGGAGATGTATATGTTATTACCCTTCTTCACAACATGGGCGAGAAATGGTCTCTTTTTCTTAGGCATGTCATGGAAGAAGGAATAATGACTACTGTAGGTCGCTTGCCTCGATTTGAGGTTACCAAAGGTTCACTAGTTATCAGAATTGAAGTATTTTGAGGGCTGTCGATATAACAAACAGGAGAAAAGGATGTCTAAGCGCAGGGCAGGTAGTAATAGTTTTTTTTAGCAGCGTGAGACATGAGAAAATAAATGTAGTACTGCGGAAAATTCTATCATGTAATAACTTTACATTGTAGTACAATCGATCGAGATAGAGTCTATGTAAACGTCCAAGATTAACACTCGCTCGGACATGAATGTACTATGCAAAAAAATCAATCTGCAAAAAAAAGTAGTGCAAAGGAAACCGTAACGGAATTAGTACAGGCTTTGGAGAGAAAAGACTGGAAGACTGTAAGAAGTTACTTGAGCGATAACATATCGGTCGTGGCTCCTGGTCCTGAAAAGCTAATATCTTTTAAGAAAGCCGAGCCATATGCGACTTATTTGGAACATGCAAACCTACCACCATTTGAAATCAAAAAGGAGTTCGCGGATAGCAACGATGTCTGCCTTCTCTATGATTTAACTTATCGCGTGCCGCCTGTGACCACCTTTGTATGTGGATGGTTCCATGTAAATGATGATGGGAAAATAAGTTCGATAAGGTATGTTGCAGATATAAGACAACTATTACAACAGAGATGATAGGTCAATCAACAAAGACACAGGGCCGGGAAGGTTTTATTTACCATTGCTTCATATGCCGATGCATGGAAAATAAAATAATTGAAAGAATAATTATGGCGTTAACCCTGAGCTGCGTGCTTGTTTTTTCTTTTCTTATCAATGGAGTGTATGCTACCAGTACTACTACTACTGCACAGGAAAACAGCAACAGCAAGACTATTAGGCACAAAGATTTGACTATAGACTTAGGGAATGGAGTACAGACTGACGCAGAGCTGACAATGCCAGTTCTAGCTAACCGTTCCCTCCCTGCTATTCTCTTGATTCATGGTATAGGACCCTTGGACAAGGATCAGTTTATTCCGCCAGATAGTCGAGATTTTAAGCAAATAGCAGAATATTTCTCTGAAAGAGGCTTTGTTGTCTTGCGTTATGACAAAAGAGCAATTGGAGCAAATGACACTATAGAAGACCCTGAGCTCTGGTATAACCAGACAATGGATGACCTAATTAGCGATGCAAACAAGACTCTGCATACTTTGGTCGACCAGCCAGAAGTGGATAAAGACAACGTTTCAGTATTAGGTGGGAGCCAAGGATCATGGATCGCAACAAGGGTGGCTGCTGCCAATCCATTTGTAAAGAATGTCTTACTGCTATCTACTGGAGCTGACAAACTAGGCGATATTATACATACACAAATGGTAAACACTACCCTGCAATACACCAAGGAAGTCTTGGACATAAACCACGATGGCTTTGTCTCGCTATCTGAGGTTGCAGCAACTGAGAATACACCCTATTGGACTTATGAGCCTCTGCTTCCAAGTATGATACTGGTAGTAAGAAATGACACCACTGGCAACTATCAATTTGTAGGAGGATTAGAGACAAGAGAAATCAACAGCAGCAGTGGCGGCGAAGAAGAAGAAGCAATAGAAATCGACACCACCCTCAGGGACTTCCTTGAGCAGAGATTTCAATCAATATTTGTAGATACTGAGGATAGATCATGCCCATATCTAGGTGGTGCGGGGTGTCCACCGATGATGAGATCTATAGCAGAACTTGACAATCTAAGTGTGATTGGAAATCTCTCCTCCTCTAGCATTCTGATAATTCAAGGTGGACATGATTTAGGACAGCCGCCTGCGCAAGCGTTCATGCTAGAACAGAAACTGATAGATCTAAACCATCCTGACCACACCATAATAGTATATCCGGGTCATGGACATCTTCTGACATACATGGGAGAAGATAGTTGGATTGAAGTAATTGGTCCCATTCCCGATTACATCTTGGAAGACATATACTCCTGGCTGACAGATCCTGACAGGAAGCTGAGTAGAGAGAGTGATCTGAGTGCAGAACTGTCAGTATTAGCATGATCCAATTATATGCTCAGTGAAAATATGAGTAGAATCGGAAAAGATCCAAATTTAGTCTGTCCCCCAAGGATTATCTATAACAAAGCACCACGTTCCATCTGCTTGTCGACGCAGAACGTCTGCAGATTTAGTAGCGATATTAACAACTTTACCATCAGGTCCAGTTCCACTGACTGACCATTCACTAATTACAAGAGCAAGATCACTTGACTGAAGCACCCTCTTTACTTTGAGGTCCAATTTGCCATTTAGGTCAATGAAACTACGTAGGCTTTGGCGTATAGTTTCTGGGCTTTTAGCAAGTTGTCCTGGTTGAGAGGCAAAACATGCATCAGTTTCATAGAGAGCCATGAGAGAATCTAGATTCCTTGTATTGATGCCTTCGACTATTGAATTGAGCACTTCTTCAGGTGTCATATTCTTAGACATACAGCAGTTTTGCAAAAAGTAATGCTTATAAGTTTATACAAAAAATCAAAGAGAAACATATGAATTTCAACTAGTTTTTGTGTCAGATGCTACTCTAGCTAAACATAGTTGCAGAATTGGATTCAAATGAATTTTTATTTGCCCAAATCTCGATGGGTCCGCTATGATACATTACAAGGCAATAACCGAGCCATGTAGCAATTGAAAAGTTAATTGACTGCGGCTCTGCCGTTTAACAACTGTGACGGAGTTTTTCACATCTATTAGCTGTAGGAAGTTAGAATGCTATCAAGTATTTAATTCTAGTCAAAATAAGAATAACACATTCAAAAATCATCAATCTACTACTTTTAATTCCAACAAAGTAAATAGGGTCCTTTTACCTGAAGGGTATCATATTGACGACATCAGCAGAGGAGGAGGAAGAAAACTTAAAGACCGAAGAAGAAAAAAAACGAAAGCTTTTCTGGCAGGGGGTGTTGGCTGCAAGAAGGGCTAGTCTACGTAGCATAAAAAAGAGAGAATCAATCTGATTGTGTAAAAACTCGGTTCCATCAAGCTCGGAGGAACGAATGATATCACAAAGAGGCTATCGTCAGTGATAAAAAACAGCATTAATCGACATCGTGATAGATTGTATAATTAACATTATTTACTAATTAGCCAAGCCGCTACTCATAGCGTACCTCAAGTTAACTTCATGCTGACAATAGTCGCACTTTATCTTAAACCAGGAGGTCTTCTTCTTGGAGCCGCTTCGTCCCTTCCTACAAAAGTTTTTTTGACTACTATTGAGTTTTAAACCAGCAACAAATCCTATTTTTGAGTGATATCAGTTCACGGTCCAATGAGTCAGATAATCATACGCGTCTAATCCTCACGGGCTCGTAAATCCCGTAGGCTTCTTCTTTTTTTGATTTTGCCGCTACCCTATAGAATTTTAGGATATCTTTCATATCATTTTATTTCTAAAAGAGTTAACCTAGAGCACATAATTATGGACTACTCATCGTCTTCTGATTTCTGTTCCACTCTCTCTTTGTATAGGAAATCCATACAGCTGCTATAACAGTTAGCAGAATCAGCTGTATGGAATTCGCATTCTCAATCCATGAAATATCATTAGACCCTTTAGTTGGAATATTTTCCAAATTATATGGTTCATTGGTGATAGGATTGATAAGTATCTCGACAGGAGCAAATTGATCGGTAAGTAATGGTACGTCATCAGTCTCCAATTCTGCGTCATACAGATGTTCTAAATAGTCAAGGTCAGCAAGTGCAGTACTGGAATTATGGTTGCTGCTGTAATAATTATTTGATGCCTGCTGCCTTAGTTCATCCTTGCTGTAATCAGTCGGAGTTTTTGTAGCTGCTAACATAATGTTTTGCAAATTCCCTGAATTATTCTCAGTTGGAAAAACATAAACTGAAGGAAAAACTTGGGAAATAGTTTTGTATACTGCCCTAACAATGTCGGACCTATTACCATTCATTGATCCAATATTGTTGGAAATAATAACGCCGTTTGGTGTCAATTTCTTATCCAAAAGCTGGAAATACTCCAAAGTTAGCAAGTGAAATGGAACGTAATTTTTCGAGAATGCATCTAAGATTATCAAATCATAGTCTTTTTCAGTTTTGGACAAGAAATTCCTAGCATCATCATTATAGATCATTAGCCTAGATCTGTTATCAAAAGGTAAATTGAAGTAATTACCTGCAGCACTAATAACGTCTGGGTCTATCTCGACTACATCTATATGGATATCTGCATACATACTCAAAAAATTCCTTGGACCTGAAAAGCCTCCGCCGCCAATAAATAAGACATCCTTGGCATTTGGATTAAAAAGGAACCCCAAATGGAAATATTTTGTGTATGTGTTTACCAATTCTTCAGGCCTATCTTTGTACATTTGGCTATGAATGTTGCCATCAAGGTACAGAGTTCTAATATTACCACGATCAATTACATCTAAGTGACTGTATAATGTCTCCTTTTCGTATACAAGCGTTCCAGTATGCACAATTACAGTGCCTGTAGACGAGAAACTAATGAAAGGAAAGACGAGCAACAATACAACTACAAAAAGTGCCAGAATCTTTGGATATCGTGCAAGGCCAAATAATGAAGAAGCAAACATCAGTGTTACACCAAGGCCAAATATGATATAGTTGATCTCAATTGTTGGAATCAAAATAAATACTGTAAGAAATGTGCCAACTATACTGCCTATGGTAGAAAGTGAATAGAGATTTCCAGACACATTTCCTAGTTCAGCAAGCCTTGTGGTTGCCAATTTTATTGCATAAGGCGATACTATGCCTAACAAAAAGGTCGGTACAATAAGAAGCGTAAAAACGGCAAATAGGGAGGCGTATTGGCTATCTGATACAAGTTGAAGAAAAGAACTTGTAACTGTAGGTGCTATGAATGGTATAAATATCAGATACAGCCCCGCAGAAAAAATTACTAAGCACAACTTTGGAAAGCTAGGATTTTTGTCAGCCAGCTTTCCTCCAATATGATAACCTAAGCTCAATCCTGTCAATATTACTCCGATTAAACTGCCCCAGGTGTAAATCGAACTGCCAAAAACAGGAATTATTATTCTACTTGCAGCAAACTCTAGTGACATAGATGCCATACCAGCAACAAAAACTAATACAGCCAAACTCTTAGCAAATCTGCTTGAAACAAACCATTTTGCAAAGGTTCTATTCACAATTGCTAATTTCTTCAATTTACTGTGTTATTAGTATTCTTTGTAAAGTGAAGAATATTCCTAAATAATATGACCCTGCCCACATGGACTAGTCGGAAGGAAAAGGACGCCGCCTATCCTCATAAGCGGTATATTTGCGGCAGAACATTGTCCGTTCAAATGCATTTTTATCCAATTCCCTCAGGCGTAATGTGGCGGAAACCTTCTTAGCTTCTCAGTACATTCAAAAGTTAGAAAAGAATCCGCTTTTTGAAGCGATATCACTGCTAGTCCCGACGGGCCCGCCAATCGTACGAGAAACGCATTCCGATGAACTATAAAATCTTAGTATTCATGAACTTATTGCTGAATAGTTGAAGGCTGGTAACCAATATCTGTAATAAGAATTCTTAGCGCTTTGGGCCATCAATGACCCCCGCATTGTTTGGGCGTGGCAACAGGTGTTGGTTGGCACGGCTCTGTTGCGATGTCGTATGCTTTCTTGTAACCGAGTCGCTTATTGCAAGTAAGAAGAGCTTCCCTTAGGGAGCAATGTCTTTTAGATCAGTTGACATAAGTCGGGCATGAACAAAAACTCGCAAAATGTGACGCAAATACTCGACAACCTGCTGGTCAAGGACTTGAAGATCACGACTGACTTTTTGCCTGGCTCAACTTACAGGAGGAAATAAAAAATGAGGAAGCTAATTGTCCTTTCATTCATGTCTCTAGACGGCGTGATGCAGGCTCCAGGCGGTCCTGAGGAAGATCCTACTGGGGGTTTCAAGCACGAAGGTTGGGTTGCAGGATACTTTGATGACTTTCTTGGCAAAGTGATGGAAAAGCAGATCGGTAAACCCTTTGATTTGTTATTTGGCAGAAAAACATACGAAATATTTGCAGCTCACTGGCCGTATGTGAACGATAGTAAAGATGCATTTGCGGCCAGAATCAATAACGCAAAGAAATACGTGGCATCAAAGACGCTTACAAAGCTTGATTGGAGCAATTCTGAACTAATCAAGGGGGATGTCTTGGAAGAAATTAAAAGAATAAAGGGGCAGGACGGACCTGAAATACAGGTCCATGGCAGCGGTAATCTCATACAGACTCTTTTAAAGCACGACTTGGTCGACGAACTCTGGCTAAAGATATTCCCAGTTACTCTCGGTAAAGGCAAGCGATTGTTTGCAGAAGGTACTATTCCAGCTGGATTCAAATTTATTGAAGGCGAGATTTCGCCAAGTGGGGTCATTGTTGCCTCGTATGAGCGCGCAGGTGAAGTTAAGACAGGATCGTTTGGACTTGAGTCTCCCAGCGTGGCAGAACTTGCTCGCCGAAAACGGCTTAAGGAAGAGGGATAAAAAAACTGCTCCAGATGCAACTATGATTGATTGATACATAACGTTTAGAGATCAGCAGTAGAACCCGAATGCATGCAGGACTGCAATCCCGACGGGGCCCGCTCCTTTATCGTTTCTTTTTAGAAAGGTTCTATGGTAATCGGGAAGCGCTACCTTTCAACCCTTAGCTAATTCGGAATGTCAACAACCTCCCCTTGGGGAGCAATCCCTTTTTACGTTATTTACAATAGGGCATTCATGGATAAGGTGATTAAGCAAAAAATCACACCACATTTATGGTTCAACAAAGAAGCAAAAGAGGCGGCAAACTTCTATGCCTCCATATTCCCGAACTCGAAGATAACGAATGCGACAACAATCCACGACACGCCCTCTGGTGATTGCGACATCGTTTCATTTGAACTGTCTGGTCAGCCATTTATGGCCATAAGTGCCGGACCTCTATTCAAGTTCAATGAGTCCATCTCATTCATGGTGCACTGTGATACCCAGGAGGAAATTGACTACTACTGGGAAAAGCTTTCTGCAGTTCCCGAAGCCGAGCAGTGCGGCTGGCTCAAAGACAAGTATGGGCTGTCATGGCAGATTGTTCCAGCTATTATGGACGAGATAATGAAGGATAAAGATGAGAAAAAAATAGCGCGAGTAACTGAAGCGTTTCTTCAAATGAAAAAATTTGATATCATAGAATTAAAGAAAGCGTATTCGGGGGCAAGTAAAGCATGAATCCCGTAGTTCATTTCGAAATGCCCGCGGAGGATAGAAAGCGGGTAGCTGACTTTTATACCAATGTCTTTGGTTGGAGAACTCAGCAATTCGGTGAAGATATGGGAAATTATGTCTTAGCTACCACAACTGATTCTGATGAAAATGGCAGGCCAAAAAAGCCAGGTGCAATAAATGGGGGTTTCTTTCAGAAAACTGATGACAAACCTGCGCAATATCCCTCAGTGGTTATAGCAGTAGAGGATATTAACGAACACATGATGAAGGTGGAAAAGTCAGGAGGTAAGGTGCTTGGTGAGCCAATGGATATACCAGGAGTTGGACTGTATGTATCGTTTTTTGATACTGAAGGCAATAGGGTAAGCATGCTTCAACCTGTTCGTTAAGAAAATGCAGTACAAATTCAAACCTAAAACACAAAGGAGAGAGGGAAATGAGACGAGAGACATAAAGAAACCAAAAGCACCTCTTTAACAAAATAGATCTACTACTTGCTTTTCAGACCAAGTCACAAAGAAAGGTGCGGCCAGCGAAAACGGTGACCTTATCCTTTGTGTAGAACCTCAATCGGTGCAGCGTAGTCCATTTGTTTCTTTTTCATCTTCTTCCTTATTTCCTCTCTGATTAAAGAGTGTCTGAGGTCTAAGGAGACCAGCATCTCTCGATTCAGGGATATGGTGGCAGACTCGACCCCCTGAACGTTCTCCAGCTCGCGGGTTTTAGTTATCAAATCAGCCAAGGAGGTTGCTTTGCAAAGCAAATATTTCATCGGAGGCTCGAGAGTATGGCGTATTTGGGCTGTCTCGCCCATTATTTTTCGTATGTCGTCCATGCTGACCTTTCCAGCAACCGCCAGTGGATATATCAGCTCGCCTGACTCTGTAAGTGCGCCGAGAATAGGATCAACAGATATCGTTTTAGTCTCCAAGAGTCGATTAAGGTGCTTGCGTACAGTCTTAGGGCTTAGCCTTGTGGATTTTACAATTTCATCAAATGGCACTCTGGGATCGTCGACTAGAGCATCCATTATTGAAAGGTCCGTGATTGAAACCGGCGTACCCTTCTTCTTGCGTGGTGGATGAGCTTGCACTGAAGGTCTAACACCGAGGATTTTGGCGAGATTGTCTGAAGCTTCACGCTCATTTTTTTTAGTCCAGAGCCGTACGATCATTTGTCCATCCATTTTCCACACTACCCAAGATACATCCGGTGCTGCGAACGCTTTTAGTATACTCATGCGTAGGAAGTCGTCATGAAAGAATAACAGGAGATCATTGCAGTCAAACACAGTTGAATCTATTGATAGCATGAACCCTTGCAGGATTCCTTTGGTCTTTAAGCGATTGAGCCGGTCCCGAACTGAATGAGCAGACAGCGAGACTTGCCTGCCTAATGAGGCGTAGCTTTGGCGTGCATTACCATATAGCGCTACAAGCAACTGAAAGTCTTTCGAGTCCACTACTCAGTTTTCGCCTAGCCTAAATTTAAGTTTCCCTAAATCGGAAGGTGTACCTCACGAGAAAATAAATCCAATGCTTCTGAAGGAATGCCATGCAAAAGAATGAATCTTCTACAAAAAGTAGTGCAAAGGAAATCGTGATGGGGTATCTACAGGCTTTGATAGAGCGCCGGGACTTTCAATCGGCCAGAAGTTACATAAGCGATGACATATCGTACATGTCGCCTCTTAATTCGTTTGATAAAGCTGAACCATACCTGAAATATAATGAACACCTCAACCTACCAAAATTTGACATCAAGAAGGTATTCGTAGATGGCCAAGATGTCTGCCTTCTATACGAAATGAATGTTGGCACGCCGCAAGTAACAGTGCTTGTATGTGGATGGTTCCACGTGAATGATGATGGGAAAATAAGTTCATTAAGGCTGGTTTTCGATCCACGACCTTTCGTTCAGAGGTGAAAAATAGATAAGGATATGGCAAGAACAGACAGAACAAGAAGAGCAAGACGGCAAGACGAATCTTACCCACGAATCTTTCTTTCAAACAGTCGAGAATCACGAAATTATGCTCTAACTCCGAGTGGGTGGATGTACGGCAGAAAGCATGGATCGTTTAGCCGAGCTTTTGAACTATTTGAAATATATTCATAAAGGAAAGTATAACAATGACTAAAAGAAGCACAATTACTATAGACCATAGGATAGCGATCGAGTTTTTGATTCCCATGCCCCATGCCATCTGTTGTTCAAAGCATGGATCGAGTACAAGTGCCCGATGTCTTGAGAGGGAAAGAAGCAGAATAAGTCCGGGGGAAATTATTCAATGAGTAATTCCAGCGATGAAATAATAAGACATCGCGCGCGCATGGAATGGAGTGCAGCAGCGCCGGGGTGGAAAAAGTACGGAAAAGATATGCTCCGATGGATGGGTCCTGTATCGGACCAGCTCATAAGGTCGGCTGGAATCCGACCTGGACAGACAGTACTTGATGTCGCCACAGGCACTGGTCAACCTGCACTTGCGATAGCAAAAATACTTGGTCAAAATGGAAGAGTCGTAGGAGTAGACTTGAGTCCAGAAATGTTAAAGGTGGCAAAGGAAGAAGCTGCATCTCAGGGCCTTACTAAAGTAGTGGACTTTCAAGTTGCTAAAGATGAAAGCCTCTCTATGTTTTCTGATAACACTTTTGATTCATTAGTCTGTCGTAACGGACTTATGTTCATGCCAGACCCATTAAAAGCACTCAAGGCCTTTTTCAGAGTCTTAAAGCCTGGAGGGAAAGCCTCTGTCAGTGTCTGGGGTTCTCTAGATAGGTCGCCTGTCATGGGAGTAGTGATGAAGACAATAGCTAAACATGTACCTCCCCCCAATTTGGAGATGCTGTCATCAAAAACAGCACCTCCTGGAGTATCTGGAGGACCGTTTAGCATATCTACGGTAGATATGCTCCGTGATTATTTCTTGAAAGCTGCATTTTCGAACTTTAATGCTGAAAAAATTGAAGCGACGGTGGCTCAAACAGATACACCAGAACAACTTTGGCAGGGTATGACAGAAGTGACCGGATTTTTAGTCCTGCTATTATCCAAAATGCCTGAAGACAAGAAGCTGGCAATCAAGAAGGATGTTATTGAATCTCTTAGTGAGATATTCCCATCAGGTGGCCCTGTAAAATTTACCGGAGAGCTAATTTTGGGGACTGGCACCAAGCCTGCTTAGTAGCAGCTTGAGCCTCATTAGTATCTATATCTCTTATGCATTTGTAGCATTCTATCGTAGAGTTGTTGTTCTTCTTCTTTTCTATTCCCGTCTTAGCGCTACTATTGGCGATAGTTTGGATGCCTTCCAGGCGGGGTAGAGACCCGCTGCAACACTTAATCCCAGCGACAATGCCCATATTCTGGCAAGGTCGATCCAGGAATAGTATGGTGTCAATTCAGACGGACCAATGCTGCTCAAAGCAAAAAGAGACAAAACACCATACCCCCCAAGCACGCCCACGCCAAGTCCTATGCTTGCGCCAATAATCCCAATTAGGGCTGACTCTGTGAGAAACAGGGCAAGAACATTTCGGTTTTTCGCGCCAATAGCTTTCATAAGACCTATCTCCCTAGTTCTCTCAGTGACCGATGTATACATGGTTGTAACTATTCCAACAGAGCCAACTAGGAGGGCTACTAGAGCAATACTTGAAATAGCAGTACCAAAGCCAGCCGTAAACTCCCCAATTGATTGAAGTATTGCCTGTGAAGTTGTTATCCCTATATCTGAGCCGTAGAGGTCTCGTATCTCTTTTTCAACCTGCGTGACATGATCTGTGCTTTCTGCTGCTACAAAAAGCGAATCATACTTGCCGGATTTTTGAAAGAGTTTGTTGCCTGCCTCAAGATTAAATACGACTGCTCTGTCAATCGTTGGATTTCCTACAGGCTTCATTATGCCAGCTACAGTGTATACTTCAGAGTGTGACTGTCTAGATGCAGTAGCAAGATCGATGTAAGTATAGGTAACATTTACTTGGTGTCCTAACATTGCCACCATAGCCGAACCAATATTATTATTGTCGACTATAGGTGCTGCTCCTGCTGCTTCTGACAGCTGAGTCTGCAGGTTGTTGGCAATCAAAGAGGGAAGATATATTGCTGATTCGTCTTCTGATTTTATAGCAGAACCTTCAGTAAATTCCAAGGCGGGTGCAATGATCTTGAGGTTTTCGGGCTGCACTGATAACACACTTGCGCCCTGGGATCTGTTATTTAAAGCGATGGTGATTCTTCCCTGATAGGATGGGATAACCGAGCTTACGTGTGGCAACGACTCTAGTCTATTTGCCACAGCTTGATCAAGTGTTATCGTAGGAACTGGTATTAGCCCCTGACCAAGGAATGAAGCTGGATCACCACCACCACCACCACCACTGTTACCTGTGCTATCATCGCCACGTCCAGGACCATCTGTAGGAATGCTTGTAATAAACAGTATATTTGGCGCAAGTTTGTTGAAAACGTCTGTTGCAAATTGGCTAAGCCCTGCCACTATGCCGTTGAGCGTTACCATTAGACTACTTCCTACGATCACCATCAAAATTGTCAGAGAAGTCCTGATTTTTCTGTCTCCAAGTGCCTTGAATGAAATTCTGAACGTCTTAGCGACATTCATACTTTTACTTTGCTTCCTCCATAGAATCAATAATATCCTTGTTAGTACTTGCAGATGCAGAGGGTAGATCTATCTCTGATTTGGTTTTATGCAATATTTCCTTCTCTATTCTTCCGTCCCTGATATAGATCGACCTATCAGTCATACCAGCCAGTTCAAGATTATGTGTAACCATCACAACTGCGGTGCCAAACCTATCAGTCAACATCTTGAGAAGATCAAACACCTCCCTTCCAGTCTTGGTGTCAAGGTTCCCTGTAGGCTCGTCTGCCAACACTAAAGGTGGGTCATTTATCAGAGCTCTTGCAATGGCCACCCTTTGCTGCTCTCCTCCACTTAGATCGACAGGCTTTTGCTTTGACTTATCCTTAATTCCTAGGATTTCGAGCAATTCTTGAGCCCTAGTATGGCTATCAGAGTAGTAGGAGGAGGAAGAAGAAGGAGAGGATCTTTTTAAGAAGACTGCTGGAAATTCGATATTTTCTTGGACAGACATTCTGTTTATAAGATTGTATGATTGGAAGATGAATCCAATCAGTCGGCTTCTGAGATCAGAGAGCCCAGCGTCATCTAGCAGGAAAATATCCTGTCCATTTATGAAGACCTTTCCTGAAGTGGGTCTGTCAAGAGCCCCGATCATGTTTAAGAGTGTGGATTTGCCGCTTCCTGATGGTCCAACTATTGAGACAAACTCTCCTCGCCGAACTTCAAAACTGACACCATCAAGTGCTTTTACTACCATTTTTTTGGCCGAAGCTGAGCGTGGTTCAAAAACTTTCTTCACATTATCTAACTTTAGTGCAATGGCGATTGTAGCAGACTGCCGGTGCGATTCGTCGGGTCCTACTGATAAGATGTCTTTTGAATTTGTTGCCACCGTGAAATCATTGGTTGGGTCTTTTTTATCAAATGTTGACCCATGAGACATAACATTGTTACCTCGAAGATGATCTTAATTTGTCAAGAGGCCCTTTTTAGTATAACTATCATAATTCCAAGAGGGTCTAACCGTTAGTGCTTAAGAATTCTGGAGACTACTAAGGAAAACCTTCACAATATGAACTCGATTAAATGTATGATATGCAACCCGATCTAAAAAGATAATTAAACTGTCTTGTATATACTAAGTTATAGGAGAACCTTGACTGCCCTAACAATTGTCCCTTCAAGGAGCAGCATTATTATCATCATCATTGTTATTGTTATGTTGTTCCTTACTGAGCCCAATGTTTATGCCCAGCAGGCCGAGATTTCAGTCAAAGAATGGGAAGTGCCAACCCCAAACTCAGCTCCCCACGACATAGTAGTTGATGAGAGAAATGGGATTGTGTGGTTTACAGAAATAAATACCAACAAAATAGGCAAGTTCAACCCAACGACTGCGCAATTTCAAGAATTTGATATTCCTACGCCCTCGTCTAGACCTCATGGCCTTTCAGTTGATGGCAACGGTGACGTATGGTTCACTGAAATGGCCGGCTCAAAGATTGGAAAACTTGATACTGAAACTGGGCAGGTTGATGAATTTCCGACACCAACACTAAATTCAGGTCCTCACACTCCTATTATGGGCGATGGAGTATTATGGTTCACAGAAATTGAAGCTTCCAAGATTGGTAGGCTGAATCTGACTACCGGCGCCATAGATGAATTTCCAACGCCAACAAGAGCCTCATCGCCTTATGGTATCGTTGTTGACGCTCAAGGAAATGCTTGGTATGCTGCACTAACTGGTCACAGAATAGGTAAAGTAGATGCAAAGACTGGTGAAATAACTGAATACCCAACACCAACTAACAATAGCGGGACAAGGAGAATTGCAGTAGACAGCAATGGCAAGCTATGGTTCACAGAATATGACGCTGCGAAGATAGGCAGCTTCGATCCAAGAACAAATGAGTTTAAAGAATATGGGACTAGTACTCCACGCTCTGGCCCTTATGCGATTTGGGTTGATATTTTCAGTAATGTATGGTTCAGCATGACTAATGCTTTCAAGGTAGGAAAATTTAACCAAAGTGCTAACACGATTCAAGAATATGACTTGCCAACTCCAAGAACAATAATTCGGTTCATTTATGCAGACAATGAGGGAAATATCTGGTTTCCAAACAACAGTAACAACAAGATTGGGATGATAACGAGTTCTACGCAGTAGCCGACACAATGGTTAACACTGAGAATTGAGAATTGAGTATGGCATATGATGACTATTCATGTCATGGTCTAATAATCCACACGTTTGAGAGCAAGATAACAAAACTTAAAGGAAGAGAAGCCTACGAAACATGTAGAATAATGCCGAGCTGTCAGCCTGATATATACAGAAGGAACTTCTCTGCATGGTGTGAAGAATGTAACGCAGTATTCGGCAACTCATTCCTTGCAAAGCAGCACCGAGACACAAAGAAACATAAGATAAAAGTATCCGAATATCTAGTCAGCGAACCTGCGTACTTTTCTTACATTACTAGCGTTTTAGAAAGCGACTTGGAGCCATAAGTAAGTTCTTGCTCCTCCCAGTTGCTCTTTTTTAGCCAGTCTGTCCACCCTTCGAACCATTTGTTATTTTTAGGGGGCCCAAAATTCTGGCAGAAAAAACTTCAAAATTGAAACATAACTTAACTGGCATTGAGGCCCGTCAGGGTTTGGACAAATAAGATTTATTTGAATCCGCATAAGTAAGACCAAGGTCATTAAAGTAGCCTGTTACTTCTACCCGCACAAGGTGTAAGAAAAATGTGGGAGGATGAAGACTTGTCTGATAGTGCTTCATCCTATTTTACATACTCGTGTTAAGCCTCAAGAGGTCAGCTGTGTGCTTGGATTGGTGACCATTTCCTTAGTCTGTACAACACAATCCCATGGAGGGCTAGCGCCAACGGTACACCCACGGTAGGAACCAAAATCCCGGGAAATGTTGTCACCATAGGAGATCCAAAGTCAGAATTGGTTATGACACCAAGTGTTATAGCATTGACCAGGTCAGCGATGCCTAGTACGCTCCACACTACTACGGCGTACTTTGACCAACTATACCCCTTCCATAGAAAAATAGCGAAAGGGATAGCTGTCACTCCTATGAGGATATCTCCTATACCCGCAGGTATCGCAAAAGCCGGATCCAGGATTCCTTGAGTCATTCCCCATAAGAAGGCTATTCCAAATATCCTGTATGTTTGGGCAGCTACTAAAAGTGCTGTAGTCTTATTGTGCTGTATCTGTCTTGAGTATTCGCCAGTGCTTTCAATTGTATACCTGGTATCAAAATGATAGTTTATAAGTCTGACGTAACCAGATCCATACTTAGTCACCAAGGAGAGATCGGATGACATTGACTAATAGAGAGTGTTCAATGATAGAAATTATCTACAACAATCCTGAGCTTAAGTCATGCCCAATTGAAACAACTTTCAAAATCATAGGTAAAAAATGGGCAGTTCTAATCATAAGAGAGATGTTTAGAGGCACGAC